>CAYWJH010000006.1:28417-73446 GCA_964458555.1 uncultured Spirochaetaceae bacterium | reverse complement strand
GAAACCGGTTTCTGACCCTGGCCGCGACGAAACCTTAAACCTCCATATTGACAAATAAAATTATTACCTCAATACTCACGGCATGACGCCCTTCACGGTGCGGTGCGTCCTCGCGGCGATACTGCTCTTCATCCTCGTCGGTCCCGCCGGAACGGATCCGCTCTCCGGCGACATTCGCTTCGACCATCTGGGTATCCCCGACGGTCTGTCGAGCTCGTCCGTCTCGTCGATCGTCCAGGACAACGAAGGGTTCATCTGGTTCGGGACTCAGTCCGGGCTCAACCGGTACGACGGGTACTCCATCGAGCGCTTCGAGCACGACCCGTTCGACCGCAATTCGCTCTCGCACAACCTGATTCAGACCATGCACTACGACCGCGCCTCCGGCGTCTTGTGGCTGGGCACCTACGGCGGCCTGAACCGCTTCGACCCTCGCACCCGCGATTTCACCGTGTACGATCACGCGCCCGAGGACCCGCGATCGCTCAGCAACAACGTGGTCGTCGCGGTCGAACGCGACGCCGAACAGCGGCTCTGGATCGGCACGCTCGAGGGGCTCAACCGCTTCGACCCCCCGACGGGAGGCTTCGACCGCTACCTGCCCGACGGCTCGCCGGACGCGCTCCCGAACAAGGTGGTTCGCGACATCCGGACCGACCGTCTCGGCCGGGTCTGGGTCGGGACCTACGGCGGGCTGTCGAGGTACGTACCGGCCAAAGACGGGTTCGAGACCATCACCGCCGACGGTCCCGCAGACACCTCACTCCCGTCGAACTACGTGATGAGCATCCTGCCCGACCCGAACGACGACCACGTCCTGTGGCTGGGCACGTGGGACGGCGGCGTCTCGCGGCTCGACACGCAAACGGGGATCGTCGAGACGATCCGGCTCGAGAACGACGACATCTACACGATGATGTTCGACTCGTCCGGGCATCTGTGGGTCGGCACCTGGGGAGGGGGCATCTGCGTCATCGACCCGGATTCCGGCGAGCATACCTCCATTGTTGCCGGTGCGAACCCGCGCACAGCGCGCCTGTCGCACAACGTCGCGTACTCGTTCCTCGAGGACGAGTCCGGGATCGTGTGGATCGGGACCAACGGCGGCGGCGTCAACGCGTACGTACCCTGGGAGAATCGGTTCCGCGCGTTCGTCCACGATCCAGCAGATCCATCGACCATCGCCAGCGGCAAGATAGAGACGATCCGCGTAGATCCCGACGGCACCCTCTGGGCGGGCGTGTACAACGGAGGTCTCAACCGGTACGACCCGGCGACCGGGTCCTTCCGTCGGTATCGCCACGACGAGGCGGATCCCGACTCGCTGAGCAACGACATTGTCAACGAGGTCTTTCGCGACTCGCAGGGCCGGCTCTGGGTCGGTACGAATCTGGGGCTCAACCGCTACGTAGCGGAGATCGACGCCTTCGAACGGATCCTCGCGAGCGAAGGCGAGCTTCCCGAAGACACCATCTTCGAGATAGCCGAATCGCCCGACGGCGAGCTCTGGCTGGGGACGCATACGACCGGAATCGTCGTCTACGATCCGGATACCGGCGGGCATCGGATCGTCTCGCATCGCCCGAACGATCCAGGCAGCCTCACGGACAACCTCGTCAGGAGCATCGTCTTCGACGAACGTGGCGATGTCTGGATCGCTACCAACCACGGGCTCAATCGGCTCGACCCCGTCACGGGTCGCATTACCCGATATCTGCACGACCGGGACGACCCGCAGGGCATCAGCAACAACAACGTTCGCATGGTCCACCAGGATCGTTCCGGTGTGCTCTGGGTCGTGACCGCCGGCGGCGGCGTGAATCGCTACGACTACGAGACCGACGGCTTCGAGCTCATCGCCACCGAGGAAGGATTGGCGAGTCACCACGTCGTCGCGGCGATCGACGACGACCGGGGCCGCCTCTGGTTCCCCACAAATCGCGGCATCTCCGTCTACGATCCGGACACCGGCGAGGCCCGAACGCTCGACGTCTCGAACGGCCTGCTCTCGAACGAGCTCACCCAGGCGGTTGCACCCGGCCCGGACGGCGCGCTCTACTTCGGGAGCAGCGAGGGAATCACGGTGGTCGACACGGCGGCGCAGGCAGAGGCCGAGTACGCACCGCCTGTCGTTGTCACCGAGTTCAAGGTGCTCGGCTCGCCCCGGCGGCTCGAGCGCTCGGCGCCGGACCAGTACGAGCCCGTCGAGCTCGACCACGCAGACTCGTACTTCTCGTTCGAGTTCTCCGCGCTCGACTACTCGAGCCCGGAGAAGAACAGCTACGCCTATACGCTCGAGGGGTTCGACGACGGGTGGAACACGCCGGGAAACCGCAACTACGCGAGCTACACGAACATACCACCCGGACGGTACTCGCTGCGCGTCCGCGGCGCGGGCAGCCGCGGCAACTGGAACGATCGCGGGGTGAGCGTCCCCATCGTCGTGAACCCGCCCTGGTGGGGATCGAACGTCGCGTACGCGGGCTACGCGGCGCTCGCTACCGTGGTCGCGCTCGCCGCGTTCCTGGCCGTCCAGCGCCGGCAGCGCTCGGCGCACGACCGACTCGTCGAGCAGGAGCGGCTGAACGAGAAGCTCGAGAAAAAGGTCAGCGAACGTACCGCCGAGATCGAGCGCTCCCGGGCGCTCGCCGAACGAGCGACCCGCGAGAAGTCGCTCTTTCTCGCCAACATGAGTCACGAGATCCGCACCCCGCTGACCGGCATGACCGGGATGGTGTCGCTGCTCGAGAACAGCGCGCTCGACCTGAGCCAGCGCGAGTATCTGCGCTACCTGCGCACGACGTCGGAGAATCTCACGACGCTCGTCAACGACCTGCTCGACTTCGAACGAATCGAGGCGGGCGAGCTGCGGCTCACGCGTGCCCCGTTCTCGATCGCGGAATCGGCCCGATACGTGGAGAAGCTCTTCGCCGCCGCCGCGCGGGAGAAGGGAATCGAGCTCACCGTGGACGTCGGCCTCGAGGGTGCGCCTTCTCTCGTCGTGGGCGATCCGAACCGCTTCGTCCAGGTACTGACGAACCTCGTCAGCAACGCGATCAAGTACACGAGCGAAGGGAACGTACGCGTCGAGGTCGCCGCGGTTCCCGAGGAGCCGGTACGTCGGTACCGGATCGAGGTGGAGGACACCGGCATCGGGATCGATCCGGACGAGCGCGAGCAGATCTTCGAGCAGTTCCGCCAGCTCGACAACGGGTACGCGAAGACGGCGCGCGGTGTCGGCCTGGGACTCGCGATCGTCAGGCGCGTCGTCGATGCGATGGGCGGGACGATCGAGGTCGACAGCGAGCCGGGACGCGGTAGCCGATTCACCGTTCTGCTCCCGCTCGAACCCGCGTCCGAAGGCCGAGCGGCCGACCTCGCACCGACCGGCACGGAGGATCAGACCCCGGCCTCCGCCGCGCAGGCACCCCGCTCGGCGTCGCTGCGCATCCTCGTCTGCGAGGACGAGGCGATCAACCGACTCTACCTCACGCGCCACCTCGAGGCGCTCGGCCACACCACCGACGAAGCGGTCGACGGGGTGCAGGCGGTCGCGAAGGCGCTCGACGCTCCGCGGTACGACCTCGTGCTCATGGACCTCGGGATGCCGGGGATCAGCGGAATCGTAGCGACCGAGCGGATTCGCGCGGACGAGCTCGAGCAGGACCGCGACCCCGTGCCCAT
Source organism: uncultured Spirochaetaceae bacterium (assembly GCA_964458555.1). GTDB lineage: Bacteria > Spirochaetota > Spirochaetia > DSM-27196 > SLST01 > SLST01. The sequence continues at coordinate 69,762 of CAYWJH010000006.1, read as the reverse complement.
CCTCGCCCTCACCGCGCACACCTACGGCGAGGACATCGAAACGTGCTACGCCGCGGGGATGAACGGTTTCCTCGCCAAGCCCATCCGCGAGGGCGAGCTCGAAGAGGAGCTCGAGCGCTGGAAGGACCGCGCCGAAAGGGAGCCCGGAACCGAGCGATAGGCGACCGCGGCACCCCTACCGGACGGACAACACCGCCGTCTCCCCGGCTTCGAGCTCGAGGGAGCACTCACCCCCATCGACGTCCCGGAGCTCAACCGGCGTTCCGGCGGCATCGCTGGCCTCGTACGAGTCTCCCGGCAGGCGCAGCGCGACCGACGTCGCGCGCGTCGCGGTGATCTCCACCGTCCACGCGTCCGACGACTCGTACCAGCCGGAGACCGCGAGACCGCCGGGCGCGCGCATACGCTCGAACGACGCGGTCGACCACGACTCGGGTATCGCCGGGAATACGTGGATTACTCCGCCCTGCGCGTAGAGGAGCATCTCCTGAACCGCCGCGAGCGCTCCCATCGCACCGTCGAGCTGCATCCGTTCGGCCTGCGTGAGGATGCTCCCGCTCGTCGATCCCTTGCCGCTGTCGCCTCCGCCGCCGGCGTCTCCGCGCGGGAGGAGCGGCGGCGCTCCCATCAGCGTGAGCCCGTTCATCACCGCGTCGTGCATCGAGCCGCGGCCCTCGTTGGTGAACACGCGCCGCCACAGCTCGAGCAGTAACTCGGCTCCCTCGCCGTTGTGGACCCGTGCGTGCAGCTGCGACGCCCACGACACGCACCATCCCGACCAGAGCCCCATGCCCTCGCCTATCCAGTGGCGAAGGCTGTTCGTCGCGATTGTCGACCAGTCGGCGGAGAGCGGGTCGATCGTATCGAACGGTACGATGCCGGCAAGGTGGGAGTGATGCCGATGGCTCTCCTCGAGGTCGACGCCCTCCCACAACGCGATCCGCGGCGACTCGCCGCCGGTGAGCGTCGCCTGCGGAAGGCGGCGGCTCACCTCCGTCCACGCGGGGTCGGGCGCCTCGCCCACGGCCGCGGCGGCCGCGGTCAGGTTCTCGCAGAGCCTGTGGACCGCCGCGAGCTGGAAGCTCGCGTTCGCACCCCACGCGTCCATGCTCGCGCCTCGGTACTCGGGCGAGACGGTGACCGGCAACCGAAGCGCTTCGCCGTCGTCCTCCATCATCGCCCGGTAGACCGAGAAGACGCCCTTCATGAACGGCAGCGCGACCTCGCGGAGAAACTCGACGTCGCCCGAGTAGTCGGCGTAGTCGTGCATCATCTGCGCGACCCACGCGGTGCACGCGTGGTCGATCGTACCGGTCCAGAAGGTGCCCATGCACGTGCACCGGTCGTCCACCGCGTGCGGCAGCATGTAGCCGTCCTCCACGCCGATGAAGTTGCGCGCGTTCCGCCGCAGCTGATCGCGCCACGACCAGACGAGCTCGAAGAGCGGACGGAGGTGGTCGAAGAGCCCCGCCCGCACCGCCGGGCTGTAGCACATCTGCACGTTGATGTTGAAGTGATAGTCGCTCGACCACGGCGGGAAGTCGTACTCCTCGATCCACGGGCCCTGGAGCGTCGCGGCCACTCCGTTCGGATTGGTAAGCCCGGCAAAGAGGTAGAGCCCGTAGTCGTGGGTCTCCTGGAGCCCCACGTTGGGAAGGCCGATGCGCGGCGTCCGCGCCCAGTAGCGCCGCCACCAGGAGCGGGTTTCGTCGCGGGCGCGCTCGACGTCGACCGACGCGAGCGCGGCGGCTCGCGCGCCATCTGCGGCTTGCGCGTCCGATGCCCGCCCGACGGCGATCGCGAGCGAATCGTGATGGACAGGCCCCCGCTCGGCGCGTCCCCACGCGACCCAGACGCCCGGGTCCTCCGGAAGCGCCCAGAACCAACCGCCCGCCGGCCCGTCAACCGCCGACCCGCCCAGCGCGACCGGCGGCTCGAACGAGAGCGACTCCAGCCGATCTCCCAGGAGGTCCCAGCTCGTCACCGGCGCGACACGCGCGAGGTCGGCGAGATTGACGACCCACGCCAGGTCGCGTTCCGGGTGCAGCCCGACTCGAAGCTCCTTCGTCGCCTCGCCGCGCGCGTACGCCACGCGCACTTCGCCGGACTCGAGATCGAGCCGGGCGGTCGTGAGCTCCCAGCCTTCGGCGAGCGTGAGCTCGACCCGCCCGAGCGGCAGCACCGACGGCTTCGCCGGCTGCCCCGGTGTGCGCGCGGTCTCCGGGCGAAAGAGATCGCGTATCCCCTCCTCGTCGTTGGCCTCCAGACGAGCCCGTATGTCGTGGTAGTTCTGCCGCTCGGTCCACGGCATGCCCCCACGGTGGTCCCAGAGATCGGCCCTGCCCACGGTGATCCGCAGCGTCGAGCCGCCGCCCCACACGATGAGCCCGGTGCGGCCGTTGCCCAGCGGGACACCGGTGTGCGTGCGCGGAAGCGGGAAGGTCCAGTCGAGCGTCTGTGTCATGCGTACTCCCTTCTGCACCCGAGTACACCGAAAGTCGGGCCGCGTGTACAGGGGGCGGCTTGTCCGCGGTAGCACCGGTCCGCCCGTTCGCGATAGAGTGCGTGCGACGCAAGGTCGCCAATCGACACCCCGAGGAGCATCCGTGAACCACGAATCCAAGGACATCGGCCCGACTCGCCCCCGCGGCTATCCCCCCAACCCTCCCTCGCGGGTCCCACGCTTCGCGTTTGCCGATGACCTTGGCGAGCAGGAGCGGCAGCTCGCCGACAACCCCTTGCTCCGCAGGTTCGCCGAGAGCCGCGCGCGATACGCCGACGACCGCTACCGCCCGGCGTTCCACTTCGTCAGCCCGGAGAGCACGCTCAACGACCCGAACGGTCTCTGCCGCTGGCAGGGGCGCTGGCACCTCTTCTACCAGGCCTACCCGCCCGAGGACCCGCGGCAGCACTGGGGCCACGCCGTCAGCGACGACCTCGTGCACTGGCGCGACCTCCCCTACGCAATCTACCCCGGACCGGAGGACCGGTGCTTCTCGGGAAGCGCGCTGGTGGAAGACGACCGCGTCATCGCCATCTACCACGGCACGAAGGCGGGCACGATGGTCGCCGTCTCGAGCGATCCGCTGCTGCTGAGCTGGGAGAAGCTGGGCGACGGGCCGGTCATCCCCATGGCCGGACCCGACGACCCGGAGCTCCCCTACGCGGTCTTCGATCCGTGCATCTGGAAGGAGGGTGAGGTCTACTACGCGCTCACCGGCGGCTCGCTGCCCACCGGACCGGGCGGGAAGGAGCGCGCGAACGCGTTTCTCCATCGGTCGACCGACCTCGTCAACTGGGAGTACGTCCACCCCTTCGTCGTGAACGACGCGATCTCGCTCGTCGGCGACGACCTCGCGTGCCCGTACTTCTGGCCGATCGGCGATCACCACATCCTCCTGCACTTCAGCCACATGAGCGGCGGCCGCTACCTGCTCGGCGACTACGACCGCGAGGCGCACAGCTTCGTCGTCACCGACGGCGGACGCTTCAACTTCGGACCGGTCGGGCCGGGCGGCGTCCACGCTCCGTCGGCCGCACCGGCGGAGGATGGGTCGGTCGTGGGCATCTTCAACATGAACCCCGCGATTCCGGGAGCTCCGAACGGCTGGGATCAGATCATGACGCTCGCCCGGCGCTTCACGCTCGCCGACGGACCGCACCGCGACCAGCTGCGGATCGAGCCGGCCGGCGACCTTGCGTCGCTCCGACGCGGCCACCGCGAGATCGCGGACCGCGAGCTACCGGCCAACGAGGACGTCGTGCTCGAGGAGATCGGCGGAACCGCGCTCGAGCTCCAGGTGCGGATCGACCCGGGTAAGGCCGCCGCGGTCGAGCTGCAGGTGCTGCGGTCGGCCGGCGCCGAGGAGGTAACGCGGGTCGTCTGTGTACCGCGGGGCGGCTATCGCAGGCACGACTACGGACGCGACCACCGGTCGGTGCGCTGTCCGAGCGCGGTATCGCTCGACACCACGCGATCGTCGACGGGGCCGGACGTCCTGTGCCGCCTCGCCGAGAGCACGGACGTCCTGCTCGAGGACGACGAGCCGTTCGATCTGCGCGTCTTCGTCGACCGCAGCATCGTGGAGGTCTTCGTCAACGGGAGGCAGGCGCTCGCCGCGCGCGTCTACCCGGACCGCGACGACAGCACCGGAGTCGCGCTGCGCGCGCGGGGCCGCGCGGCGCGCCTTCTTCGGCTCGACGCGTGGCGCATGGCGAGCGTCTACGGAGGGTGAGCGGCCCCGCAAACCGAAGTGCGCGTGCAGCCGGTCCCGTGCTACGCTGCGAGGGAGGAGGGCCATCCATGAAGAGGCTCACGAATCGGCGCGGACGACGCTACGACCTGTCCCCGCTCGCCGGCTTCTCGAACCCGGACGTCGGGTACGCGGCCGCGGTGCTCGACGAGGCGCGGGAGCGGTGTATCGACCTGATCGCCGACATGTCGCACGAGGCGATGTGGACCCGAACCGGCGGCTCGCCGTTCTCCGCGGGCGACCTCGTGGTCCACATGAACTGGGCCGAGCTCGTCTGGCTCGCGAAGGTAGGCGAGCATCGTCTGTCGAGCGAGACGGTCGCGATCCTCGAGCGAGGGAAGCTCGACCACCTCTACGAACCGCAGGAGTGGACGATGCCGGTCGACGAGCTCGTCACCCTGTGCCGCGAGACGCGCGAAGACCTCATGGTCGCGACGCTCGCGCCGGCCGGGAGCCTCGAGCAGCCGATCGGCACGACGCTCGCAGGTGGCCGCGGCCCGAAGACCGTCGGCCAGGTCATCATGCACGTCACCGCGAGCTGGCTCTACCACTCGGGTCAGGTGGGGCTGATGACGATGCAGAACGGTCTCGACTACGTCTGGGCGTTCGAGTAGGCCGCGCACGCCCACCCGTGCTATGCTCGTCGACGCATCCCGCGAAGGAGGAATCAATGGCAAATACGCTCGCGTACCAACTCTTCAGTCTCCGCGCGTTCGAAGGCGGATGGGACGCCGCGTTCGACGCGGTGCGGCAGCTCGGCATCGAGACGATCGAGCCGTGGTGCGGGGCCGTGCCGGCGGACCCGGACTCGGGCATGTCGATCGACTCGCTGCGTTCGAGCATCGAGCGCGCCGGTCTCTCGCTCACCTGCGGCCACATGACCGTCGCAGAGTACGACGCGAACTACGAACAGTGGCGTGACTTCCTGCTCGACTACGGATCGAGGCACTGGGTCATTCCCTTCGCGAAGGCCGACAGCCTGGGCGAGTGGCTGTCGCTCGTCCCGAAGTTCCGCGAGATGGCCGAGCGGCTCGAGGCCGATGGGCTGTCGCTGGGCTATCACAATCACCACATGGAGCTCGAGAAGGCCGACGACAAGTACATCATGGAACACTTGCTCGACGCCATGCCGGAGCTCCAAGCGCAGTTTCACATTGGCCAGTTCAGACCCGAACGCGGTATCTCGCTTCCCGACTGGATCCGCACGTACGAGGGACGCGTCTGCTCGCTCCACGTGAACGACACGAACGAAGACGGCCCCACCCGTCTCGGCGAGGGTACCTGCGGCGTCGAGGACGCGATCAAGGCCGCGCTCGATACCGGCGTGGACACCTTCATCATCGAGGTCAACCTCACCGAGGGCAACATCGACGACGTCCTGCTCGACGTCGAGTTCACACGGCGCCTGATCGCGTAGTCTCGAGACCGGCACATCCATGACGCGTACCGGCCGGGCGGAAACCGCTCGCTTTGCCGCCATTCAGTTCCTCTTCTGGGCGTCCATCGTCTGCTTCGAGGCGTTCACGGTGCCCTTTCTCACCGACCGGGGCTACTCGCCCAGTCAGACCGGCCTCGTGATGTCAGCCGTCTTCGGCTTCGCCATCGTGGGCCAGCCGATCATCGGCTCGCTCAGCGACCGGCTCAGCTCGCCTCGCTGGCTGGTCGCCGGTGCGATGACGGTCGCCGCGCTGGCCGCGCTCGCCTTCCCGGCGTCGGTGGACGCCTACGTGATCGTGGTCACGATCGCGCTCGTCTACTCGCTGAGCGCGAACTCGCTCCCCGCGGTCCTTGACGCCTGGATCATGGCGCGCCGCAGGATCGAGCCGGGTCTCAGCTACGGGGTCGCCCGGGGCTTCGGCTCCATGGGCTTCGCGGCGGCGGCACTCGTTCTCGGGGGCGTTGCCGAGCGGTTCGGGATCCCGATTCTCTTCCGGATCTACGCCGGCGTTGCGGCGGGGGTGGCCGTGCTCGCGCTCCTCATGCCGCGACGCGGCGCGGTCCGGTCGGCACGCAGCGGGCGACACTTCGCCGAGGGCCTCCGCGCGGTCTTCGCGAACCCGGGCTACCTCGTGCTCCTCGCCGCGACGTTCGTCACCTTCGTCGGCTTCCGCGCGGCGATGACCTTCCTGCCGCTGCTCCTCGACTCGGTCGGCGGGTCGCTCTCCGACGTCGGCTTCGCGCACTCGATCGCGGCGGTGAGCGAGGTGCCGTTCCTCTTCATCTCCGGATTGCTGCTGCGTCGCCGGCGGGGCCCCGGCCTGATCGCCTCGCTGCTGCTGCTCATGGGCGTGCGGTTGTTCGCCTACTCGCTGCTCGGATCGGCCCCCGGGATACTACTTCTGCAGCTCTCGCACGGTCTCACGTTCGGCCTCTTCCTCGCGGCGACGGTGGACTATATCGACTCCATCGCGCCGGCCGCGCACCGGTCGCTCTTCCAGGCGATCGCGCCCTCGGTCTTCTTCGGACTGGGCAGCATCGTTGGAAGCTGGCTCGGCGGGATCGCGATCGAGGCGTTTTCGGTGGCGTGGGTCTACCGCGCCGCGGCGGCGCTCTCGCTCGTCGGCGCAGCGGCCATGGCCTTGCTCGTCCGACGTCCGCCGTCGGACGACCTCAACCGGCCGGCTCCACGTTGATCCGACGCCGCAACGCTCGCCGCGCGAGGCGCGTCACGAAGACCGTCACCGCGACCGTCGCGAGGAGCCCCACTCCGTAGAGCGCCCACTCGCCGGTCGTGCGGGCGCGTTCGCCGGCGCCCAGCATCGCAAGGTCACCCGCGAGCGACCCGATGTAGACGTACATGACGGTGCCCGGCATCATCCCGATCCAGCTCGCGAAGAAGTAATCGCGCAGCGACACCTTCGTCAGGCCGTAGGCGTAGTTGAGCAGATTGAAGGGGAAGACGGGACTCAGCCGCGTCAGCCCGACGATCTTCCACCCCTCGTCGCCCACCGCGTCGTCGATCGCCGCGAACCGCTTGTTCCCGGACACCTTCGCTGCGATCCAGTCGCGCGCGAAGTAGCGGCCCACGATGAACGCCGCCGTCGCGCCGAGCGTCGACGCCACCGAGACGTAGATCGACCCCCACACGACGCCGTAGATGAAGCCGGCGCCGAGCGTGAGGATGGAACCCGGCACGAAGAGCACGGTGGCCGTGATGTACACCGCGGCAAAGATAAGCACCCCCGCGGCGCCGCGGTCGCGGACCCACTCGAGCACGTCCCGCAGGTACGTGTTGACGTCAAAGACGATCGTCGCCGTGATCAGCGCCGCGACGAGCACGAGCAGTACCACCAGTCTGATTGTTGCGTTTCGTTTCGCCATCGTTCCCCCTACTCGTAGCCCTGGCCACCGTCGCCGCGGTAGCGGAAGAAGAAGCGCAAGAGCCCCCGGATACGGTCGTTGAACAGACGGGGCGCCATGTAGCCGGAGACCGCCTTGCGGTGGAGCTCCGAGAGCGTCGGGTACGGATAGGTCACCCCCATCAGCTCGCGCGCCTTCCACCGCGAGGAGACCGCGAAGAGCGACGGCGCGAGCAGCTCTCCGGCGTGCAGCCCCGCGATCTGCGTCCCGATCACGCGATCCTTCCCGTCGAGGAGGATCTTGATCCGCCCCTCGGTTTCGTCTTCGGCGCGGGCGCGGTCGTTCGACGCGTACGATTCGACGACGCAGCGATAATCGACACCGGCCTCCTTCGCGCGTGCCTCGTTGTAGCCGACCGACGCGAGCTCGGGCTCGGTGTAGGTGACCCACGGCACGGTCCGGTAGTCCATGCTGCCGCCGGCGTGCAGCGCCACGCGCCGCACCGCGAGACTGCCCTCGGCTCCGGCGACGTGCGTGAAGAGGAACCGCCCGTTCACGTCGCCGACCGCGAGGATGTGCTTCTCGCTGGTCTGCAGCTTCGAGTTCACCGTAGCGAAGCTCTTCTCCACCTCGACGCCGGCCGCTTCGAGCCCGAGCCCCTCGGTGTTCCCCTGTCGGCCCACCGCGACGAGGATCTCATCGGCCTCGATCGTCTCTTCGGCTCCTTCGGCGTTCGTGAGCACGACTCGCTTCGCCGAACCGTCGCGCTCCACGCGATCGATCTTCGCGCCCAGGCGGAACGCGACGCCGTCGCTCGCGGCTCTCGCGGCGACGATCTCCGCCATGTCCGCGTCCTCCCGGGGAAGCACCTGCGGCGCGATGTCCACGACGGTCACGCTCGACCCGAGCCGCGCGAACGCCTGGCTCAACTCGAGGCCGATAGGCCCGGCACCGATCGTGACGAGACGCTGCGGCAACCGCTCGAGCGAGAACGCGTCGAGGTTGGTGATGTACCCCGCGTCGTCGAGCCCGGGAAACGGAATGACGCGCGGAGAGCTGCCGGTGGCCAGGATGATCTTCGGAGCCGACAGCGTTTCGCTCCCGTCCAGTCGGATCTCGTGCGGCGAGGTGAACTCGGCGTGGCCAAGGAAGACCTCCGCTCCGAGCTTTCCGAAGCGCTCGGGCGAATCGTGCTCGGCAATCCCCTCGATCACGCCGGCGATACGCGCGTTCACGGCGGCCATGTCGATCGCACCGACCTCGACGGAGGGCAGCCCGAATCGCGGTGCCTCGCGAGCCTGTTGCGCGATCGTCGCGGTTCGGATGAGCGTCTTCGACGGCACGCACCCGTAGTGCAGGCAGTCGCCGCCCAACCGCTCCTTGTCGATGAGCGCCGTCTTCATGCCCAGCTGCGCGCACCCGGCCGCGGCCGTCAGGCCACCGGATCCACCGCCGAGGATAATCACATCGTGCGAGAAGCGTGCCATCAAACCTCCTCCGCCGTTACGGTGGGCCAAATATGGTTCCGGTCCTGCCGAGCGTCAACAGAATTCCGCAGGAATATTTGTATCAGCAATCATCTGGTCGCACCGTCGACCACACCGACGGCGTATGCGATACGGCGACGCAGTTGTACCTTAGAACGTGTGGCTGACGTGCGCAGATGGCTCTCCATCGTAGCGATGACGTGCCTCCCTCTCGCGACGGGGTGGGCGCAGTACGCGCTCGACGTGAACGCGGTCGTCGGTTTCAGCGGAGTATTCCGTGCCGGCAGCTGGACCCCGGTCCACCTCACGGTGCAGAACCTCGGCGACGACGTGGACGGCGAGCTTCACCTCGAGATCGCACGGGGATCGCGCATGGAGACCGATCCGGCTACGCTTCGCTACTCGCGCGAGGTCGAGCTGATCTCCGGCGCGAGCAAGGCGTTTTCCTTCGTCGTACCCATCGAGACGACGGTCTACCCTCTTCGCATCCGTATCGTCTCCGGGGACACGACGGCTCACGAGCAGGAGCGGGAGCTGCTCGGCAGGAGCGTCCCCGCGAAGCTCACGCTCGTTCTCGCCCGCCGTCCCAACCTCGACTTCCTTCTGCCGCTCTACAACAACCGCGACCAACGCGTGCTCGACATCGTCTATCCGCTTCTCGCCTACCTTCCCGACCAGTGGCAGGGTTACGAGGCCGTGGACACCGTCGTGATCCACGACGCGCGGCTGCAGGAACTGACCGACCCGCAGGTGATCGCGATCCGCGACTGGGTCGCGAGCGGAGGGCGGCTCGTGGTCTCCGGCGGGTCGCACTTCGGCCCCGCCGACGCGGAAACGCTCGCGCCGATCGGCGAGTTCACGACCACAGGCATCGCTATCACGACCGTCGAGGCCGCCGGGTTTCTGGAGGCGGGATTGCCGGTAGGCCCGGATGAGCGGGAACGCGAGGTAGTCGCGACGACGTTCGCCGGCTCCGGGGCGGCGTTGAGGCGGTTCGAGCTAGGCTCGGGCGACGTGGTCGTTCTTCCGGTCGACTACGCGAACCTCGTGCGAGTCGCCCCGTTGACGAGCGTCGCGCTGTGGAACTCGTTGCTCTCGGGCACGGCGTCGCAGGACGGCGTGCCGACCGAGCTCAGGCGAAGGGTCTTCGAGTCGGAAACCCTCGCCAACCAGCTGTCGCTTCCGCTCTACGATTTTCCGTCGCGGCTCCTCGTGCTCGGGCTCGCGGTGAGCTTTCTCATCGGGGTGGCGGCGATTCTCGTCTGGGTCGCGCGCGGAGACGAGCGGCCGCGGCGGCTGATCGGCCTGTCGGGGATCGCCGCGCTCACGGCCGTCGTTGCGCTCGTGGGACATCTCTCGCTCACGGTCTCGCTGCAACCGGTGGAGGCGCTCGCGATCTCGGTCGAGCGCGCCGACCTCGTCGCAGGCGGTGGATACGCCGTCGTGACGCGCGACACCGCGCTCTTCAGCCGCCAGCGCGCGGACTACACGGCGCGCTACGACGGGAGCCCGCTCCTCATCCCCATGGAGGCACGGGATCACCGGGTGGTGCAGGAGCCAGGCGGCACGACGCAGCGTATGGAGGTCGGTCGATGGGGCTACAAGAACAACCTCGCCTATCAGATCGTTCCTCTGGATCTGTCCTCCCGGATCGAGCAGGGCGGCGGCTACGCGGAGGTTGAGATCGCCAACAACTCGCCGCAGCGGATCGAAGGACTGGTGGCGCTGGTCAACGGGGTCCCCACACCGCTGGGCGACCTCCCACCCGGCTCGGTCTCCGAGCACGTGCTCGACCGCCCCCCGGAAGGCGACCTGACGAAGATCGACTGGGAGCGCTACGTCCCCGACGACCGGCTCGCCGCCAACCGTGCACGACTGATCGGGGACCTCGCCCGACGGCAGCGCGTCGAGGGAGGAGGTACGCCGGAGATCATCGTCGTGGGCTGGACCGAACGTCCCCTGCTGCCCGTCGCGGTCGAGCCGACGTTCGAGCGCGTGGTCGACCTCCATTTCGTGGTGATCGGCGTGCGCCGGGAGGAGAGCGCGTGACGAGGAACCCAGTCCTCGAGGAAGCCGCGCAGGTCTATCTCCACCGGCGCGAGTATCTGATCTTTCACCTCGTCTCGCTCGCCGGCGCGGTGCTGATCACCTTCGCGCTCTGGCCGAACCGCGGCCTCATGTACTTCTTCCGCACGGAGAGCGTCCCGGCGGTATTTCAGGCGACCGTCATCGTGCACGTGCTCGCCGTGACCGGGCTGAGCCTCTACGCCGGGCTCGATCGGCTCGCGGAGGCGCAGATCATCCGGTACTCGGAGTGGCTCGAACGCACGGCGATACCAGTCGGCGTCCTCGCGCGCGGCAAGCTTCTCGCCGGCGTCGTCCATACGCTGATGCTCACCGTCGCGCTCGTTCCGTTCGCGGTCGTCGCCGCGGGCCCCGCCGGGATCCCCATCCGTGCCGTGCTCGCGAGCGAGGCGATGGTGTTGCTCGCCGGATGCGCCGGCCGCGTCGCCGGAATGCTGATCAGTCACCTCGGCGAGACGCGCTACGTCGTCCGCGTCATCGGCGGGTGGATCTTCGTGGCGGTGCTCTTCGTCGCGACCATCCAGTTTTACCAGCCCCTGAACCCCATCTACGCGGTAATCGCTCAGCACGCGGAAGGCTCGCCGCTCATGCGAACGGACGCCACCGGGTCGCTGCTCGAGCATCCGCTCGTCTCGTCGGGGATGCCGCTGCTGCTGGCGATCGGTGCGCTCGCGGCGCTTTACTGGTACTCGCTCGTGCGCCATCGCCGAACCGCCGAACGGGAGCGCGAGCAACATGCATGACCGCACACCCAATCTCACCGATCTCGCGCATCTCCTCGAGATGCGCTGGCGTATCCTGCTTCTCGCGGAGGTCGCCGTTAACGCGCTCGCGATCAGCCTGGGCGTCTCGCTCGCCGGAGCGATCGTCCGGGTGGCCTTCTCGCTCGCCTTTTCGATCGGCAGGACGCTCCTCGTCGTCAACGGCGCGGCGCTCGTCGCCGCCGTCGTCGTCATCGCGATCCGCAGGCGTGATCCCTCGCGCTTCCTGATCGATGCCGATCGCACCTACGGGCTCAAGTCGCTCCTGGTCTCGGGCTACGAGTACGGGAAGCGCATGGCCGAGACCGAGGGGCGCGCGGAGACCTCAACTACCGCCGATCCGACGCGCGACACCCGGAGCGCGTTCGAGCGCCTGGTCGTTGAGAAGGCGGAGCAGAGCACGGAGGACATCGACCCGCACGCGGTCTATCCTCCGACACCACCCCGCCGCCTGGGCGTCGTCGCCGCCCTGACGGTCGCGCTCGGCATCCTCCTCATCCTCGATGCGAGCGGCTGGTTCGACCCACCTCAGGTTCCGTACGCCGACGAGCTCCTCGCGCTCGAGGATGCCGGCCGACGCCTCGCAGAGCGGGCCGGGGAAGACGACGAGCTGCAGCAGTTGGCCGACGAGATGCTCCGACTCGGCGACCGCGTGCGACGCGAGGAGATCGACGCGAACGAGGCACGACGACGCATCGAGCAGCTCAACGAGCGCGTGGAAGAGCAGATGCGCAACCTCGAGCGCACGCCACCGCTGGGGTTCAACGAGGACGCGGAGATCCCGCCCGAAACGGAGTCGACGATCCGTCGCGCGCTGCGATCCGGCATGGGCGAGGAGGAGGTTCTCGAGTTCTTCACGCGGATGCGCTCGGAAGGCAACACCGTGCCGGAGGTGGTCGAGGCGCTCGAGGAAGCGACACCCGACCGTGCCCCGGACACCAATCTTGGCATCGACGAGGAGCGGGTCAACGAGCTGATGGATCAACTCAACCGGCCCCAGCCGGAGGATGACGCTGAGAGCGACCTGACGAGGGAGCTCGAGGAGTCGCAGCGCTCGCTCGAGCAGATGGGCTCGGGGCTCGCCGAGCTGTCCGAGGGAATGGAGGGCGAGACCGGAGAAGCGTCCGGCGAGGGCACCGGCGTCGACCGCGGCGGGCAGGCGCCGCCGGAACCGCCGGAAGGCGAGGACGGAAACGAAGGCGAGGACTCCGGCGGCCAGCAGGGCGGCAGCGTCGCGGTAGAGGACCAGACGGGCGACGACTATCGTCGCCCGGAGGACTCGAGACCGGTCTTCCGCGAGATTCAGGGGATCGTCACGGACGACACGGTGATGGACGTGATCATCCGGGAGCTGCCGTCGGCGGCGACGAGCCAGCTCAGCGAACAGGAGCGCGAGGTCGTCTTCGAACGAATCGTCGAAGAGGCCGTGAATCGCGAGGAGACGCCGCCCGAGCTGCAGCGGCTGGTCCGCAACTACTTTCTGAGATTGACACTCGCAGCCGAGGAAGGAGCAGAGGATGAGCAGTAGCGAAACGGCCTGGGACCCCCGGATACAGGAACGGGCGCTGGCGGCCGGCGAGAGGATCCGCCGGGTCGAACAGGAGATTGAACGGTACATCGTGGGCCACCAGACCCTCGTCGAGCAGGTGCTCGTCTGCCTCCTGTGCCGGGGCCACGCCCTGCTCGAGGGAGTACCGGGACTGGGAAAGACCTTTCTGATCAAGACCTTCGGCGAGGTCATGGACCTCACCACGACCCGTATCCAGTTCACGCCCGATCTCATGCCGGCGGACATTATCGGGACGAACGTCCTCGTGCGCGACGATGAGGGAAACCAGCTCATTCGCTTCCAGAAGGGGCCGATCTTCAGCCAGGTGCTCCTCGCGGACGAGATCAACCGCGCTACACCCAAGACGCAATCGGCGCTGCTCGAGGCGATGCAGGAGCAGAACGTCACGGTCGCCGGGCAGACCTACGCGCTCGCCCCGCCGTTCATCGTGCTCGCCACGCAGAACCCGATCGAGATGGAAGGTACGTACCCGCTTCCGGAGGCGCAGCTCGACCGGTTCTTCTTCAAGCTCAAGGTCGAATACCCCGGCCACGACGACCTGCTCTCGATCGTCGACCGTACGACGTCGGGCGTGCTGCCGGTGCTCGAGCGCACCCTCGCCGCCCCCGAGGTCGTCGAGTTCCAGGACCTGATCCGCGCGGTTCCCGCCTCGCGGCCGGTCATGGACTACGCGGTACGACTCGTCTACGCGACGCACCCGGATCGCGAGGACGCGATCGACGAGGTGCGCCGATTCGTCCGCTACGGGTCGAGCCCGCGCGGCGCGCAGAGCCTGATCCTCGCGGCGAAGGTCTACGCGCTGCTCGACAACCGCTTCACCGTCAGCTTCGACGACATCCGCCGCGCCGCGCTGCCGTCGCTACGACATCGGCTCATCCTGAGCTTCCAAGGCGAGGCGGAAGGCGTGGACCCGGATTCGATCGTGGAGCGTGTCGTGGACAGCACGTCGGAGGCGAGCCGATAGTGGCCACTACGCTCCTCGACGAAGCGTTCCTCCGCAAGCTCGAGCAGCTCTCGCTCCTCGCGCGCAGGATCCGCTCCGGCGTGTCGCGCGGCGAGAACATCTCGATCAACCGCGGCGCCTCGCTCGAGTTCTCCGACTACCGGCTCTATCAGCCCGGCGACGACTTTCGCTACCTCGACTGGAACATCTACAGCCGACTCAACCGGCTATTCGTGAAGGTGTTCACGGCGGAGGAGAATCTCACCGTCCACATCCTGCTCGACACGAGCCGATCCATGTCGTTCGGCGACCCGGGCAAACTCTGGTACGCGGGCAGGCTCGCCGCGGCGCTCGGCTACCTCGCGGTGAATAACCTCGACCGTGTGGGCGTGAGCGCCTTCGCCGAAGGCATCGAGCACTCGCTGCAGCCGGTCCGTCAGACCTCGCACGTCTTCTCTATCTTCGACTACATCGCCTCGCTCAAGCCATCCGGGCGCACCGACTTCAACCGAACGCTGCGCGACTACTCGTTGCGCACGAAGCGTCCCGGGCTCGCGATCCTCATTACCGACCTCCTCGACCCTGCAGGTTACACGGAGGGGCTTCGCGCGCTGCTCTACCGACGATTCGACATCATGCTGATCCAGGTCATGGCGGAGGAGGAGCTCGAGCCGCGATTCAAGGGACCCTTCCGGCTGATCGACGGGGAGACCGAGGACGAGACGGAGCTCAACGTGGAGCCCGAAACGGTGGAGGAATACAAGCGACGGCTCGCCGTCTTCTTCGGCGAGATCGAAGAGTTCTGCCTGAGCCACGACATAGAGTACCTGCGCACGTCGAATCGAATCCCCTTCGAAGACGTGGTCTTCAGCTACCTGAGGCGGGGGGTGTTCGTCCATTGAGCTTCGCGAATCCACTCGGCCTGCTTCTGCTCCTCTCGATCCCGGTGATCGTCCTGCTGCACCTGTTCCGCCAGGAACGGCGACGCCAGGAGGTCTCCTCGATCTACCTCTGGCGCGAGATCTCCGACCAGCACTCCCGGCGCATGCGACCGCGGCTGCTGAGAAACGTAAACCTCCTCCTCCAGCTCATCGCAGCGCTGCTCGCCTCGCTCGCGCTCGCGCAGCCGATCGTCGAGACCACGGCGACGACCGGATCGCGCGAGATCGTCGTCCTGATAGACGACAGCGCGAGCATGCAGAGCGGCGCGGGCGGCGTCTCTCGTATGGAGCTCGCGCGCAACCGCGCGCGCGAGGTCGTGGGCAGGGCGCCGCGCAACAGCCGCATCATGCTCCTGACGGCCGGACCGCGGCCTACGGTCCTCCAGACGTTCACCGCCGACCGCACCGCGCTCTACGAGACGATCCGCGATCTCGAAGCGACCGACGGTCCGAACGATCTCGCGCGCGCCGTCGCGCTCGTTCGCGGGCTCGCCCCGGGCCCCGAAGCGGAGATCGTCTTCGTAACCGACGGATCGGTCTCGCCCGGCGCGCTCGCGGAGATCCCGTACCCCGTTACGCTCGCGACCGTCGGGATCCCGGAGGAGGGGGACGGCGAGAACGGGGCGTCGGCGAACCGAGCGATCACCTCGTTCGAGTTGCGAGAGCGGCCGGACGGATCGGCCTTCGAGGTACTCTCGGCGGTTGCCAACTACTCGCCGGATCCCGCGGTGGTGACCTACCGCCTGACCGCCGATGCCGAGCTCGTGTCCGAGCGCTCGATCGACCTCGAACCCGGCGAGGAGCGGTTGGTGACGGCGGTCATCCCGCGCACCCGGGGCACGGTCTACACCGCCGAGCTCGCCGACAACGACGACGCGCTCGACGTCGACGACCGGGCGTTCGCGGCGGCTTCCGGCGAGCGACCCGTGCGCGTCCAGCTCGTGACTCCCGGGAACCTCTTCCTCGAGTCGTTCCTCGCCGTCTACCCGAACGTCCAGCTCACCATCGCCGAGAGCGTGAACCAGGACTCGCCCTTCGACATCCTCATCCTCGACCAGGTACCGGCGCCCGCACGCCTTAAGGGCAACGTGGTCGCCTTCGCTACCGCGCTTCCCGACGGCCCGTTCACGCAGACCGACACACGCGAGCTCGAGCAGACCGTGTCGGTACGCGCATCGCATCCGATTCTCGAGGGGGTGCAGCTCAATCAGACCCGGGTCGGGCGCTACGCGGTGGGCGAGATGAACCCACGCGCGACCGTGCTCGCCGCCGCGGGCGACGCGCCGCTGCTGTACACGTATCGTCGTGACCGTCTCACGCTGGTGGCGACCACCTTCGGGCTCGCCGGCTCGGACATCGCGCTCCGCGGGAGCTTTCCCGTCCTCATGAACAACATTATCGAATGGCTCGCGCCGGTAGCGCCGGCCGGAGAGGTCGGCTACGCGTCGGTGGGAAGCGTCGTTCCGCTCTACGTCCCGCCCGGCGAGGAGGTCGCCGTGGTCCGTCCCGACGGGACGGTCGTTCGTGCGACGCCACGCACGAGCCCCTTCGAGTTCACGCGCACCGATCAGACGGGCGTGTACGAGGTGCGCGGCGAATCGTTCCGGAGCCACTTCGCGGTAACGCTCGCCGACGCCCGCGAATCCGACCTGGCAAATCGGCTCGGCAGCGCCACCCGCACCGAAGGTCGGGGCACGGTCGTCCAGGCGGCCGGCTACCCCGTGTGGCACTGGATCGCCCTGCTCGCGCTCCTCGTTCTCGTGGCCGACTGGATCGTCTGGGCACGGAGGCACTGATGAGACTGCTCTACCCGATCGCGCTGCTGCTGTTCGCCCTGATCCCGCTCCTCGCCGCGGCTCTCGTTCTGGGCCGACGACGTCCGGGCGTGCGCCGCATCGTTCCGCTCGCGCTGCGCGTGCTCACCGTCGTCGCGCTCGTCTTCGTCGTGGCCGGCGTGCAGCAGAGGGATGCCGAGCCGGGCATCGACGTCGTGTTCGCCGTCGACGTGTCCGACAGCGTCGGCCCGGAAGGAGCGCGCGAGGCACGGGCCTTCATCGAGCGCGCGCTCGACGGCGCCTCCCCCGACGACCGCGCGGCGTTCGTGCTCGTAGGCGACGAGGTCGCCGTGGAACGAGGACTCCAGTCGGGCCTGACGCAGCTCAGCCGCGAATCGATCATCGGCACGAGCGCGACCGATCTCTCGCAGGGGATTCTGCGGTCGCTCTCGCTCTTCGAGGACGATCGACCGCGGAGAATCGTGGTGCTCAGCGACGGCCAGGAGACGAGCGGCGACGCGGCCGAATCCGCCCGGCTCGCCGCGGACGCCGGCGTGGAGGTCTTTGCGGTCCCCTTGCCTACCCGACCTTCGGAAGGAGAGGTCTTCGTTCGCCGCATCGACGCGCCGGCGGAGGTACGACTCGACGAGACGCACGAGTTCGACGTCGTCGTTTCCGCGACCGACACGAAAGACGCAACCGTCACCGTGTTCCGCGACGGCGACTACTACGGGGAGGACCGGGTGCGCCTCGGACGCGGCGACAACGTCATCACGTTCCAGGGGCGCTTCGAGGAGACCGGCGTTCATCGCTACGGCGTGACGGTGTCCGCGCTCGACGATCCGATCGCCGTGAACAACGAGTCAGAAACGCTCGTGCGCGTCACCGGCGAGCCGGCCGTGCTCTACGTCGCGCAGAACCCCGCGCAATCGGCGCTCGCGGCGCTGCGCAGTCAGGGTATCAACGTCGAGGTTCGCACGAGCGATGCGATGCCCGCAGAGGTGGGCGAGCTCGTTCCGTACGACGCGGTCATCTTTGACAACGTCCCGGCCTACGACTTGTCGGTACCCCGGATGGAGGCGGTCGAGCGCTACGTACGCGATACCGGCGGCGGCTTTCTCATGCTCGGTGGCGACGCGAGCTTCGGCGCGGGCGGGTACTACCGCACGCCGATCGAGCGAACGCTTCCGGTCGACATGGACGTCACCTCTACGATGAAGATCCCGTCGCTCGCGATGATCTTCGTCATCGACAAGTCCGGCAGCATGGGAGCGGTCGAGGTCTCGGGGACCACGAAGCTCGACCTGGTCAAGGAAGCGGTGGTCTCGGCGATCGAGATCATGAACCCGTTCTACACGACCGGCCTGATCGCCTTCGACGCGGACTTCGAGTGGACGGTGCCGATCACACGCGCCGGCGACCGCCAGACCATCATCCGGGACCTCTCGCGCCTCGCCTCCGGCGGCGGCACCGTGCTCGAAGGGGCGCTGCGCGAGGCGCACCGGGTCCTGGGCGAGCAGGAAGCCGCGGTCAAGCACCTGATCGTCCTCTCCGACGGCCTGACCAACGACGCCGACTTCCGGGATATCCTCTCCGGCATCGCGGAGGACTCGATCACCGTATCCACGGTATCGATCGGGTCGAGCTCCGACCGGGAGCTGATGCGCGACATCGCCGAGTGGGGCGGCGGACGGAGCTACCACACCGCGGACTCGAAGAGCGTCCCCCGGATCTTCGCGGCCGAAACGACGATCGTCAGCCGCAACCTTATCGTGGAGGAGACCTTCGTTCCGCGCATCGTCAACCGGAATCCGATCATCGACGGGATCGCGCCGGAAGATATTCCGCCGCTGGAGGGCTTCGTCCTCTCCTACCACAAGACCGGCGCCCAGATGGTGCTCGCGGGCACGGGGGCGAACCCCGTCCTCTCGAGCTGGCAGTACGGCCTGGGACGCAGCGTGGCGTTCACGTCGGACCTGCGCGCGAAGTGGGGCGTCAACTGGCTCGGATGGGACGGCTACCAGCAGATCCTCGCGCAGGCGGTCCGCTGGGCGCAACGGCCGGCTGGTACGTCGAACTTCAGGGTGCGCTTCGACCGCGGCGCCGAGAGCACGCGAATGGTCGTCGACGCCCTGTCCGCGGAGGGGAGCTTCCGCAACCTGCTCGATCTTTCGGCCCTCGTGCAACCCCCGCACGGGGAGCCGTACGCGGTGACGCTCGAGCAGACCGAACCGGGCCGTTACGAGGCCGATCTGGACACGAGCAGGGAGGGCGGCTACATTGTCACCGTCTTCGGCGACGACGAGAATCGCCCCGAACCGTACGGACTCTCGGTACCGTTCGCGCGCGAGTACATCCAGTTCGAGACCGATTTCGAACGACTCGCGTCGATCGCCTCGCGCGGAGGCGGCGAGATGCTCGCAGCGGCGGACGCGGACACGCTGTTCGACGCAACCCTCGCCGGCAGCACCTTTCGTGACACGCTCTGGCGCTGGCTGCTCATCGGCGCGATCGCCCTCTTGATCCTCGAGCTGATCGTGAAGAAACTCATCCTGCCCATCGGGTCGATCGTGACTCCGTCGATGGGCGGGGAACGGGGCGAGGGAGCGTCCCGACGAGGCAACCGGAGCGGCCGGGCGGCCGCTCGCCCGAGACGCTCGCACGACGGCGGCGAGCGCACCGCGGATGCCACGCGGGCCGACGCTTCCGAGCTCCCCAGCTACGCGGAGCTGCGCCGCCAGGTCGCGCAGGCGTACGAGCAGGAAACCGCCGGTGGCTCGGTCGGTGTACACGAAAACCGCCACTGGTACGACGGAGGAGAACACAATCCGGTCGCAGAACGAAAGATCTACATCGCGAGGAAGCGCAAGCAGTAGCAATCCTCTGCCACGGCTCGCGCGCCTGCCCATCTCGCGCAAGCTGCTCATTGGCTACGTCGCCTTCGTCATCCCCACGCTCGCGCTTCTCGTCGTCCTCAACGTGGGGTTTGCAGCGAACGCCCGCCTCGCCGGCCGCGAAGCAGACGGGGTCGAGTACGCGCGCCGCGTCTACGCGGTACAGCACGCGCTCTCGACGTGGCAGGTCGAGTACATGTCCATGCCCGATGAATCGGATGGAGGGTCGCGGGAGATGGAGAACAAGGCGGGCTCGGTGCGCGCGGCGTTCGACCAACTCCTCGACTACCACGAGTCGGCAGAGGGACGGCTCGGCATCGACGAACGGCACCTCGAGCCGAGCGTGTTCGGCGACCTCTCGCCGGCCGAGCTCGAACGAATGTGGGCCGGCTATCGGGACGAGCCGACCGCCGCGAAGTACGAGACCCTGCTCGACTCGCTGGCCCGACTGGGCGCGACGATTCTCGATCTCTCCGGCGCGACGCAGGACCCGGCGCTCGAGACAAACGCGATGATCCGCGGCGCGATGGTCTATCTGCCCGAGTACGCGCGCATCGTGAATCAGGTCATCGCCTTCCCGGAGCGCTCGCAAGGGTTCGCGGCGTACCAGTCGCTGCTCGACAACCTCGCGCGCGGCCGGATCGTCCAGTTGATCGATATGGCCCGACGCGAAGATGCCCGGTGGTTCGGGTCGCATCCGGACGCCGAGCGCTCGATCGGCGCGCGACTCGCGCGGTTTCGGACGACGCACGACGAGCTCATGAGCATGCTCGACGATCCGACGGAGAGCGGGACACCGGCGCACGATGCGGTGCTCAGCACCGGGCGTCGGCTCTTCGACGTCACCGACGATCTCTACCGTGCGAGCAGCGAGGGTGTCCGGGTCGCCATCGAGGAGCGGCGGCGCGCGATCGCCGTCTGGCGGTTCTCGAGCATCGCCGCAACCGTCGCAATCTTCGCGATCGTGGCGGCGCTTCTCGTCTGGATTCGCCGGACGGTCATGCGGTCGGTGAACGGCATCATCGACTACACACGACGCATCGCGAACGGCGACCACGCGGCACGCCTGCGCGCCGACCTGTCCGACGATCTGCGCGAGCTCTACGAGCATACCACCGTCATGGTGAACAATATCGCGCAACTCGCGGAGTTCCCCCGCCGCAACCCGAACGGCGTCCTCGCGGCGGACGCATCGGGTGAGGTCGTGTACCGCAACCCGGCCGCGCAGCGGTTTCTCGAGGAGCAGAACGTCACCCTCGCCGAGCTCCTGCCGGAGAGTCACCACGACGTGGTGAGGCGACTGCTCGCGGGATCGGCCGAGCGACACCAGGTGGAGTCCACGATCGGCGACGTCCATCTCGAATGGGCCTACCACCCGGTTCGCGACGCGGGCCACGTCCACGTCTACTTCAGCGACGTCACCGAGCGCAAGCGGGCGGAGGAGCAGCTGCTCCACGACGCGTTCCACGACACGCTCACCGGCCTGCCCAACCGCGCACTCCTCGCCGATCGGCTCGATCAGACGATCGCGCTCGCGCAGCGGGACCCGTCAATCTCGTACGGGGCGATGCTCCTCGACCTGGATCGGTTCAAGGTGATCAACGAATCGCTCGGGCACGGCGTCGGCGACGATGTGCTGCGGCGCGTCGGTGAGCGGCTCCGCACGTTCATCGGGGCCTCCGGGACGGTCGCGCGGCTCGGCGGCGACGAGTTCGGAATCCTGATCGCACCGGTCTCCGACTCTCGTATGGCGCTCGGGATGGCCCGCGGGGTACAGCAGGAGATCGCGCGCCCGCTCGAGCTCGCCGGCAGCCCCGTCTCGCTCACCGCGAGCGTGGGCATCGTCCTGCCCACGGAGGATCACGCAGACGCCGACTCGATCCTGCGCGACGCGGACACGGCGATGTACCGGGCGAAGGGCACCGGGCGCTCGCGCGCGGAGATCTTCGACGTGTCCATGTACGAACAGGCGCTCGACGCGTTGCAGACCGAAGCGGAGCTCACCCGCGCGATCGAGGAGGATCAGATCGTACCGTGGTTCCAGCCGCTCGTATCGCTGGAGACGGGACGCATCGCGGGCTTCGAGGCGCTCGCCCGCTGGATGCATCCGCAGCGCGGCGTGGTGACGCCCGGCGAGTTCATCCCGCTCGCCGAAGAGACCGGTCTCATCGTGCCGCTTGGAGAGCGCGTGTTCGCCCGGGCGCTCGAGCAGGTATGCGCGTGGCGGGCGACGCTTCCTCCCGACCGCGAGCTCATGATCAGCGTCAACCTCTCGGTGAAGCAGTTCACGCACCCGGGCCTGGTCGAGCGCATCGCCGACATCATCGGCCAGAACGAGGTACGCCCGAGCTGCGTCAAACTCGAGGTGACCGAGAGCGGCCTGATGCGCGACGTGGAGACGAGCATGCGCGTGCTCGAACGCCTGAAGGCGCTCGACATTCAGCTGGGAATCGACGACTTCGGAACGGGGTACTCGAGCCTGAGTTACCTGCACCGCTTCCCCTTCGACGTGCTGAAGGTCGACCAGAGCTTCGTCGGCAACATGGAGACCGAGGCGGAGAGTCGGGAGATCGTGACGAACATCGTGTCGCTCGCGCACGGCCTGGACAAGATCGTCATCGCCGAGGGGATCGAGACGACGAACCAGCTCACCGCGCTTCGCGCGCTCGGCAGCGAATACGGCCAAGGCTATCTCTTCAGTCGGCCCCTGCCGGCGCACGAAGCCGGCGCTCTGCTCGAATCCGACCCGCATTGGTAGGCGCGGCACGCTACGCCGTCGCGCCCTCAATCAGTACACCGTACGCGTTATTGATCTCCTTCGCGGCGTCGAGCCCGTCAGGGTTGATGTCCGGGTGGTAGCGGCGCATGAGCCTGCGGTACCGCTCGCGGATCTCCCTCCGCGACGGGTCGAGCGAAGAGAGCCCGAGTACGCGAAGCGCCCACGCGCGTTCGTCTCCCCTCCCGGAAGCCCGGGCGCTCTCCTCGCCGCTGCGCGCATCGGCCTCCTCCTCCTCGCGATCGAAACCGGGCAGCGCGCCTTCGTGTCGTGCGACGGTACGCAGGATCTCCATGAGCGCGGGCGCGAGCGCGTGAAGGTCGACGATATGGCGCTGCAGCAGCAGCCGCAGGTACGCTTCCACCGTCGCCTCGAGCGCGGGGGCCGAACGCCGATCGAGGTAGGCGCGCGTGCAGCGACGCACGAGCTCGTCGGTGTCGAAGAAGGTTCGAAGGTAGACGAACTCCGCGCGATCGTAGCGCCGGAACTCGCGCAGCATCGCGCGGAAGGTCTCGGGCTCCGGCGTATGCAGGACGATCGCGTGACGCACGGTCCGCGTGAAACGCTCGGTGAGCTCGATCCGGTCCTCGTAGGCGAGGAAGAGGCCGGCCTCGCGGAACGCCTCCCGGTAGTCGCGTCCGGTCAGGTGCTCGAGCAGGACGAGCAGCTCCCCGACGTTGTCGGGGGCGTACACGTCCACGCTCACCTGCGCCGTCGCGTAGACAGCCCGATAGTAATCGGCCGTGTCGTAACGGTCGGCGAGCTCGTCGGTGGTTACCTCCCAGGCTCCGTCGGCCTCGGCGCGGCGCTGGAGTTCGTCGATCAGGTTCTCGGTCGTCGTCATTGTCCGGCGTCCCTTCATGGTATACTCTTATCACCCGTGCCGCGAAAGTCCAGTCACCAACCGCTGCTGCTCGCCGCCGCACTCCTCGTCGGCTTCGTACTGCTCTCCGTCGCCCTCGACGGTTTCGAGTTGCGCCGTGGCCTTCGCCTCGAGACCGGTGTTGCCGACACGATCGACCGCGTCCTCGAGCTTCAGGACCGTGAGACGCGCACGCACTACGACGGCCGGGTCATCGGCTGGGTCGTCTCGGTCGTCGCGGGGGCGTCCGTCGTCGTTTTCTTCGTCGCGCTCGCGCGCCGTGAGAACCGGGTCTCCACGCTCTTCCTCGTCGTCATCGGCATGGGCGCAGCGCTGCTCATCACGCGCATCCCGCCTCCCGGGCAGGAGCTTGAGACCGAGCTCGAGGACGGGGAGAACGGAGCGTTCGGCGGCGACGGTGCGATTCCGCTCATAGACGAGATGGACGAGGAGGACGCGGCGGACGTCGAGCCCGAGCCTTCGTCCGGGTCGAGCGTCGTGAGCTGGATCCTCGCCGGCGCGGCCGCGGTTGCGGTCGTGATCGTCGTCCGCCCCCGGATCGGGTGGCGGCGAGCGAACCGCGAAAACGACGACGAGTCGGTCGAACGCGCCGCACGCGCCGCCGTCGCGCAGGCGCAGTCGGGCGGGGACGTGCTCGCGACGGTCGTGCGCTGCTACCGCGATATGCTCGCCGTCTACCGCCGCACCCGCTACGCGGGCAGGGCACACACGCTGACGCCGCGCGAGCTCTCCGCACGGCTCGTCGAGGCGGGGGTTCCCCCGGTCGATGCCGATGGGCTCACGCGGCTGTTCGAGCAGGCGCGCTACGGCGAGATCACCCTCACCCCCGACGAGGAGGCCCGAGCGGTCGTTCACCTGCGCGTGATCGCCGACGCGCTGGAGCGTGGCCGTGGCTGACGTCCTCGCCTCGCTGCCGCAGGGCGTCTACTGGTACCCGGCGGTCGCCGTGCTCGTCGTCATCGCGGTGCGCGCGCTGCTGTCGTTGCGCACCGGGCGCAGAGCGGCGTCGCGAACGGAGGCCGGCGCGCCGAGCGCGCTCGCCGGATACGCGAGCCTGGTCGAACGCGCTCGCTCGGACCGGCTCGCCGCCTCGGAGCTCGAACGGTTGTGCATGGGAATGCTGCTGCAGGCGGTCGGCTACCGTGGCTATTCGACCGACGCGTGTCGTCACTACGCCGGCCACGGAGCGCCGGAGCATCTCGTGCCGGTCATCGTAGCGCATCTCGAGGACGCCGGTCCGATGGCGACCGCCGAATCCGGCGTGCTTCCCGCGCGTTGCGAGCTCGTCCTGCGCGAGCTCGAGTCCATCACGGAGGTTCCATGAGCAGTCCAGATCTCAACGCCGTTCGCGCGTTCGGCGAGCGGGTTCGCGAGTCCGTCGAGCGCGCGATCGTAGGCAAGCCCGACGTCATCCGCATGGTGATCGCCGCGGTGGTCTCCGGCGGCCACGTCCTCTTCGAGGACTACCCGGGGCTGGGCAAGACGCTGCTCGCGCGCACGCTCGCGCAATCGACGCAGCTCACCTTCACGCGTATTCAGTTCACACCCGATCTGCTGCCCGGCGACATCACCGGCGGCTCGGTGTACAACCGGGAGACCGGTAGCTTCGAGCTGCGCCGCGGGCCCGTCTTCACCAACATCCTCCTCGCCGACGAGGTCAACCGCGCCTCGCCCAAGACCCAGTCTGCGCTCCTCGAGGCGATGCAGGAGGGGCAGGTCACGATCGAGGGCGAGACGATCCCGCTCGCCGACCCGTTCGTCGTGCTCGCCACGCAGAACCCGATCGAATACGAGGGGACCTTTCCGCTGCCGGAGGCGCAGCTCGACCGCTTCCTGATCAAGCTCAGCATCGGCTACCCGGACGCGCGGGCGGAGGCGGAAATCCTCCGCCGGCGGCGCGAACGCCGCGAAGACGCGCACGCCGTGGAACCGGTGACGACGCTCGAAGAGATCCTCGCGATGCGCGACCTCGTCGAAGGGGTCCACGTGCATCCGGACCTTGAGGAGTACATCGTGCGGATCGTACGGCGAACGCGCGAGCACACGAGCATCGGCGTGGGCGCGAGTCCCCGAGGGTCGCTCGCGATCATGAAGACGGCACGCTCGCTCGCGGCGTTGTCCGGACGCGGCTTCGTCGTCCCGGACGACGTGAAGGAGAGCGCCGGCGTGGCGCTCCGTCATCGGATCGTCGTCTCGCCGGAGCTCTGGATGCGCGAGCGCGCCGCGGAGGACGTCGTCGATTCGATCATCGCCTCGGTTCCCGTTCCGGTCATCGCGCAGTCGTGAGGAATCAGCTCCTCGCCGTCTCGGGCCTGACCTTCGCCGTGGTCTTCACCGGTCTCGTCACGCTCTCCGGGACGCTCATGCTCGTCGCGACCCCGCTCGTTCTCTACCTCCTCGGCTCATGGCTCCTCGTCCCGCCGCCGGCAGAGCTCCGCGTCGCTCGCCGGCTCGAACGCGAGCGGGCGAACCCGGAGGAGCCGGTCGGAGTCGAGGTGACCGTAGAGAACGTCGGGGCGCCGCTCGCGGAGGTGGTCGCGAGGGACCTCGTGCCGTCGGGGCTGCGCGTGATCAATGGGACACCCGCCGGACGGGCGCGCCTCGCAGACGGCGAGACGCTCACCTTCTCGTACACCGTCGTGGGTACGCGTGGCTCCTACGAGTTCGAGCGGATCGTCGTCGAGACGGCCGGCGACCTGGCGATGCGCGCAGCGATCCGCGGCTACGACATAGAGCAGGAGCTCATCACTCTGCCCGATCACCGCGAGCTCGCTCGAATCCCCTACGCGCCGCGCCGAACGCTGGTCTACGCCGGAACGAATCCGGCGCGACGCGGCGGCGAAGGCACCGAGTTCTTCGACGTTCGCGAGCACCGCGGCGGGGAGTCGATGCGGCGCGTCAACTGGCGCGCCTCCGCGCGCTCGCCCGACCGACTCTTCGTCAACGAGTACCAGCAGGAACGCGTGGCCGACGTCGCCGTCCTGCTCGACTGCCGCAGCAGGGTCTACCCGGCAGCCGCCGGCGGCGAGCTCTTCGACGCCGCGGCGACCGCCGCCGCGAGCCTCGTGGACGTGATCGTCGACGCGGGCAACCGGGTGGGATACCTGGGCTACGGACTGTCGCTCGACTGGCTCTCGCCGGGCTTCGGACGCGTCCAGAAGCACCGCATCCTCAACCGGATCGCCCGGGCCGTGCCCGGCGAAAGCCACGTCTTCTTTCGTCTCGATGCGCTGCCCGAACGACTCTTCCCGCCCGGTAGCCAGGTGATCCTCGTGAGCCCACTCAGCGAGGACGATCCGCCGGCGCTCGAACGGCTGCAGGCGAGCGGGTACGCCGTCATGGTCGTCACTCCGGATCCGCTTCCGCCGACTCCGGCACCCGATGCCGCGGACGCGCTTCGCGAGGCGGCGCGTATCGCACGCCTGCAGCGCGCGGTGCTGCTGCGGCGGTTGCGGCACCGGGGGATCGCGGTCATCGACTGGGATACCGGTTCGTCGCTCGGCAGCGCCGTCGCGCAGGCGTACGGGGGCATCGTCGCGACGTGGAGGCACCGGCACCGATGACCGCGGCCGATCACACGCGTACGACGACGAGGAGACTCCTCGCGGCCTCGGTCGCGGTCGCAGCCCTCTGCGCCGGCGCGATCCAGGCGGTCGCCGGCTCGTGGATCGCGGCGGTTGCCGCGCTCCTCGCCGCGGCGCTCTGGATAGGCGTGCGTCATCCGCTCGTCGCCCGAAGGGCCGCCGTTCCGGCTGCACGGCACGAGTCGGGCGGTCCGCCCAGCGGTCACCGCGGTCGTGGCAGGCTCGCCCTTCGCGTCGTGAGCCACTTCCTCTCGAGCGCGGACTTCCTCGTGCAGGCGAGCTTCCTCGTGCTCGGCCTCCTCATGGTCGCAGCGCTCGCCTTCCGCCTGCTCCCGGTCGCCGTGGCGGGAATGTGGCTGCTCGTCTGCGCCGCCGACCTCGACCGCCTCCTCGCCCGCTATCCTTCGGACTCGCCCGTGCGGATCCGGCGCTCGGTGCTCACGAGGCACCTGAAGCTGCTCGGATTCGTGGGTGTGGCCGCGTTCGCGGTCGTAGGCGTCACGATTCTCGTCGCAATCGAGGTCCGGCTGCCGGCCGTGATACTCGTCGCCGCGTTCGTGGTGGTCGTGCTCGTACGAGTGGTTCGCTCGATCAGCCGCGGTGGGCGGCCCGAGGGTAGCGAGCCCGAATGAGCAGACGCGGCGGGGTCACGATGCCGTACCCGCTGAGCTCTGAGGTCAGCCGCCGCGCCTCGCGCGCCAGCTCGTCGTAGTCGGCAAGGCCCTCGGCGAAGGGCAGGTACTCGCCGAGGAAGGCGATCGCCTCGTCGACGCGCTCGCGATCGTCGGTTTCGCCACCGGCGTCCCCGGCAGGATCGGCGATCTCGCACTCCTCCTCGACGAGCACCCCGGAGGACGCGACGAGCTCGCGCACCTCGCCACGCGCGAGGGTCGGCTGGTGCGAGCGCCCGCGCAGCCGGTCGATCCGCGCCTTGAAGTGATGGACATCACGGCCGTTGCGCTCGGCGGGAGAGAGCCCGTCGCAGACGAGCTCCTGCACGACGAGGTACCCGCCCGGCCGGGTGACGCGGCGCAGGTCGGCGAGTACCGCCGCCGGGTCGTCGAGGTGATGAAGCGTGTTCGAGATGGCGACGAGATCGAACCGGTCGTCGCCGAATGGGGCGTCGCCGGCGGCGAGCACGCGGTAGCGCACACGGTGGTCGTCGGTGAGACGACGCGCCTCGTCAACGCTGTCCTTGTCGGGATCGATGCCGATGATCGAGCGCGCGCCGCCGAGCATGTCGGCGAGCGTTCTCGTGAAGCCCCCGGACCCGCAGCCCGCGTCGAGCACGTCTCCTACGTACAGCCCGCCGAGCACGCGCTTCAGGCACACTGCGCTTGCAGGCTCGCTCACGCGTCGAGCACCTCGGGCCGGATGCGCGAGACCGCGTCGCGCAGTATCGCGGCGCCGTCGTTCGACGACGGCAACGGACCGCTCAGCGCCTGCTTGTACCGGCGCGTGCCGGGGCAGAAGGCGAAGAGCCCGAGCATGTGCCGCAGCACGTTCCTCGCCGGCCAGCCGGCGGCGCACCAACGGTCGAGGTAGGGCGTCATCCCGTCCACGACGCGTCGACGCGTCGGCCGCTCGCACCGCTCGGCGCCGAAGAAGCGCTCGTCAACGTCGGCGAAGAGCCATGGTTGGTCGTACGCCGCACGGCCGACCATCACGCCGTCCACGTGTTCGAGGTGTCCGGCGATCTCTTCGAGCGAGCCCACGTGACCGTTGATCTCGATCTGCAGATGGGGCAGCTCGCGCTTCAGCCGGTAGATGTCCTCGTAGCGAAGCGGGGGAACGCTGCGGTTCTCCTTGGGTGAGAGGCCGGCGAGAATGGCGATCCGCGCGTGTACCGTGAACCGGGCGGGCTCCGCCTCCTCGACGGTCTCCACGAACTCGCGCATTTCCTCGTAGCTCTCTCGCCCGTCTATGCCGATACGGTGTTTGACCGTCACCGGCCGACGCGTCGCCGAGCGCATCGCTTTGATGAGCTCGCGGACGTGATCGGGGCGCGCCATGAGGCAGGCGCCGAAGTTCGCGTTCTGCACGCGGTCGCTCGGGCAACCGACGTTCAGGTTGTACTCGTCGTAGCCGTACTCCTCCGCGATACGCACCGAGCGGTAGAGCTCGTCCGGATCGTCGCCACCGAGCTGAAGCGAAAGCGGGTGCTCGAGCTCGTCGAAGCCGAGCAGATGGTCACGATCGCCGTGGAGGATCGCTCCGGTGGTGATCATCTCCGTGTACAGCAGCGTGTGCCTCGTGATCTGCCGCATGAAGTAGCGGTAGTGCCGATCGGTCTTCTCCATCATCGGGGCGATGCTGACCGCCGGCGTGGGCACGCGTGCGCTCTCCGCCGCGGGTCGTGCCGCGCGGTCGGGACTCGAAGTGGGTACACTGGGGATGGTGCGGAGTCCGCTCGTCATCGCACTGTAGCATAAAAAAGGGGGCAGCCCCTGGTCAACGACACAGGGACTGCCCAAGAAGGAGAGGAGTATTCTGTCATCGGACGATTCCGATGACGAACTCGCGTCCCTGCCTCGAAACGCGGAACACGAGTTCGTCACCGGCTCGGCCGTTCACCGCTCGGTAGAACGACGCGAGATCCTCCACCTCTTCATCGTTGATCCGCCGGATGATGTCCCCCCGGCGAAGCCCGGCCTCCGCGGCGGGACCGGATGCGAGGACCTCAGCGACCACGATCGAACCCGGCTCGTTCCGCAGTCCGAGACTCCCGCGCATCTCGCTCGAAAGCGGCATCACGATCACGCCGGGCCAGAAGTCGGTCCTCGCGATCTCCTCGTCGACCCGAGCCGCGACTCGCAAGTTGGTCGTTACCGTTCGCCCGTCGCGCCAGATGCGCAGCATCGCGGTCTCTCCCGGCGGGACGTTCCCGACGATCGACACGAGGTCCTGCCAGTTGCCGATGCGCCGTCCGTCGATCTCGCGTACGATGTCGCCCGGTCGCACCTCCGCACGGCTCGCCGGCGAGTCTTCGTAGATGCTTCCCACGAGCGCGCCGTCGCGATCGCCTACGCCCAGGCTCTCGGCGACCTCGCGCGTCAGCGACCCACCGTACCCGATGCCGATCCATCCGTTCTCGAACGTCCCGGTCGAAATCCATTCGTCGACCGCGCGCTTCGCGTTGTTGATCGGGATCGCGAAACCCAGGCCGATGCTCCCGCCCGACTGGCTCGCGATCCACGTGTTAATGCCCACCACATCCCCGGCGAGGTTCACGAGCGCGCCGCCGGAGTTACCCTGGTTGATCGCCGCGTCGGTCTGGATGAAGTCGGTCAGGTCTGCGATCCTGCTTCCCGCCCCGGGTCTGCGGCCGAGCGCGCTGATGATGCCGGACGTCACCGTCGACTCGAAGCCGAGCGGATTGCCAACCGCGAAGACCCAGTCGCCTACGGCGAGCGAATCGCTATCGCCGAGGCGAGCTACCGGCACGTCGCTCGTCGTCTCGAAAACGATGAGCGCGAGGTCGCGCCGGTCGTCGGTGCCCACGACCGAAGCCTCGAACGATCGTCCGTCGTGCAGGCTCACCGTGATCTCATCCGCGTCGCCTACGACGTGGTCGTTGGTGAGCACGTAGACCTTCTCCGCCGTGCGACGGACGATCACGCCCGATCCGAGGCCCGGCCGCCGGAACTGGCGCTCTTCGACCTCGGGCTCGTCGCGGTCACCGAAGAAGAAGCTGAACGGATTCTGGAGCGACGGCACCCGTTGCGTCACGACGTCGACCACGTCGATCTTGACGACAACCGGGAGCGCTTCGTGAGCGGCCCTGCGGAAGGCGTTCTGGTACGCCCAGAGCACCTCGTCGCTCGTGGGGGTTTCGAGGGACAGCGATCCTTCGCGGGTCAGAGACCCCTGCTCGGATCCTGTCGCAGATTCGGTGCTCTGAGCTTCGGCGCTCGGAAGGAATACCTCCGCCGAGAAGCCGGCCAGAACGACCACCGCAAGGCCGGTGAGGATCGCTCGTATGGAGTCGCGCAGTCGGTTCTGCATCACCATGCTTTCCACACTGAGGAGGATAGCGGGGTATGATTGCGGGAACCTTTCCAGAAGATTACATCTCTGTAATGTTCAAAGCGGTAGGCTCTGCCGGGAGCTCGATCGTGAACCGCGTTCCCCGGCCTACCGCGCTCTGCACGTCGACCGACCCGCCGTGGGCGGTGACGATCGCGCGCACGAGCGCGAGCCCGAGCCCCATGCCGTCGCGGCGGTCGCCGGCGCCCGCGCCGCGGTAGAGCCGATTCCAGATGCGGTCCAGCTCCTCGGGGGGTATCGATGGGCCTTCGTTGTGCACCGACACGTAGACGCGACCGGCCCGACCCTCGAGCGGCCCGCCGGTGACGGTAATCGTCGTCCCCTCGTCGCCGTACTTGATCGCGTTGTCGTAGAGGTTGCCAATCACCTGGCGCATCCGCGCCGGATCCGCGTGCACGGGCAACGGCTCGTCGATCCCCACCTCCACGGCCATCCCGGCGTCTTCGGCGACCATGCCGTACACCTCGGCGGCCTCCTGCGCCAGACGGCGAAGGTCCACCGCCTGGCGGCGCAGCCGCATCGCTCCGCTCTCGGCTTCCGAGATATCCATCATCGCGTTCATCATGCCCAGGATTCGCTCGGACTCCTCCATCGCGTCGCTGAGCGCCTCGCGGTAGACCGCACCGTCGGCCCGCCCATCCCCTCCGCTCAGCGCACGCTCGGCGGTGCTGCGCAGCCGGGTCAGCGGCGTGCGCAGGTCGTGCGCCACCGCGTCGAGCGAGTCGCGGAGCCCGGCGACGAGCCCCTGGATGCGATCGAGCATCGAGTTCGTCGATCGGATCATCTCGTCGAGCTCGTCGTCGGAGTTCCGCGCGGGGATGCGTCGGTCCAGGTCGCCTGTCGCGATGATCGACCGGACGGTCGCGTTGAGCGCTCGGATGGGACGCAGCGAGCGCGAGGCGAAGAAAAGCCCGCCTGCCAGGCTCACGCCGAGCATGATCACGAAGGTGAGGAGAAAGCCCCTCTGGAAGGCGCGCAGGACGGTGACCCGATCCCGCGTGTCGCTGCCTATCTGGAGGACGTAGCGTTCGGAGAGGCGGACGCCGAGCACCTCGAGCTGGTAGCCGAACCTGTGCGCGTCGATCGTGAGGAAGCCTTCGGCGTGGGGGTCGTCTCCGGACGTCAGCGAGCTGAGGTCGATTTCCTGCCAGTCGCGCAGCGGAACACCCAGGAAGACCTGGGCGTTGTCGCTCGTCGCGATCCGGGCAAAAAACGGGGTGCCCGCCGGGGTGAGGATGTCGTTGCTGAGCTGGTTGACGAGGAGGTTGATTCCGGCGCTCTCGGTCACGGCGGTTCGGTATCGCACCACGTAGCCGAGCGCTCGCCCCTGCAGCTCCTGACGATCCCCGTCCCGGAGCGTCCGGTACAGGCTGAAGAAGGTGAACCCGAAGAGCAGGAGCGCGGCGAGCAGGACGATCGCGGAGAACCAGAGCGTCAGCCGGACGTCGACTCGACGTACGAATTGGCCGATTCGACGCAGATCACTCCCCCTGCGGTGACTTGAGGACATACCCGACCCCCCGCACGGTGTGGATGAGCTTCTCGTCAAAATCGCGATCGATCTTGCTGCGCAGCCGCGAGACGAGGACGTCGACGACGTTCGTCTGCGGGTCGAAGTCGTAGTCCCAGACGTGTTCCATGATCATCGTCTTGGAGAGTACGCGACCTGCGTTGCGCATCAGGTACTCGAGCAAGGAGAACTCCCGGGGCTGAAGGTCGATCTCGACTTCCCCCCGGCGGACGTCCCGACTGAGCAGGTCGACTTCGAGGTCCCCTACGCTGAGCCGGGTCGGCGCGCTGCTCTGGCTCGAACGGCGGATGAGCGCCTGGATGCGAACCAGCAGCTCCGAAAACGAAAAGGGCTTCGTCAGGTAGTCGTCTCCGCCGCTGGTGAAGCCCTTCACGCGGTCCTCCACCGAGCGCTTGGCGCTGAGCACGAGCATGGGAGTGGTAACGCCGCGGTCGCGCAGGGTCTCGATCATCGAGAGCCCGTCCATCCCGGGAAGCATCACGTCCACGACCGCCGCGTCGTAGGCGTCGTCGTACAGGCGCGGAATCGCCTCCTCGGCCTGTTCGACGAGGTCCACCGCGAACCCGGCCTCGCGCAATCCGCGCGCCACGAACTGTCCAATCTTCGGGTCATCTTCCAGAACGATGATGCGCATCTGCCCTCCTGTCGGCTACTCGGGAAGCTCGTCGTCGGCGATCTTGCCGCACCCGAGACAGACCTCTCCGTCGTAGAAGACCGCGAACTGGCCCGGCGCGACCCCACGGTCGCCGCGATCCATCGTAACCTCGATTCGCTGCTCGCCGACCCATCGGACGGTGGCGTCGATCAGATCCGGGCCGTGGCGGATCTTCACGAGCAGCCGATCCAGCTCCGGCGGCCGCCACGTCCACGAGAGCTCGGTCACCGCAAACGATCGGCGTGCGCGGTCGTCGGCGTCGCGCGAGTGCGAGACGTACACGACGTTCGCCGGCGAGTCCTTGCCGACGACGTACCACGGCCCCCCGGAGAGACCGAGCCCCGTTCGCTGTCCGATCGTATAGAACCAGTACCCGCGGTGCGGCCCGAGCACCGCGCCGGTTTCCAGCTCGACGATGTCGCCCGGCCGTTCGCCAAGGTAGTGACGGATGAACTCGGGATAGCGAATCCGCCCGAGGAAGCAGATGCCCTGGCTGTCGCGGCGAGCCTTGTTGGGCAGGTCGAGCTCGTGGGCGCGACGACGGACCTCGTCCTTCTCGAGCGAACCGATGGGGAACACGATGCGGCGCAACTGCTCCTGGTGCAGATGCGAGAGGAAGTACGTCTGGTCCTTGACCGGATCAGGGGAGCGCGCGAGCTCGACGTGGTCGCCCCGGTCGAAAATCCGCGCGTAGTGGCCGGTCGCGATCGGCATCTGTTCGTCCACCTCGTGCCCGAGCAGGTAGTCGAAGAAGGCGCCGAACTTGATGCGCTCGTTACAGAAGATGTCCGGGCTGGGCGTGCGACCCGCGCGGAGCTCGTCGAGCGTGTAGGCCACGACGCGCTCGTAGTACTCGAGCTGCAGCGGCACGACCCGCAGCTCGACGTCGAACCGCTTGCAGACCGCGCGGGCGTAGGCGAGATCCTCTTCCCAGGGGCAGTCACCGAGGTAGTCAAGCTCGTCCTCAAGCCATACCTTGAGGTAGAACGCGGTGAGGGGGAGTCCCTGACGCACGAGCTCGGCGAGAGCGGTTGAGCTGTCGACGCCACCCGAGAGAAGCACCGCGTGGCGCTTGACGGTGTTCGTGCCCGACGGCATAGCGCTAATCTATGGGACGAACGAGGTCGAGTCCACCGGCAGGATTTACGTTGCCGGTCTCCGGACCGACGCTTATATTAGAGGCACTAAACATTGTTGACGTATGGGGCGGAGAAAAGGATGGAGAAAACGAAGGTTGGGCTGAGCGATCTTGAGATATACGTTCCCGCACCACGCATGGGACTCGACACGCTGTTCGAGCACCGCGTCGCGCAAGACCCGAAGTTCGAGCGTCGACTGAAGCGCGCGATCGAGAAGACGGGGCAGGGAGCGATTCGGTTTCCGTCGCCGTGGGAGGACAGCGCGACGCTCGCCGCGCAGGCGTCGTACTCGCTGCTCAAGCGGAACCCGGACAGTACCCGGCGGCTGCGGTACATCGGCACCGGCACCGAGACGACGGTGGACCAATCGAAGCCCATGGCGGCCTACCTCGAAGGGATGCTGCAGAACTCGGGTGTCGAGGTTCCCGAAACCATGATGACCTTCCAGACGCAACACGCGTGCGCCGGGGGTACAATCGCGATGATGAGCATCGCGAGCATGCTCGCCGGAAGCTCGCAGGACGATACCGGACTCGTCGTGAGCTCGGACATCGCCCGCTACGAGGCGCCCTCCACGGCGGAGATCACGCAGGGCGCAGGCGCGGTGAGCCTGCTCGTCGAGCGCGACCCCAAACTGATCGAGCTCGACCTCGACACGCAGGGGCTCTGCTCGCGCGACGTCGACGACTTCTTCCGGCCCATCGGCTCGGTAACGGCGAAGGTGAAGGGCGCGTACTCGATGCAGTGCTACAACGAGGCGCTCGAGGTCGCGTTCGAGGACCACTGCAGCCGACGCGGCATGGCTCCGGCCGACGTGCTCGCCTCGACCGACATGTTCGTCTTCCACGTGCCGTTCAAGCTGATGGCGCTCGGTGCGTTTCGCCGGCTCGTGAACACTTACACCGGACTCGACGGCGACGAGCTGACCGACTTCGTCAACGAGCGCGGCTTCGAGCAGTCGCTCGAACCGAATACGCGCGTCGGCAACCTCTACACGGCCAGCACCTTCATGGCGCTCGCCTTTTTGCTCAAGGAACGCTACCAAACGTTTGGGAGAGATATCATCGGCAAGACGTTCATGATGGCCTCCTACGGCTCGGGCAATACGATGATCATCCTCTCCGGACGCGTCGCACCGGATGCGCCCGACGTGATCGAGAAGTGGGACCTCGACACCGTCTTCCGCAACGAGCGGGACGCGTCGCTCGAAGAGTACGAGAGTTGGCTGTCCGCGCCGCACACCGCGGAGAAGCTGCAGGAGCTCGTGAACGAGGCGACACTCCCGGCCGAACAGTTCTATCTGGCGTCGATCCGGGAGGACGGCTACCGCGAGTACTCCTTCTCCGGCGTAAAGACCGGCGAGAAGAAGCTGGAATGGGCGGCAACGACGACGCGATAGGCGAGCGCAAGGCGCAACACCTGGACATCTGCGCGGACGCTTCGCGCTACGACGTCGAGGGTGGGAGCACGATGCTCGAGCACGTGCGACTGCTCCACCGTTCGCTCCCGGAACTGGACGCGAGATCGATCGATACGCGAAGCGACTTTCTCGATCGCACGATCTCGATGCCGGTCTTCATCTCGTCGATGACCGGCGGCTCAACCGAAGGCTACCGAGTCAACAAGGTTCTCGCCCGCATCGCGCAGGAAGCCCGCATTCCGGTGGGTATGGGATCGATCCGGATCCTCTTCCGCAAGCCCGAGGTCATCGACCATTTCATGCTCAAGCGCATCGCGCCCGACGTGCCGGTCTTTGCAAACATAGGCGGAGTCCAGCTCGTCGACTCCAATCTGGATGCGCTCACCGAGCTCGTAGCACGCCTCGAGGTCGACGCCGTCGCGGTCCACCTCAACCCGGGACAGGAGCTCGCGCAGCCGGAAGGCGATCGTCGGTTCGACGGGGTGATCGACGGCATCGCGCGGCTGTGCGACCGCTCGCCGGTTCCGGTCATCGTGAAGGAGACCGGCTTCGGCATCGGCGCGGCGGAGGCGCACGAGCTCGTCGATCGGGGGGTCCGCTACGTCGACGTGGCTGGAAGCGGCGGCACGAACTGGGTGACCGTGGAAGGCTACCGCATGGCTGAGGCCGATCGAGCCGTAGCCGCGGAGTTCGCCGACTGGGGCACGCCCACGGCGATCGCGCTCGCCGCGACGCGCGACCTCCCGGGCCGCGTCCTCGCCTCCGGCGGGCTGCGGACCGGCATGGACGTAGCAAAGTCGATCGCGCTCGGCGCGCAGGCCGCCGGCCTCGCGCTTCCCTTCGTCCGCGCGGTCGCCGACGGCGGTTTCGAGGCGGGCCTCGCCTTCGCCGAGCGCCTCCGGTCGGTGCTCCGCGCGACGATGACGCTCACCGGTTCGCCCGACGTGGCGTCGCTTCGCTCGGCGCCTGTCATAGAGACTTCCACCTTCACCGAGCTCACGAACCTGCACCGCGCCGCCGAAGAGAGCGCGCGCGACCGGATTCGCTCCCCCGCATCGACCCCGCGAGGCCCTCGGTGACGAGCAGACTGCCCGCGAGCTTTCGCAAGAGCCCGGTCGAAGAGCGGCGGGCGGCGCTCGAAGCTTTGCTCGGCGTTCCGGCGACCTCCTTTGGCTCCGACCCGGACATGATCGAGCTCGCCGACGTGATGGTCGAATCCGCGGTCGGTTACCTCGCGCTGCCGCTCGGGGTCGCCACGGGGTTCGTCATCGACGATGAGGAGTACGACGTCCCCATGGCCACGGAGGAACCGTCGGTGATCGCCGCGGCGGGGTACGCGGCGAGCGTCGTCCGGCGCGGCTCCGGGTTCGCCACCGAGGCCGGCGAGCCTGTAACCACCGCGCAGCTCTTCGTCGCCGACCCGACACCGGGCGCCGCGCAGCGGATCGACGCCGAGCGAGAGACGTTACGCGGAGAGGCGGCACCGGTTCTCGAACGGATGGAGAAGCGCGGCGGGGGCTGGCGCGGCGTGGACGTCACGTGGCTCACCGAAAGCCGCACGATGCGGATCCAGGTTCACGTCGACGTCCGGAACGCGATGGGCGCCAACGTCGTCAACTCGGTCGTCGAACGGCTCCGCGAGCCCGTCGAGCGCATCACCGGGGGGAACGTCGTGATGGCTATCCTCTCCAACGCGGCCGACCGGCGGGTGACGACCGCGCGGTTTTCGGTTCCCGCCGGCCGGCTCGCGCGCGGAGGACGCGACGGACGCGAGGTCGCCGAACGGCTCGTGCGGGCGAACGAGATCGCGCGCGAGGATCACCTGCGCGCGGTCACGCACAACAAGGGCATCATGAACGGCGTCACCGCGCTCGCGCTCGCGACGGGCAACGACACCCGCGCGCTCGAAGCGGCGGTGCACGAGTACGCGTCGCGCGGCGGCGCGTACCGCGCGCTGACCCGCTATCGCGTCGAAGACGATACGCTTTCCGGCGAGCTCGCGATGCCGGTACCGCTCGGGGTGGTGGGCGGCGCCGCCGGCGTTCACCCGACGAGCAGCGCCGCGCTCGCGCTGCTCGGCAACCCGGACGCCGTCGAGCTCGCCCGCGTCGCGGTCTGCGTTGGCCTTGCGCAGAACTTCGCCGCGCTCTTCGCGCTCGTCAGCGAAGGCATTCAGCGCGGCCACATGGGACTCCACGCTCACCGTCTCGCGTGGTCCGCCGGAGCGCGCGGGCGGGAACGCGAGCGCGTCGTCGCCGCCATGCGCGAGCGGAGCGTCTTCGGCGTGGACATCGCTCGCGAAATCCTTGCCGGGATCCGCGGCGGTGACCGAGCCGACCCCGGCACCACGAACAAGCCATGACGATCACCGCGTGCGCCTCGCCCAGTCTCGCGCTCATCAAGTACTGGGGAAAGCACCCCGGAGGCGTCAACCTGCCGGCGACCTCGAGCCTGGCCGTGACGCTCGACGGCCTGCGAACGACCACCCGCCTCGAGTTGCGTCCCCACGCCGCCGTGGACGAGGTCGTACTCGGCGGACGCCCGCAGCCGGCGCAAACCTTCTCGCCGGTGATCGACATCGTGCGGGAGCGCGCCGGCTCCTCCGCGCGCGTCCGCGCGGAGAGCGAGAACTCGTTCCCCACGGCGGCCGGGATCGCCTCGTCGTCGAGCGGCTTCGCCGCGCTCGCGCTGGGCCTGGACGCGCTGTTCGAGACGTCGCTCGACCGGCGCGAGCTGTCGACGCTCGCGCGCCTCGGTTCGGGCAGCGCGGCTCGCGCGGTCTACGGCGGCTTCACGACCTGGCGCCGCGGGGCCGAGTCCGCCGAATCGGTCTTCGCCGCCGACCACTGGCCCGAGCTTCGCGTGGTCGTCGTCGTCGTGCGCGCAGCCGCGAAACCGGTCTCCTCGCGAAGCGGCATGAATCGGACGAGCGAGACCTCGCCGGTCTACCGCACCTGGATCGACGAGTCGCAACCCCTCTTCGAGCGGGGCCTTGCGGCGCTCGAGGCGCGCGATCTCGAAGCGCTCGGGACCGCGATGCGCGAGAGCTACCTCCTCATGTACGCGAGCATGCTCGCCGCGAAGCCGCCTGTCCTCTACTGGCAGCCCGACACCGTCGCGGTGCTCCACGAGGCCGCGTCGATGCGCGCCGACGGTCTCCCCGTCTGGGAGACGATGGACGCCGGTCCGCAGGTGAAGCTTCTCACCACCGAGGATCGCGTCGCCGATGTGAGCGAGCGGATCAGCGCCGTCGTGCCCCGGGCCGATCTGATCGTCGCGGGCCCGGGCGGCGAGCCGGCGGTGCACCGTGAGCCGTAACCGGGGCGAGGCGCCCGCGAGGCAGGCTTCCGATCGACGGTGCGTCAGCGCGCCGGCCAATCTGCTGCTCCTCGGCGAGTACGCCGTGCTCGAGGAAGGGGGCCTCGGCGTCGCGATCGCGCCGGACGTGCGCGCGAGCGCGTGCCTCATCGGGCCGGGCGGAGGCGAACCACGGCCGTCCGCCCCGGCGTCGGCCGGCGACGCCCGAATCGTCCGCGGCGCGACGCCCGGAGGGGAAGTGCGCTGGCCCGGAGACCCCGGTGTCCTGGGCGCGGTCTGCGACTACCTGCTCGGTACGGTGGGCCCACCGCCGGCGGACATCGCCGTGGATACCTCCGCCTTCTTCCGCCCGGACGGACGCAAGCGCGGATTCGGGTCGAGCGCGTCGCTCGCGGTCGCGCTGACCGCGGTGTGGACCGGCTTCGACGACACGCCGTCCGGGGGCGACCGCGTGCGACGCGTCGCGACCGAGGCACACCGCGCCGCGCAGGGCGGTCGGGGAAGCGGCTACGACGTCGCGGTCAGCTCGTTGGGTGGGGTGGTGGTGTTCACCGGCGGCGCGCTCCCGCGCGCGCGTCGGGTCGCGCTGCCGTGGCTTCCGCCGGTGTCGCTCTTCGAGGGACGCGATCCAGTCGCGACGACCGGCGCGGTCGCTCGCTATGGCGCCTGGCGCGAGGCGCACGCGGGCGAGGCGCGGACGTTTCTCCGGCGGTCGAACGAGCTCGTCGATCGTTTCATCGCGGCGGGCTCCTGGGCGGACGCACGGGCGGTCCTGCTCGAGTACCGCGACCTCACGCTCGACCTGGGCCGGCGCATAGGGGTGCCCGCGCGCGTCGAGCCGCCCGTGCCCGTCGGAGCCGACGGCGTGAGCAAGGCCGTGGGCGCCGGCGACGAGCTGGGCGTGATCCTCGCGCCGGAGAGCGCCACGCAGTACGCGGTCGCGATCGCCGGGGAGGGCGTTCGATGGGAGTAGCGCGCGGTCACGGAAAGCTCCTGCTCTTCGGCGAACACGCCGCGGTGTACGGCCACCCGGCGGTCGGGATTCAGCTCGAGGAGTACCTCGAGCTCTCGCTCGAGCCCAACGAGCGGGCGTGGGAGCTTCCCGAGCTTCCGCCCCGCGAGGCGGAGCTCGTCGGCAGAGCGCTGGCCGCGCTCGCGAACGCGCCTCGAGGCGGCCGGCTCGGCATCACGGGGAATCTGCCCATGAGCGTCGGGTTCGGATCATCGGCGGCGTTCTGCACCGCGCTCGTGCGCGCGGCCGGCGGCGTGAACGCAGCCGATACGGGCGCGGCGGACGAGCGCGAGGCGCTCTGGGCCGAGGCGCACCGCATCGAGCACGTGTTCCACGGCACACCGTCGGGGATCGACACGGGGCTCTCGGTCTTTGCCGGCGCGAGCATTGTCTACCCCGACCCACCGGCGCTCCCGCACCGGGAGCCCGCCCGCCTGCCGCGCGCGGCGCTGCTCGTGGGGGCGATCCCGCGCACGAGCACGACCGCGGAGCTCGTCGCCGGTATCCGGGCGTTGCGCGAGCGCGATGCGGCCGCCGTCGATCACTCGCTCCACCGCCTCGGCAGGCTCTCGGAGGCGGCCGCGACGCCGGAGAGCTGTCCCGACGCGAACGCCCTGGGTCGCATCGCCGATCAGGCGCAGACCATTCTCCGCACGCTCGGGCTGAGCACGCCGCAGCTCGACGAAGCGGTCACCGCGCTCCACGACGCCGGCGCGCTCGGCGCGAAGCTCAGCGGTGCCGGAGGCGGCGGGGCGTTCTACGGGGTGTTCTCCTCGCGCGCCGACGCGCAGGCGGCGGCTTCCGTGCTGAAGAAAAGAATGGCGCAGCAAGCGACCGAGGTCGTCTTCCTGCGCCCGTACGAAATCGGTTCGGCCGGCCCCGAGGGGACCGGCGACCGTTCATCGACCTGAGGCCGTCAACCGAGGTCGAAGTTTGTCGGGACAAATTCAACCGAGGTCGAAGTTTGTCGG
>CAYWJH010000006.1:20656-28317 GCA_964458555.1 uncultured Spirochaetaceae bacterium | reverse complement strand
CTCGAGCGACTCTTCCGAGAGGTCGAGCATGTGCGAGCTGAACAGCGGCTCACCGTGCTCCTTGTAGTACTTCTCGCCGAACTCGAGCATACCGTCGACCCACTTGATGACCTTCAGCGCGCAGTGGTCGGTGTGCAGAATAACGGGGACGCCGTAGTATTCGGCGAGCATGCGGATATGGTGCGCGCCCGCGACCGAACCGGCGACCGCCGCCCGCTCGTCGGTGTTGTCGAGGAACTTCCCGGCGTTGAACTGACCGCCGCCGTTGGAAAACTGGATGATGATGGGCGAATTGGCCTCTCTGGCCGACTGCATCGCCGCGTTGATCGAGTTGCTGCCCACGACGTTGACCGCCGGAAGCGCGCACGGAACCGACTTGCAGTACTCGAAGATCTCCTGAAGCTGGCTGCCGGTGACGACACCAGGCTTCAACTGTAGCTTACCCATAGTAACTCCTTTGGCTTTGATCCGCATTGTAGCGTCGGCGGGTCCTTTGTCAATCGATCCCGCCGCGCACGGCCCTCCCCCTTAACGTACGCAGAGACGGGGCCAGCGGGAAGGGTCGCGGGCTACCGGACGCCCTCGAAATCGAGGACGTACTCGGCGACGCCCGCGGCTATCGCCTCGGAGAGGCGCTGCCGATACGCCGCGGTCACGAGCAGCGCGAGCTCCTCGCGATTGTTGATGAAGCCTGTCTCGACGAGAATCGACGGCATGCGGGCCTCGCGGACGACGAAGAAGTTCGCGACGCGGATTCCGCGCTCCACCGGGGTCTCCGGTACGCGCGCGGCGATCGCGGAGAGGACCGTCTTGCCCATGAGGACGCTCTCTACGGTGTATTCCTCTTCCTTGAGGTCGTTCAAAATCGCCGATACCTCCGGTTCGAGCGACGCCGCGATCTCCTCCTCGAGCACCTGCCGCCGCTGCGTCGCCGGGAGATAGTAGATCTCCACCCCCCTCGTGTCGGTCCACGGCGCGACGCTCGCGTTGACGTGCAGCGAGACGAACAGCACGTTGTCGAGCGGATCCTCTCGCAGCGCGTGCGCAAACTCGGTGCGCTCTTC
Source organism: uncultured Spirochaetaceae bacterium (assembly GCA_964458555.1). Classification (GTDB taxonomy): domain Bacteria; phylum Spirochaetota; class Spirochaetia; order DSM-27196; family SLST01; genus SLST01. The sequence continues at coordinate 27,253 of CAYWJH010000006.1, read as the reverse complement.
GAGCGTGAGGTATTCGTCGGTCGACCGCGAGAGGTGGATCTCCGGCCCGTCGAGCGTCGCCTCGAGCGCTGCCTTCACGCGCTTCGCCATGTCGAGGACGATGTCCTTCTCGCGGTAGGTTACGCTCTCGCCGTTCTCGGTGACCGTCCGATTGGCCCCCGGATCCCGCCCGCCGTGCCCCGCGTCGATAACGATCGCCTTGACCGGACGAACGCGCGCGGCGTCGGTGCGGCCCAGACGGCCCGCGAGCAGCTCGAACGTCGGTTCAGGGACGAGCAGCCGTCCTCCATCGTAGACGATCGGCTCGATCCGGATCAGCTCGGAAAAATCGGCGACGGCGACCTGCTCGCCCGGCGCGAAACCGATCGAGTCGAGGCCGCTCCAGATGACCCCCGTCCGGGTGAATTCGTCCCATTCGAGGATCGACCCGGTCTGCTCGAGCAGATCCGCGATGTCCGTCGACGGCGATTCCGCGGCGCTTGCGACGCCTGCGAAGACGAGCGCGAGGGCGAGGACGAAGACTATGGTAAGACCGGCCGGTCTGAGTGACACACCCATTCGTTCCTAGTATCGGCCGATCGGCGAGCCGATTGACCTCGCGACGCGCGCGAGATACGGTCAGTTCGTGCGATCTGTCACGAAGACGTCCCTTGCCGCGATGGTGCCGCTCCTACTGTGGGCGTGCACGACCCCGGAACCGGCGCCGCAGGTGTCACTGCTCGCGCGCTACCCCGTCGAACGTCCGTTCGCCGAGAGCCGCTTCTCGACCTTCGGCGGGCTCACGCTCCACTACCGGACGTGGACCCCCGCCGCCGAACCGGCCGCCAAGATCCTGCTTCTCCACGCCGAAGGCGCCTCCACGGTGAGCTACCGGCGCCTCGGCCCGCAGCTCGCCGAGGCCGGGTACGCGGTCGTCGCGATCGATCTGCCGGGATTCGGCTTCAGCGACGCCGCGCTCGAATTCGAGCACACGCTCGCGAATCGGACCGGGCTGCTCTGGTCGCTGCTCGACCGGCTCGACACCGAGCCGAACGAGTTCCCGCCCGCGGACGCGTGGGTCGTCGGCGGACACGGCATGGGCGGACGGGTCGCGACGGGGATGGCGATGGAGCGGCCGGCGCGAACCGCGGGCCTCCTCCTCTTCGCGACCGAGATCGTCGGTCCGCAGCGCGCCCGGCGTGGGTTCTGGTTTCCGCCGGTGCGGTGGTCGTGGCGCGCGTGGCTGGAAAACAGCCTCTACACGCGCGACGGGGTCGAAGAGCTCCTCTCGTCTGCGCTGGGTCGTCCGGCCACCGACGAGGAGGTAGACCTCTACACCGCACCGCTCCTGCGTCCGCGGATGCCGAACGCGTACATCCGCTACGCACGCACGGCGAACGAGATCGAGTTCGACCTTGGCGAAATCGCCGCGCCGGCGCTCGTGATCTGGGGCGCCGAAGACGACTGGATCGAGCTCGAGACCGGCGAGGCGACCGCGAACGCCTTGCCGGCTGCCGCGCTCGAGCTCGTTCCCGACGCGCACCACCTGCCCATGGAGACGCACACCGCGGCCGTCCGCGACGCGATCGTCCGCTGGATCGGCGAGCGCTAGCCGCCGAGTCGCTACCGTTTCCCGCTGTACACCCCGAACTCGAGCCCGTCGTCGAAGTCGTGGACGATCTTGTTCCACAGCATCGCGCTCGAGTAAATGTTGTTGTCCTTCTTGCCGCGTTCGAGCAGCGTGTCGCGTATGCGCTCAAGCCTCTGGGCGTGGTCGATGAGCGAGCGCTCCTTTGCCGAGAAGAGACCGGTCTGGTTTTCGATGACCCTCTCGTACTGCACGCGCTCGAACTCCCTCACGAGCTCGTCGTACGCCGCGACGATCTGCCGGAAATGAACGAGCACGAGCGGATCAAACCCGTTCGCCCGCTCGAGAATGAGTCCGATCTCCTGGAGCCGGGCGCTCACCTCACGGTGATCCTGTGCCGACTCGTAGAGCCCGATCGCCTCCTCGCAGAGCTCGACCACGTGCGCGCTGGACACCCTCCGCCGCATCCCCTCCTCGATCACCTCGACCCGGGAGATCGGATTCGTGCGCAGAACCTTCGCGACGAGACGCGTCAGGTCGGGGATGAGGCGATCGCTCCACTGTCCGCGCTCGGCGGTCTCCGCTACGTTCGTGTACTCCTGCTGGTACCTCACCTTCTTGATCTCGCGCTCGGCGAAGAGCAGCTCGAAGACGCCCACGCCGACTCCTTTGAACGAGACGCGCCCGCAGTCGAAGAACACGAGACCATCCGAAGCTTCGTCCGAGTACGCTACTTCCTTCTCGTAGCCCACGTGGACGTGGGACGTCATCATCACCTTCGAGCGGTCGGGCGCAACCGCGCCGGCAAACGCCTGCAGGCGCGCGGCGGTGTTCACAACGCTGCCCGAGACATCGCCGTCCTGCGTGACGATCAACGAATTGTAGTGCTGACCTCCCGCGATGCCCGCCGAGACACGAAAGTCCTGCATCGCGACCGACTTACCCTTGCGGCTCTCGAACTCCATCGCCGCCTGCACGACTCTCCTGCGCGAGAACGTCGCGATGATCCCCAGGCACGCGCGAATCATGTCGATCGGAGACGATCCGATGACGATGATCGTGTCGCCGGCCGATCGCGTCGCGAGACAGCGGTGCTCGTCGGCGACCTTCCGGAGGTCCTTCTGCATCAGATCGTCGAGCATTCGGATCATCGAGACGTTGTACCGATTCTTCTGACAGAACGCCGTGTAGTCGTGGACGTCGAGGATGGAGCAGTACACGTTGGGAACGACGACGTTGCGCTTGAGGTCGGCCACGTCGCGCATCGTGGGGTTGCTCACCGTGAGCGCGTGCCACAGCTCCGGATGGAGCTTCGCATCGAGATGTCTGAAGATGCCCCAGTGGAGCTCGCGGATGAGGCGATAGCCTCGCCTGACGATACGCTCGAGCCGAGGGTCCCATCCGAGCTCTTCGAGCTCGTCGAGGAGCTCGGCGACGCTGGTAATCTCGCCGGCGATGATCCTGTCGTAGCACGCGATCAGGACGTCCTTGAGCCGCGCCCCCAGCCCTTCGGCGCGAACCGCCTTTACGATACGTTCTTCCATTGCTGACGTTCATTGTCGTGTGGGCGGGGCGCCGAGTCAACGCCGAATGTCGGGGCCTCTTCAGGCGGACCGATCGCTCGTGCGGCGGGAGCGACGATCGGCCCATTCGTGACGCACCTCGTAGCGCATCGCCTTCAGGAGTCCGCGAACCATGAGCACCATGACGAGCGTGAACGGGAGCGCCGCGACGATCGCCATGCGCTGCAGCGCCTCGAGCCCCCCGGAGAGGAGGAGTACGGCGGCCGCGGTCGACTGGATCACGCCCCACGCGATCTTCTTCGCCAGAGGCGGGTTGAGGTTGCCGTCGGAGCTCATCATCGCGAGCACGAACGTCGCAGAATCCGCAGAGGTCACGAAGAAGACGGTGAGCAGGAGCACCGCGATGACGGTGAGCACGCCCGAGAGCGGGTAGTAGCCGAGCAGCTCGAACAGAGCTCCGGACACGTTCTCCGCTGCGGACGCGGCGAAATCGATCCCGTCTCTCAGCTCGAGCGCGAAGCCTGCCCCGCCAAAGACAGCGAACCAGAGAAAGGTCAGCAGCGCCGGCACGATGAGCGCCCCGAGGACGAACTCGCGAATCGTGCGGCCACGCGAGATGCTCGCGACGAACAGTCCCACGAACGGTGACCACGAGATCCACCACGCCCAGTAGAAGAGCGTCCACGACTTCGTCCACTCGTACCCTTCGAAGGGGTTGGTGCTGAGACTCATCGTCACCAGACCGCTGAGGTAATCGCCCAGCGTCGTCGCGAAGATATCGAGGATGTACGCCGTCGGGCCGGCGACGAGCATGAAGCCCAGCAGCAGGAGCGCGACGATCACGTTCGTGCGACTGAGGATCTGCACGCCCTTGTCCAGCCCGGTCGCGCTCGAGATCATGTAGAGCACCGTCACCGCCACGATCACGATGAGCGTCGTCGTCGTACCCTGCGGAATGGGCACCACCGTCGCCACGCCCCCGGTGATCTGCAACGCGCCCAGGCCAAGGCTCGTGGCCACGCCGAACACCGTCGCGAAGACGGCCAGGATATCGATCGCCTTCCCCACGACGCCGTAGATCCGGTCGCCCACGAGCGGGTAGAACGCGCTCGAGATCAGCGGCGGCATGCCACGCCGGAACGAGAAATACGCGATCGTCAGGCTCATGACGATGTAGATGGCCCACGGATGGATGCCCCAGTGGAAGAAGCTGTACCGCATGGCGAACGCGGCCGCGTCGCCCGACCCCGACGCGATGTGCTCCGGCGGGTTGAGGTAGTGGCCCATCGGCTCTGCGACGCTCCAGAAGATGAGCCCTATCCCCATACCGGCGGCAAAGAGCATGCTGAACCACGCGAAGTAGCTGTACTGCGGCTTCTCTTCGTCGGCGCCCAGCTTGATCCGCCCGTACCGGCTGAACGCGACGTAGAGCGAGAAGGCGAGGAAGAAGAACGTGGCGAGCAGGTATCCCCAGCCGAAGTGGTCGATGATGTACGTGTGCACAACGCCGGTGACCCGGTCGAGCCCATCGGGCGCGAGGATGCCCAGCGCGACCATCGCGACAACGATCACGATCGCGACGAAGAAGACAGCGTTGCGGCGAATCATCGGCGCGCTCCTTCGGCGATGCCGGCCCGACTGACGATGAACACCGAGCATGGCGCGCTCTTGGCGAGCTCACCGGCCACAGATCCCATAACGGCGCTCAGGCCGCCGGGACGATCCGATTTCCCGATGACCAGCAGGCCCGCACCCTCTCTGCGCGCGACGCGGGGGATCGCACGCCGCGGATTCCCCACGATCTGCAGGGTGGAGACCTCCGCGTAATTCGCCACGACTTCGCCCGAGAGCCGGTCGAGGTTCGCATCGCACGCCTCGCGCCGGCGTCGCTCGGTAGTTGGATCCGGCGCACGCTCGCGGACGTGCAGCAGGACGAGCCGCTGGGCGGCGAGCCCCGGATACTCGAGGTACGGGATGGCCTCGCGGTCGGTATCGCCAAACGCCGTCGGGTAGAGGATGCAAAGCGGATCGTCCGGCGAGCCCACCAGCCGTTGTCTGAAGACGAAGACGGGAAGGCTCGTCAGCCTGATCACGTCCTTGGTGGTGCTGCCAACGAGCGTCTGCTGGATCCAGCTCTTGCGCTTGTACGGGACGTAGATGAAGGCCGCGCCGATCTCCCAGGCGGTCCGCGTGATCTCGAGCGCAGGCGAGCCGCTCTTCACGAGCACCTCGACGCCGATCGCCGAATCGGACGATTCCGCCTCCGAGTGCGGCGTGAATGGCCGCGGCTCGAAGGCCGACGATCCATCCGCCTCGCCGATTGCCTCGCGGGCGGCGTCGACCGCGCGATCACGCAGGTCCTCCATCGCCGCCTCCGTCGACCTCGCCGGAACGCCGGTGCTCACGTGAAGGAGCACGACCCGGTCGGTATCGAACTTGCGAAGAAAGGCGAGCATGGCGCCGAGTCGACCGGTCGACTCGTGCAGCGTAACCGGCAGTAGCGCTGTCGCGAACATCACGTCTCCTCGCCGGGCGGATTCCTCCGCAGTGTGCCGACAGACGGCGTCTTGGTCAACGCGGTCCTGAGGGCGCTCCGGCCCCGAGCACCTTCCCGTCATCCAGCGCGGTTCAACGACACCGACCACCTCGACCTGCCCATGGGAAGCATCTGAAGGCCGGAGGTGTGGGCGCTCGGCGCTACGAATTGCAACCGGCTCCGCCGGGTGCCATAATCGTACGATGGAGGCGCCGATGGACTTCGAGCAGCTTCATCACGACGTCGCGTTCGGGAAGGCCGGCGGCCGGATCATCTGGCAGCCGCGGATCGAGTGCTGGTACGACGACAAGCGCTTTGCGGGCGAGCCGTTTCCCGCGGAGCTCGAAGGTTTGTCCCGACCGGAGATCTACCGGAAGCTCGGCTGCTCCGCCCGGATATACTGGTTCAACCGATGCTTCGAGTCGGTGCCCGATCCGCGGATCGAGCAGAGCCGCGTCGAGCTCTCACAGACCGAGTGGGAGATCCGCACCACCACTCCCGTTGGCTCGATCAGCGAGCGCCACCACGCCACGCCGTCGAGCTGGGCGCCCATGCGCGACAGCTGGCCGGTGACCTCCGTCGAGGACCTGCGCGTGGTGGGCTGGATCGACGAGCACACCGAGTGGCGCTTCAACCGCGAGGCGTTCGACGAGGTCCACGCCGAGTGGGAGGGTCTGGGCGCCCCCACCATCTTCATGCCCCGCGTGAACGTACAGCACCTCTACATAGATCTCATGGGCGTTGAGAACGGCGTGTTTCTGGTCTACGACGAGCCGGAGGCCGCCGATCGGTACTTCCGCACCCTCCACGAGAACCATCTGCGTATGATCGACGCGATCGCCGACTCGCCGGTGCACATCGTCAACTTTGGCGACAACGTGCACGCCGGCACGCTTTCGCCGGAGCTCTTCGAGCGCTACGTACTGCCGGCGTACCAGGAGCGCTCGGAGCGACTGCACGCGGCAGGGAAG
>CAYWJH010000006.1:17190-20556 GCA_964458555.1 uncultured Spirochaetaceae bacterium | reverse complement strand
GGGAAGCTCGTCGACGCGTACAACGCGGCCCGCGCGTGAAGCGGCGGCGCGCGGCCTACAGCGCGAGGCTGCGGCGCTGGAAGCCGACCACGGCCGCCGCAAAGAGAGCAAGACTCACCGCGAACAGGATCGCGCTGGATGCGACGGCGTAGCCCGGGTCGGCGAGCAGCCGCTCGACGTCGATGAAAGAGTAGAGGCTGAGATACCTCGCCCACGCGACCTCGTCGCTGATCTTCGAAATCATCCGCGCCACGAGGAAAACCAGCGGGATCCCTGCGCCGAAGGCGAGCGAATGACGCGTGTCGCTGAAGCTGCACGAGCTCAGGTAGCTCACGCCCGCACCCGCAAGCAGAGCGAGATAGGCGACAACGTTGAGCCGCACGTAGCGTCCCACGTCGAGCATGGAAGCGAACATCGACTCTGCGATTACGAACGCGACGACGACGGCGACGACGAAGATGAACAGCAGCGAGACCGCGAGGTAGACAGCCTGCGTCGTGGCGATCCGGACCCGCGTGATCGGCGTGGTGAGCAGGTAGGCCAGGGAGCCCGAATCCACGTGTTTCGCGATGAGCCGATTCGCTACGACCACGCTGTAGATCAGCGGGAAGATGACCATGATGAAGCCGTAGAGATAGTTGGCGAGGTAGGCGGTGAGATCGGTACCCAGGCCGGCGAAGCCCATCGCGCGCGTCATTCCTTCCGGCAGGAGGTCGAGCATCGCCTGGATACTCTCCGCGCTCACCGGATCGAACATGCTCGCCGACGTGGTGACGTAGATGAGCACGATCAGGACGAAGACGACCCCGAGGATCCAGTTCGCCTTCAGCGTGGCCTTAAAGAGTGTCCAACTCATGCGTCCCGCTCCTGTCCGTAGTACTTCATGAAAATGTCCTCCAGCGACTCGCTTCGTGATTCCAGCCCCTGAACGTCGCAGCGGCTGAGCGCCCGGAAGAGGTCGCGATAGTTGTTGCGCACCGTGACGACCACCCGGTGCTCGGAGATCGGCTCAAGGTCTACGTTCGCCTCGCGCAGGTGCGCGACGTCCGAGGAGTCGGCGAGCGTCACGACGTACGACTTCTGCCTGGCTTCGTTGAGCGATTGGACGTCCTCCACGGTGACGAGCCGGCCTTCCTTGATGATGCCGGCCCGATCGCAGATCCGCTGCACCTCCTCGAAGATGTGAGAGGACATGAGGACCGTCTTATCGCGTTCCTTCTCGCTGCGAAGCAGATTCATGAAGACGTTCTGCATGAATGGGTCGAGCCCGCTCGTAGGCTCGTCGAGGATGTAGACCGGCGGGTCGTGCATGAAGGCGGTGACAACGGCGAGCTTCTGCTTCATCCCCTTGGACATTCGTTTGATTCGGCCTGACGGGTCGAGCTCGAACCGGTCGATGAGATCGTCACGCCGCGCCGTCGCGTTCATCCGTCGGAGGTCTCCGATCAGCGTAAGGAACTCGATACCGGTCATGTTCTCGAAGAACTCGATCTCGCCGGGGAGATAGCCGATGACGTTCTGGAGCTCCGCTGCTCGCGCCCGGCAGTCCTTACCCATAATGGTGGCGCTCCCGCCGGTCGCGTTCATGAACCCGAGCAGGTTCCGGATGGTGGTCGTCTTGCCCGCGCCGTTCGGTCCGAGGTATCCGAAGACCTCGCCCTCTTCGACCGTGAACGTCAGGTCGACGACGCCCTTCCCGTTGCGGTATAGCTGTGTCAGATTGGTGACGGAGATCATCGCTGCCTCTCGCAATATTGTACTGTTACAATAGTACAATCGATGCGGGAGTCGTGCAAGACCTTTCGAGGACCGATGGGGTCAGAGGAGAGACTATGCCCTACCGACCGTCGTGGCGATCGCTTCGCAATCACGCGCTGCCCCAGTGGTTCCAGGACGCGAAGTTCGGGATCTACACGCACTGGGGCGTCTACTCGGTCCCGGCGTGCGGGCCGAACGGAACGTGGTACCCGTACAACATGTACCGCCCGGGGACGCCGCAGCACGAGCACCACGACGGCTTTTCCATGTGGGACAGCTCGGCCAACGCGTGGAACGCGTCGAAGATGGGGCCGATGCGCGACGTCGTCGGCGAGCCGCACGACGTGGACAAGGCGCTCGACGATATCCCGCGAGACTGGACGCAGCTCGAGCGGCCGAGCAAGGCGTTCATCGACCGGCGGTGGGCGAAGACGAAGGAGGTCATCGACGGCTACCGGCCCGACCTCATGTGGTTTGACTTCGGAATTCCTCACGTTCAGGAGCACTACAAGCGCGAGTTCCTCGCCTACTACTACGATCACGCCGAGCGATGGGGCAAGGAGGTCGTGGTGACGTACAAGCATCATGACCTCGCGCCGGGAAGCGGCGTGGTAGACCTCGAGTTGGGCCGATTCAACGACATGACCCACATGGAGTGGATCACCGACACGACCGTCGACAACGGACAGGGGTGGTGCTACCTCAGGAACAACACGTACAAGGATTCGGCGGAGGTGATTCACTACCTCATCGACAACGTAAGCAAGAACGGCTACTTCACCGAGGACGAAAAGCTCGCCTACACGCCTGCAGATTTCAGGTTCACCGCGAACGACGACACGCTCTACGTGATCTGCCTCGCGTGGCCGGAGCGCGAGGCGTCCATCGCGACCCCGTGGGCGAAGTTCTACCCGGAGGAGGTCGCGCGGGTGACGATGCTCGGGGCCGATGGCGAGCTGCGGTGGTGGTTCGACCACGACGAGCAGGCAATGAAGATAGAAACGCCGGCGAAGAAGCCGTGCGACCACGCGTTCGTCTTCAGGATCGAGCGCAAGCGGCCGTTCGAAGGTGAGGTTGCATGAGACGCATCGACGCGCACCAGCACTTCTGGATCTACAATCCGGAGGAATACCCGTGGATGGGCGACGACGCCGATTCGCTGCGACGCGACTTTATGCCGGAGGATCTTGCGCCGCTTCTCGAGTCGATCGGCTTCGACGGCTCGATCACCGTGCAGGCGCGGCAGATGGTGGCCGAGACCGAGTGGCTCCTCGAGCTCGCCGGGCGTTACGACCACGTTCTGGGCGTCGTGGGCTGGCTCGACCTCCGCTCCGCAGAGATAGGCGACCAGATCGAGCGCTTCGTCGTCGACCACATCGCGAAACCGCCCATCGCAGACGAAAGGACCGAGCCGTGGGCGACCGACATGCGCGAGCTCGCACAGCGCGAGCACGTAACGCGCAAGCTGTCGGGCATGGCGACCGAGGCCGATCGGGAGCGCTGGAAGCATGCCGATTTCGAGCCGTATCTGGACATCATGCTCGAGGCGTTCGGCGCGGATCGGCTCATGATCGGCTCCGACTGGCCGGTCTGCACGCTCGCCGGCGG
>CAYWJH010000006.1:0-17090 GCA_964458555.1 uncultured Spirochaetaceae bacterium | reverse complement strand
TCGCCGGCGGAACGTGCGCGCGGTTCTACGGAATCGAGCAAGGATAATCGGCTCCTTACTCCAAGCTTCAGTGAAAGGGTATATGGGTGCGGTATCGGGTTATCGGAACGGGTGGCGGGCCGGAAGATACAACAACGATTGACAACTTCGCGATCTTACCTCAGTATTCCAGTCACCATTATGCGAAGGAGTCTGACGTGAGAACAACCGCGAAGGTCGTGCTGGTCCTGGTTGTCGTCGCGACTGCGGCAGGCTGCGTCTTGAACCCGACTGAAGACTACACGCTCGCCGGGACGACATGGGAGCTCGACAGTCTGATCGCCGGAGTGTCCCCGCAGCTCTTCTATGACTACATCCCCCTCGGCTCGCAGATCATCGCCGAGTTCAACGGCGGCTCTGCGAGCTTTTCGGTACAGAAGAGCGGTGAGACGATCGACACACTCGGCGGAATCTCCTACGAGCTCAACGGAGACGCTATCACCGTGACGCGCGGGAACAACTTCGTCACCGAGGGAGAATACGTCGTGACGGCCAACGACCGGCGCATGGAATGGGCTAACTTCATCACGTACTACACCTTCAAGGCTCCGTAGCGCATCTCGGTACGAGGCGTGGCACGGGCACACGGTACGATTACGCCGGTGAAGGCACGTACGAGATCGCCGAGGGGAGCATCTGGATCAGCGCCGACCTGAATGTGAACGAGGTGCCCTTCAGGGACGACGCGTTTGTTTTCCTGGGGAGGTACGTGACCGGGACAACGTCCTATAATAATGACTGGTACCTGTATCTCACTGACCTCGCCGATAACGAGTACACCTACGTGCGTCAGTGTTGCCGTGACCGCTCGCGCCCGCCAGGCGCCGGCGGAGACCGACTTCGGAACGAACGGGGTGCTCGTGGGTGCGTACTTCAACTGGCTGCTGGTCGCCGGACGTCTGCGCTCGATGAGCGAGAAGCTCAAGGCGGTGACGCTTCCCACCTTCATCTCCAATCGGTTCGACCACCGGAGCGGCGTGATCAAGGTCGTCTCAACGCTCGTGATCCTTTTCTTCTTCACGCTCTACGTCGCCTCCGGGCTCAAGGGTGGGACGCTTCTGTTCGCGCACACCTTCGGCGCCACCGAGAGCTGGTCGCTGATCATAACGACCGTCGTGGTCGTCTCGTACACGTTCCTGGGCGGCTATCGCGCGGTCTGCTGAACCGATCTCATTCAGGGGCTACTGATGCTCGCCGCGCTCGTCCTCGCGGTGCTGCTGGGCTACTTCGCGTACGCCGGGTCGGATGCGTCGATCACCGCGGTGAACCCGGACGCCTTCTCCTTCTCCACCGGCTGGATCACCGCCGTCTCGCTCATGGCCTGGGGCTTCGGCTACTTCGGGCAGCCGCACATCCTCGCGCGGTTCGTGGGCATCAGGGACGTGTCGCTGGTCCCGCGCGCGAGGCGCATCGGTATCAGCTGGATGACCGTGAGCCTGATCATGGCGACCGCCATTGGCATCATTGGAGTCGGCGTGCACGCGGCGATGCCCATGGAGGGGCTCACCGGCGAGGGCGGCTCGAGCGAACGGATCTTCCTCGCGATGACGACCGCGCTCTTCCACCCGGTGTTCGCCGGAATCGTCCTCGCCGCTGTGCTCGCCGCGGTCATGTCCACCGCCGACTCGCAGCTGCTCGTGCTCACATCGGCATTGACCGAGGACATCCCTGTTATCGAGAAGATGGACGACCGCAAGAAGGAGTGGGTCAGCCGGTCAGGAGTCGTGGGCTTCGCACTCGTCGCCTTCGCGATCGCGGCGACCGACTCGGGGACAATCCTGAACATGGTGGGCTATGCGTGGGGCGGCTTCGGCGCCGCGTTCGGACCGGTGATCATCCTCGCCGTACTCTGGAGGGGAACCACGAAATGGGGCGCGCTCGCCGGGATGATCGTCGGTTCGACTACGATCTTCGTGGTTAAGAACTTCATCTCCATCGAGGGCGAATACTTCTACGAGCTGCTACCCGGCTTCATCCTCGCGTTCGCCGCGGTCGTCATCGTGAGCCTACTCACCCCGAAACCGTCGGACGAGACGCTGCAGAGCTTTACCGAGGCGCAGGAGGCGGTGCGCGCGGTGTAGCGCCCGGAGCCGCGGCGAGCTGGTCGGGATTCTTGTAGAGGATCGGCTTGCCGCCGGCCATGACGAGCACGGGCATCGTGACCATGGAGAGCTCGTCGGGGGTGTAGACCCGGTACCGCTCGGCAAAGGCTCCTGCGTTCGCGTACCACATGGTCGCATCGGCGAAGAGCCCCGGCAGAAGGACGAGCGGGCGCCGTCCTCCGGGCCGGAGACGACGACGTGCGTCCGCCCAAACGATGTCTCCACCCACTCCTCGTGGTAGGTAGCGGGCCAGAGCCCGAGCGCGCGGTCGTAGCTCGCCCACGCGATGCGCCTGCCCTCGTCGTCGTTATAGAGACCTGCCATGCGCCCTCCCCGTCCAGACTTGCAGGGTCGCGTCGCGAACCCGCTCTTCCAAACAGACTTAATCTCAACGATCGTTGGGTTTTGTGCAAGGACGGATCTCACATTTTCCCAACGAGCGTTGATTTTTCTGCCGATACCCGCATACTCGACCTATGGGCAGACCGCGCGCATCTGATATTGGCCCGGTGCCGACGAAGGAGCGTATCCTCCAGCGAGCGCTCGAGCTCTTCGCCGACCGGGGGTTCGAGGCGGTCTCGGTGAGGCAGATTGTGGGCTCGCTCGGCCTTAACGAGGCGACGCTCTACGCGCACTACCGGAACAAGCGGGCCCTCCTCGACGCGATCCTCGAGCGGCTCGAGGCGCGGCTCATCTCGCCGGCGTTCGCCCCGCCGTCCCCAGACGAGTTTCACGACGGCCGGCGGTTCGACATCGTTACCTACCTGCTCGAAGGTGCGAAGCGCTTCTACGCGAAGGCCGACCGCGAGACGATGCTCACGTGGCGGCTGCTCATGGTCACCCAGTACCACCTGCCGGCGGCGCGGGCCGGCGTGGAGCATTACCTCCTCGAAGCGCCGGCGCGGTTCTTCGCGGCGATGGTGGAGCGGATGCAAGAGGGGGGCGCTGTACGGACCGACGCGGACGCTCGCGCGGCCGGGCGCGTGCTGGCAGCGGTTTTCTTCCAGCACTCCTTCGCGGCGAACCTGGAGGCGGCGTGGGAAGGCCAGGCGTCGGACTTCTTCGAGTCGTTGCGGGGGGAGCTGGAGCTCGTCAGTCGTGCGCTGGTCGCGCGCGGGAGTTGACCGGGGAGGCGCGCGGCGCTCCCGCCTCCCCGCGATTGACTGCGCCGCTCTGCGGTCGTACGCTTGAACCAATGGAGTACATGATGCGAACAACGGGGGGACGGTTCGTCTGGGTCCTGGTGGTGGCGATGATCGCGGCTGGCCACCTCGCGGCGGTAGACGTGCACGTGGATGAGGAGGTGGACACGGAAGGCGCGAGCATCGCCGACGACTATCTGTTCGCAGGTAAGCAACTGACGTTCAGCGGCAGCGCCCACTCGCTCTACTTCTTCGGCAAGGAGCTCGAGCTATCCGGGAACACTCGGGACAGCGTCTTCGCGATGGCGCGGTCGCTCGACATTGGCGGTACGGTCGGAGAGGACGCCGTTCTGGCAGCACGCTCGGTGGACCTGACCGGGTCGCTCGGAAGCACGACCTTTGCCGCGGGCAATACGGTGTATCTCGCAGAAGGGGCCCGGGTGGCAGGCGGGTTCTTCGCCGCCGGACGACGCGTGGAGGTCGCCGGCGAGGTTGACGGTGACCTTTACGCGGGAGCGCGTCGACTCGTCATCTCCGGACGTATCGATGGCGATGTGACGGTGGGTGCCGGCACGATCGTCCTCGAAGACGGGGCCGTGATCGCCGGAGACTTCACCTATAAGTCGGACCAGCGCCTTTCGGACGAGGAGCTCGCCGCGGTGCAGGGCCTGATAACCTTCAAAAAAGCCGACTTCACCGAGGAGTGGCGCGAAGGTCGCTGGTGGTTGCGAGTCGGAAGCCTCGTCTTTACCGTCGTAGCCCTTCTGTCCGGGCTGGTTTTCGCGCTCCTGTTCAACCTCTTCCCGGGGCTCCGAGTCACAGACGCCGCACGCGGTCACGCCCGATTCTGGGCGACGTTCGCGTGGGGGCTTATCCCGTTCTTCGCCTTCCCGGTAGCGATTGGCGCGCTCTTCCTCGCGGGCTTCGTCTTCGGCATAACTGTGCCGATTGCCCTCAGTCTCTCGTTCGGGCTGGGGCTGGTGATGTTCATCCTGACGGCGCTCGCGCTTCCGGAGATCGGGGGGTATATCGCCCGCCTCTTCGGATGGCGCCTCGCCGAGCGCGAAGGCGGTGGCGTGTTCATCAGAATCCTGCTCGGTTTCGTTCCGGTTCTGGTGCTTGGCATCATTCCGGTCGTCCAAGGCCTGACCTCGGTGATTGTGCTCGCGCTCGGCTGGGGCCTTGCCATCGAGCGGCTCTTTGATGTGAAGCTCGGGACGCGACGCGGGCGGTAGGCCGTGCCCGGCACGGCACGCGTCGCCATGAGCGGCACCCGGCTCGACGCGGAGGTCATCGACGCAGCCGGCGGGTTGCGCTACATCGGCCTGGGAGCGACTCTCTTCACCGGACCTCAGGAGATCAACCGCGAGCTCGCGGGAACTTGCTTTGGTTTATCGGCGCGGGCGCCGCTGGCGGGCTCACGGCACGCACGCTGAAGGCTCTGGGGGCGCGGGTCCGCTACTTCAGCCGCAGCCGCAAGGAGGCGCTGGAGACCGAAGGAATCGAGTACCGATCGTTGGCCGACCTGCTCGCGGAGTGCCCGATCGTATCCATCCGCGTACCGCGCCGCACGTCGCTCCTGGGGGGCGACGAGCTCGGTCGACTCGGGTCGGGGAAGCTACTCTTCAACACCTCGGTAGGATTGCCGGTGGACGCCGAGGCTTTGCGGGCGTGGCTCGCTGACGCGACGAACCGGTTCGCGGCCGACGCCGACGGGATCGGAGAAATGCTGCCTTATGCGGAGACGCATCCGGGCATCGTCTATCTTCCCCGTTCGGCTGGTTACACCGCGGAGGCGGCGGAACGGATGTACGCCCAGGTCGAAGGGCAGCTCGCGGCGTTTCTGGATGACGGGCCGCCGGGTCCTGATTAGTTCCACCACCCCGGCGCGCCGAGCAGGATATCGTCGCCGCACGCTCGTCCATCAGCAGATCCTCTCCACCGGCAGGCCGGTGAGCGCGCCGAGCTTCTCGATCGCGCCGCCCACGTGCCCCACGCCGATCGCGCAGTGGTGCGACGGTCCGTGCGTGGACCATCGGTTGACGAACTCCTTCGCGCCGAGCGCGAAGCGGTAGCGGCTGTTCGTATTGCCGATGTGGAGCACCGGCCCCGGCACGCACTCCCCCTCGGCGACGAGGAGCGACACGCCCTCAGGGCCTTCGCAGACCGACAGCACCGTGACCGGGCCGTGCTTCACGCTCATCTGAATGGACAGCCCCTGACCGGGCTTGCCGTGGTAAACGGGAAGCGGGACGAGGCCCACATCGCCTTCGGCGATCGCGAAGTGCGCGGGGCCGTCGTGGCCGAGCATAACGATGTCGTCCTCGAAGTCCATCGCGTAGAACTCGGAGAACGACCCTCCGGCGCCGAGGAAATCCACGATCTTCATCGCCTGCGCGTTCTTCACCTCGTACTCGCCGGCGACCGGGACGTGCCTGCCGGTGAGCAGGGTGTTGCCCGCGATCACGGAGGTAACGATGTCCTCATACTCGTGGCCCGACACCGACTCGTAGTAGTAGGCGAGTGAACCGAGCTCGTGACGCTCCACGAGTCGGTCGAGTGCGACCGAGGTCTTCGCCGCACGCACGAGCTCATTCTCGTCGCACTCCGACGATACGTCAAAGGTCGATTCGAACTCCGCGAGCTTCTTTTTCACGTCCGCGTCGCTCACGGCGCGGCGCAGCTCGGCGAGCTCGCACATCTCGACGATCTCCACGTGCCCGCCGAACGCGGCGAGCTGCGCGGTCACGTCGGTGTAGACGTCGAGCATCCCGCCGTAGTAGTGGCCGAGCACGCCCAGCCGGTTGTCGCGCATCGCCCCGGCGACCCGCGCGGCCGCAACCCAGTCGCCAATATCGGCCCAGGTCTCCTCGTCCTGCAGGTACCCGGTGACGAGGTGGTAGGCGATGCCGGCGCGCTTGAAGACGCCGGCGATCTCGGGCACGCAGCACGCCTGGCAGTGCGCGAGCCATTCGCCGGTCATCACGCCGCGGTCGCCGAGCCGATTGAACGCCTCGTAGTCGATCCGGCCGACCGGCTGGATGTTCAGCACGACCACCGGCGCGCCGGCCCGCTGGACGACCGGCAGGACGGTCGACGAGAGCGCGTAGGTGGAGATATACAAAAAGATGACATCCACCTTCTGCAAGCGGAAATCGGTCCCCACCGCGTGCGCCCGCTCGACCGAGTCGACGAGCCCGGCGTTTACCACGTTGGTGCCCGGCAACGCCTCGATCCGCCGCTTGATCTCAGCCTGGTAGCCCTCGAGCCGCTCCTTGAGCCCGGTGAATTGCGGCCAGTACGTGTCGAGTCCGATTCCAAAGAGTCCGATTCGTATTTCGTTCGCCATAGCGCGTCCCCCTTCGAGTCGTATCTCCACCGTAGACCCGGTTCAGGGGGGTGCAAATGGACAAAACCCGGGTTTGCATATACTTTTCTGACATGCGGGCGCAGGACCGGTGGTTCTCGTCGTACCTCCCGCTCAACCACGAGGCGCTGCGGTGGGGGATCTACTGCCACGACGTGGGCTTCACGAGGGTCCCCTCAGGCTCGCCCTACCCGCTCGCCCCGGACGCGCACCCGAAGGAATACGCGGCGAAGGTCACGACCGGACGCGCGCTCGCCCTCTTCCAGCTCGTCTACATCACCGACGGCTTCGGCTCGTTCTGGAGCGAACGCTCCGGCGAGGCGGCCGTCGGCCCCGGGACCGTGTTCATCCTCTTCCCGGGGGTGGAGCACGCCTACCGGCCGGACCCCGCGACCGGCTGGACCGAGGAGTGGATCGGGTTCGGCGGACCGCACGCGAACCGCCTGTGGAACAACGGGATCATCGAGGCCGAGCAACCCATCTTCACTATTGGCGTGCACGAGGACCTGGTGGCGATGTTCGACTCCGCGGCCGCGCTCTGCCGCGAACAGACGCCCGGCTTCCAGATTCGCCTGGGAGCGCTCGTGCTCCAGATCGTCGCGAGCGTCCAGGCGCTCCACCACTACGACTCGCAGCAGCACGCCGCCGGCGAGATCATCCGCCGCGCGCGCTACCTCATGCAGCAGCGCCTCGAGTCAGGGATCTCGGTGGAAGAGATTACCTACCGCTGCAACCTCTCCTACGGGCAGCTGCTGCGCGCCTTCCGCCGGTACACCGGACTCACCCCATACCAGTACTTCCTGCAGCTGCGCGTCCACCGCGCGAAGGAGCTCCTCAGCGATCCGAACGTGCAGGTCAAGGAAGTCGCCGCGCGCCTGCGGTTCGACAACCAGTACTACTTCGCCCGGCTGTTCAAGAAGAAGACGGGAGTGACGCCCAGCGCGTGGAGGGACCGGGTGCGGGCGGCGGCTGACCCCGAGGGTCGCCGGTAGAGCTCGCGGGCCAAACCGACTACAATGTACGCGTGAGGCTGAGCGAGAGGCAGCGAACGGCACTCTTCGCGGCGCTGGAGGAAGCGGGGCTACCGCCGGGGACCGAGGTGTACCTGTTCGGGTCCCGCGCGAATCCCGATGCAACCGGCGGCGATGTGGATCTACTGATCGTGGGGGACAACATAAGGGACCCATTCTCAACCGAACGGCGGCTGAGGCGGGCGTATCAACGCCGGCTGGACGAGCGCCTTGACGTGGTCGTTTTCGATAAAGCGAACCCGGATCCGGACAAGGTGCACTTCGTCCGCACGCTTCAGACGGAGCGAATAGCATGACCGAAGATGAGCGCGAAGTTCTGCGATCGACACGGCACAAGGTAGAATCCGCCAGCCGTCTCGTCGAAGCCTCCGTCGAAAGAACATCAAGCTATAACCCTCAAAAAGACTACACCCCCGAAGAGCTCGAGCCGTACGACGCATTGAGCGACAGATTCATGAGGGCGGTAGAGACATGTATCCGCTTCTTTCGGTCGTACGAGCGATTCGTCCAGGGCGTGCAGAGCGACACGTTTCGCGACACGCTCCATGTCGTCAGAAAGACCGACCTCATCTCAGATGTCGAGATCTGGATGGACATGCGCGACGTGCGCAATCGCATCGTGCACGACTACTCGCCGGAGCAAAGGGCGCGACTGTACGCGGAGATCCGTGGCCGGTTCTTCGACGAGCTGCAGCACGTCGTTCGACGCATTGACCAGTTGCAACCGTTCGCGTCCTAATCAGCTGTCTGCCGGGACGACGGCAACCACAGCAGCCACCGGCCCGGAGGAGCTCAAGACATCGGCGGCCTCGTTGGCAAAGCAGACCTTCGCCGGTACGAATCGAGTCTGCGCGCGAAGGGCAAATCGACCGCGTTGTACAGGTTGTGCAGCGTGTAACCGAGCGCGGCGTAGAGGAACTCGTCGTCCGAGTCGTCGCGTCAGCGCTTCTTATAGAGCGCCTCGCCGAGTCGTGTGGCGAGATCACGCGCGGAACGCCGTGCCCGAACGAGCGCTTGCGCTCGACCACGGCTCCCGCCTACGGGAAGAGCTCGAGCGTGAACCGGGTTCCACCGGCGGACTCGACGCGCAGCGTCCCGTTCAGCTGCTCTACCAGAAGCCTCACGAGGTTCAGACCGCTGCCGGCGCCGGCGCTCGCGTCCTGCGCCTCGGGCATCCCCACCCCGTCGTCGGCGACCTCGATCACGAAGGCGTCGCCGATCCGGCGCGCGCGTACGGTGATCGTGCCGGCCGCCGAGTCCGGGTAGGCGTGCTTGAGCGCGTTGGTGAGCAGCTCGTTGACGATCGTACCGATGACCGACAGCGTCTTCGTGTCGAGCTCGGTATCGTCGATCTCCGTGTCCGCCCGAACCCGGGAACCGGCAGGAAAGAGCGTCAACACGCTTTCGACCAGCGGATCGAGGTACGTCTTCACCGGCATCGCGGTCGTACCACCGGTTGCGTGCAACTTTTCGTAGAGGACCGCCATGCTCTGCACGCGCGCCTTCGCGTCCTCGAGCGCCTCAACGGTATCCGGATTCGTCGCCTCGGAGGCCTGCATGGCCAACAGCGCCTGCAACGTGCTCATGTTGTTCTTGACGCGATGATGAACCTCGCTCAGGAGCATCTCCTTCTCGTGCAGCAGGCCTTGTACGCGCTCGGCCGCGCGCTTGCGCGGGGTGATGTCCGAGTGCGTGCCGAACATCCACTCCGGTGCGCCGTCTGCGGTCCAGGTCGTGACCCTGCCCCGATCGTGCACCCACATCCACGAGCCGTCCTTATGGCGTATCCGCACCTCGACGTCGTAGTAGTCGGCCTCACCGCGAAAATGGCGCTCGAGCGCGGCCTCAGATACGGCCGCGTCCTCCGGGTGCACGAGCGCGAGCCAGGTCTCGATGGAGACCGGCTCGAGCTCTTCGAGCGTATAGCCGGCCAGGCGCGCCCACGTCTCGTTGAAGACGGTCTCGCCGGTGCGCACGTTCCACTCCCACGTGCCCGCGTTGGTTCCGCGGATGATGTTCTCCAGACGCCACCGTTGGCGTTCGAGCTCGGCTTGAGCGTCCCGGGCCTTGAGGGCGAGCGTGAGGTAGTGCGCGACCTCTTCGAGCGTCGCGACCTCGTCAGCGGTCCACGACCTGGGAACCGGAGAATCGAGACAGAGCAGGCCGATGACTCCCTCGGCGTGCACGAGCGGAACTTCGAGGAGCGCGCGGGTTCCTCCGGCCTCGAGCGCGTCGGTGACCGGACTCAGCCGCTCGTCGCTCCCGACGTCCTCTACGACGACCGGCCCGGTGGCGCGCAACGCGCGCAGGTATTCGGGAGCGCGCTTCAGAGCGGCGACGATGCCGGTGATGTCGGGCATCGCGTTCGGCTGCTCGGCGTGGGAGCCGGTCAGCCGGTTCTCGGCGTCCAGCGTCGAGTAGGCGACGCGGAGGTCGGGGTACTGCTCGCGCAGACGACGGACGACGCGCGAGAGCAGCTCGTCGACCGAGGCTCCCCTGAGCGTCTCGCGCGCGATGTCCTCCAAACACCGCGAGCGGACGAGCTGACTGCCCAGCTCGTCCCGCGTCCGCCGGGCTTCGGTCACGTCCTCGAACACGCCGGAGACCCCGATCACGCGTTCGCCGTCACGGATGGGCGTATAGGAGACGTACAGCGTCCGGGCGCCACGACCGGGAAACTCGCGTTCGTACTCGAACTCGACCTCGTCGCCGCGCAGGCATTCGGCCACCCTGTCGCGGACGACGCGCTCGTACGCCTCACCGCCCACGACCTCGCTCACGTGCCTGCCCACGACATCGGCTTCGGCGAGGCCGTAGTACTCGAGGTAGCTCGCGTTCGCGAACGTGTAGCGCTGATCCGCGTCCACGGCGGCGATCATCTCGTGGGCGTGGTCCAGGCTCTCGCGGTAGGTCCTCACGAGCAGATCAGCGCGCGTCCGTCCCGTGGCGACGCGAACCGAGCCCATGACGCGCGTCGGCAGGCGTCCCCCGGAGATCACGTGCCCCTCGACGAGCTCGACGTCGAAGGCGGTTCCATCTGCCCGTACACCGGTGAACGCGCCGCGGGTTCGGCCGGTCTGCCGCAGCTCGTCCATCAACCGATCGACCTTCGACGGGTCGGCGACGAACTCCCTGACCGGCCGCCCGAGCACCGGACGCGGATCGGTATAGCCCCACATCTCCAGCGCCGCGCTGTTCGCGTAGGTGATGCGCCCGTCCAGATCGGCGAAGATAATTCCGTTGTCCACGCTCTCGAGCGCGAGCTCCTTCAGCTCGAGGTCTCGCACCGCAGCTTCGCGCTCGGTCACGTCCCGACCGGTCGCCTGATGGCCGACGAAGGTCCCCGACTCGTCGAGGATCGGCGCGCTGTTCCACTCCACCGTCCGCCATCCGCCGGGCGTCTTCTGCCGATTGACCAGCCCCCACACCGGCGCTCGCTCGTCCTTCATCCGGGCGAGCGCGGCCCTGGCCTCCTGAACGTCGTCGGGGTGGATCAACGACCGGAAGTCCCGGGTCAGGAGCTCGTCGCGCGGCACGCCCCAGAAGTCGCCCGCGGCCCGGTTGACGAACTCCCAGCGCCCCTCGGCATCGTGCTGCGCCACGATCTCTCCGGACAATCTGACCACCGACTCGTAGTGGTCCCGCGAGCGCGAGAGCTGCCGGTGAGCATCCGAGAGCTCGAACGCCATCGCGACCGACTCCATCAGGACAAATTCGCCGGCTGACTTGAGCACGTACCCGTAGCGGGTAATCCCCTTCACCTTCTCCACCATCTCTCTCTCTGCATGCCCGGTGAGGAAGACGATGGGCACCTCCCGGGTGGCGAGAATTCGCTCCGCCGCCTCGGTGCCGTCCATCCCGCGCCCCAGGTCGATGTCCATGAGGACGAGGTCGACCGTGTCGTCGCTCGTCGCGATCTCCACCGCCGCTTCGCCGGAGTGAGCGGTAACGACCTCGTAGCCGTAGTCGGTCAGGGTTTTCTTCTGTGCCAGCGCGATGAGCGCCTCGTCCTCGACAAGCAGGAGCGTGCTGGGGCCTTCGTTACGGCCCCCTGATCGATTCCGCGCCATGGGACACAGCATACTGAAACGCGACCGGTCGTGGTGTCGGGAATTGCTGCATGTTCGTGTAGGGATTCTGCCTACACCGCAGCAGGGTTGGTCGCGCGGTCGCCTTCGGCGAGGTGCAGGTCCTCCATCAGGAGCCGCTTGAACTACTCGGCACCCGGCTGCCCGTCGAAGCGGGTTCTCACGACACCGGCGAGCGTGATGCCGAAATCGGCCCGCGCCTTCTTCCGCGCGATCGCGAAACTGCTCGATCAGCGCGATCTTCACGTTCGGATCGAAACCTGGAACCATGATGCCTCACCGGGTAGTCTCGCGGCGCGCGGGGATGCTGTTGCAGATCGTACTCGTCCGGGGCGAGGCGAGGAAGGGCGCGAGCTGCTATACTAATGATATGGACCGGAGCGTCCTGCTCGCCCATCTCCGTCGAACTCACTTCGCGCCCGGCGACCGCGGTCGGGCGCTGGCCGATGCCAGCGCGATCGCCCGGTTCTTCCGGGAGGAGTACGGCGCTCGGGTCTTCGGTATCGGCTCGCTCTTCGACCCCGACAAGCCCTTCCGCGCGACATCCGACATCGACCTGGCCGTGGAAGCGATACCGCCCGACCGCTTCTTCGAGGCGACGGGCAAGGCGATGTTTATGACCGACTTCGAGCTCGACGTGATCCCGCTCGAGGACGCGCACGACTACCTGCGACGGATCGTCGCCGAGAAGGGGGTGGAGCTGTGAGACCGGACGAGGTGCTCGCGCGGCGCGTAGCGAGGGAGATCGAGCTCGAGATCGAGAGTATCAACCGGCTTCGAAGCGAGCTCGCGTCCGCCCCCGCAGGCGACGACACCTTCGCGCTCCGCGCCCGCGGCTCGATCCTGCACGACTTCTACACCGGCGTGGAACGCGTCTTCGTGCGTCTGGCGGAGGAGATCAACGGCGGGGTACCGCGCGGAGATCAGTGGCACCGTCAGCTCGTCCAGGATATGGCGATCGCGATCCCCGACGTGCGGCCGGCGGTCATCTCGACGGCGCTTGCCGAGGAGCTCGGCGAGTTCCTTCGCTTCCGCCACGTGTTCCGCAACGTTTACGGCTTCGTGCTGCAGGCCGATCGGCTCGGGTCGCTCCAGAAGAAGATGCCGGGTGTGCTCGAGTGGTTCGTGACCGAGATACGCGTCTTTCTGGCGTGGCTCACCGGTGGTGGAGCTCGATAACACCACCCCGCCGCGACCACCGAGGAGAGACCGTGAACCGAGAGCTGTACATCGACGCGCTTCGCGCGCACTTCGGATCCGACGAACGCCACATCGACCATTCGCTGAAGGTTCTCGGCCACGCCGAGGCCATCGCGGACGAGGAAGGCATAGAGGCAGAGGTTCGCCGGATCGTCTTCCTCGCCGCGCTCTATCACGACGTGGGCATCAAGCCGGCGCTCGAGAAGTTCGGCTCCTCCGCCGCGCCGTACCAGGAGCGCGAAGGCGCGCCCGTGGCACAGGAGATCCTTCGCGGGCTCGAGGAGCCCGAGGAAGTCGTCGACCGCGTCGCCTTCATCGTCGGCTCGCACCATACGCGCGCGGCGATCGACCGCGTGGACTTCCAGATCGTCTGGGAGGCCGATCTCCTGGTCAACATCGACGAGCAGGGGATGACCGAGCGCTCGGACCTTGGCCAGATCGTCGAGGAGAACTTCGTGACCGCCGCCGGGCGACGTCGCGCAACCGAGCTCTACCTGCAGGATCGTTGAGGGCGGCCGACGGATGGTTCGCATCCGGAGGGCCGGTCACTCCAACCCACAGCAACTCACCAGGATACAGGCCTGCGCCTTTCACAAGTACAACGAGTCCAAGCCTTACGGGTACTCGCTTGAGGCGTGCTCCGGTTGAACCCCTCACCGCCCCGGCTGGATCCGGAAAAAGCGTTGAATCCGGCGGACGAAGGCCTCGAGGTAGTCGCCCACGAAGTCGGAGGCCGCCTTGTGGCTCTTCTTCATCGACTCGATGAACTGCTTGGAATGCAGCTGCCGCGCGAGCATCACCTCGGCGAAGGCTTCGCTCAGGGCGGGGTTCTGCTCGAGGAGCGGCTGGAGACCGTCCTTCGTCACCTGGATGAGCGAGACCTGGACGAGCGCGGTGATCGTTGCCGATCGGCGTTCACCGGTTAACAGTGACATCTCACCGACGATGTCGCCGGAACCGAGGCGAGCGACATCGATCCGGTTCCCGCGATCGTCGGACTTGGAGACCTGAACGACCCCGGACGTGATGATCAGGACCGACGAGTCCTCTTCGCCCTGCCGCATGATGACGTCGTCGGGATAGTAGGTATGGTACGTCGAGTGGGAGGCGAGGACATCGATCTCCTCCTCCGAAAGCATCTGGAAGATGGCCGCGCTCTCGAGCTCTTCGCGCAGGGTCGGCATCTGCAGCGTCCGCTCCGGGGCCGGTTCGGTAGAGATCTCGTACCTGGGCGCCGCGGTGGCGACGCCGGCTCGGGTAAGAAAGGTCTGAATGCTCATGAAGAGGTCGTTCTTTCCCGCGTAGCGAGCCATGAAATCCCGGAAGTGGACGTAGACCGTGTAGCGAATCGGGTTGCTCGACGCGTCGGAGACGTTCACGACCGGTGTGGGGTTCTTGAGAATCGACTCGCAGGTGAGCGCGGCCTCGAGCAGCAGACGCCGTACGGTAGATGGCTCATAGCTGCGGTCGACGGAGATCTCGAGCCACTCCGCGTACTGGGCGGTCGGCTGCGAGTAGTTGTGCACCACGTTCCGCAGGGCGTAGCCGTTCGGGATGACCAGCTTGCTCGCGTTGAGCGATCTGACATGGGTCGCCTGCCACGAGATGTCGGTCACCCTGCCCAGCGTGCCGTCGGGCATGGAGATCCAGTCTCCGACGCCGAACGGTCGTTCCAGTGCGATGGTGATGCCGGAGAAGAGGTCGGCAAGGACGTTCTGCAGCGCCAGGCCGAGCACACCGACGATCACGCTCGTGGAGACGAGGACGCCGCTCGCCGAGCGCCCGAGGATCACGACGAGGATGACGCCGCTCGCTACGAGGTAGAGCAGAACCGTCACGAGGTGCTGCAGGATCCGCGGCGCCTCGGTCCCGTAGTGCCGCTTGAAGCGGCGTTCCCAGACGAATCGGCGCAGAATACGCGAGACGAGCCACGCGATCGAAAGGGCGAGCAAGGCCCAGATCGCCTGCGAAACCGCCTGGAACTGTCCCGCGCCCAAAGCGGTGACCCCGCTGACGACGGTCAGGAGGAAGCTCGGCACGACCACAGCGTCGAGCAGGAGGACGCTCGAGGTCGTCCACGCCGCGTCCACCCGCCTGCGCAGGACGCGCGTGAGAATCCAGTACACCACGAAGAGCGCCCCCGGAATAATCAGCGTCGGGGCGGGAAGCGAGCGTAGCTCGGCGAACAGTTCGGAAAGCGTCGTCATCGTTACTACACGTATCGGTACGGGAGGACCGGGAGTTCACTCGGGGAACCCCACGTCGCGGGTAGCTTGCGCATTGGCGCGCTGCCTTGCGCTCCTGCGCCGGCTGGGCGATGATGGATGTATGACCGGCAAGCAGCGTATCACGCGGACCCTGCATCGCGAGCCCGTGGACCGAGTTCCCATCGGCTTCACCGGCATCGACTACGACACGGTCGAGCGGATCCTGGGGCACGAAACCTTCTGGCGCGCGAAGATCAAGTCGCAGGTCGCGCTCTGGGAGGGTCGCCGCGACGAGGTCGTCCAGAGCTGGAAGGAGGACGGGATCGAGCTTCACCGGAAGCTCGACATCCTCGACATCGTCCGCCTGGGCGGGCCGTGCAGCGGGCTCGCGCCGCCGCGGGACTACGAGCCCGACGAGGTGCGCCGGGTGAACGACTCCACGTGGGAGGCGCGCGACGGACGCGTCTGGCGCGTGGCCGAGGAGTCGAACGAGATCCTCCTCGTCCACGATCCGCGCCCGGGCGCGGGGGTCTTCACGCCCGAGGACCCGCCCGAGCGGCCGGACGAGTCGGTCTTCGAGGTCGTGGACGCGATGGTGGACGCACTGGGCGACACCCGCTACATCATCGGCCCGGCCGGACGGGAGGCGGGCATGGTGGGCGGCTTCACCGAAGACACGCTCATCGCCTACCTGACCGAGACCGAGCGGATGCGCGAGCTCATCGACCGGCACGCCGAATGGGGCGCGGTGGAGGACGAGTGGAACCTCCGGCCCGGCTACGACGGCGTCTTCTTCGGCGTCGACTTCTCGAGCAACCAGGGTCCGCTCATCTCGCCCGAGCTCTTTCGCGACGTCTGTCTGCCGTCCATCGTGCAGCGCGTGCGCGACGTGAAGCGGCGTGGCTACTCGGTTATCAAGCACGCGTGCGGCAATAACTGGAAGCTGATGGACATGTTCGTGGAAGCCGGCTACGACGCGTACCAGGGAATCCAGATCTCCGGCGGCATGGACATGGCCCGACTCAAGCGGCTCTACGGCGACGAGCTCGTGCTCTGGGGGGGCATCACCGTGGAGAATCTCGTGAGCGGCGAGCCGGAGGACGTACGGGCCGACGCCGCCCGGGCGGTGCGCGACTGCGCGCCCGGCGGGGGCTTCATCTTCGGAACGAGCCACACCGTCGCCTACGGAACGAAGTACGACAACTTCATGGCGATGCTCGACGCGTTCGACGAGCTTGCGACAAAGGGTGCGGGAGGCGGATGACGGTGGGCACGTGCCCAGCGGCGCGATAGACATGGCGGGCGCGAGCACGAGGCACGCCCATGCCGCATCTCATCTGAAGGCGTGCTTCAATCCGCATCCTTGCAGCACCGAAAACCGGCGTACAGGTCCGTCCAGGTCGCGTTGTAGTCGCACTCGAGCCTCGCTTCGGCGCCGACATCATTGAACGACCCTCCGCGGATCTCGTATCCCCGCGGATCCGTCGACGAGCTTACGACTTCCCAGACGTTGCCGTTCAGGTCGTACGCGCCGTCCGTGGAGCAACACGTACCGAACTCTCCGGTCGCTACCACATGGAAGCACCAGTAATCGTAGCCGCAATTCGCACCGGTTTCACAATCCCCGGGCGCGATACTCTCGTCAGCGCAGTGGTCTGCGCAGAAGCTGTCGCAGCAGTTGCAGGTCAGCGGGTCGAAGTCGTTACCGAATGCGTAGGTCAGGTCGTCGTTCCCGGAGCAGGCAGCCGTCCACTCAGCAGCGGTGCAGATACGTTTCCCGGCCGCGGCTGCGGCCGCTTTCATCTCGTCGAACGCCCCGGGGCCCATCGGATTGACATGCCAGGGGATGACTCCTGCTCTGGAAACCGCAACAGAGGCATCGCTTCCCTGTTGGGTCGCCGTCGCATCGGCGCG
>CAYWJH010000005.1:0-76068 GCA_964458555.1 uncultured Spirochaetaceae bacterium | reverse complement strand
GGGCGTGGCCCGAGAGACGCGGCGGGCCCGGCCGCCGCGGGGGGGGGCCCGCGGCCGGGGCAGGCCGCGTCGCGCTCGACACCTTCCGGGGCTCGGCGGACTACCTCGCGCTTCGCGGGCTGCTGTTCGCGGGCGGACAGAGCGAGCAGACCGTCGCGATGGCCGGAATCTCGGCGCGCGTCGCGCGCGAGGAGAACCTCGCCGGCGAGTATCCGTACCTGCTCGAGCTCAGCGAGAGCGTGGCCGGCTCGCCGTACTTCGGACAGCTCGCGCAGAGCGGTCCGAAGGCCGCCCCTCGGCGTGCCCGGGAGCAGGCGATCGAGGTGATCGGCGCGATCGGGGACCTCGAGAGCACGCGGTTCCTCGCCCGGTTGCTGCGCTACGAGCCCGACCCGACGATGCAGGCCGCGGTGCTCGACGCGATGGGTCGGCTCGGCACACCGGTAGACGAGGAGCTCGCCGCGCGCCTGTCGCAGATCGTCAGGCGTGACGTCGCGCGCCGACCGAGCGATGTGCTCGGCCTCGCGATATCGCGGTTCGTCGACACGATCGACTCGTATCGCGGCGGGTACCTCCACCCGGACATCGCCGACACGCTGCTCGCGATCGCTCGGGCCAACTACGCGCGGACGGTACGCGAGGAGGCGCTCGCGACGCTGCGTCGGCTGGCCGGCGGACGAGCGCCCTGAATCCGAATCTTTGCACGCGGGTGCTGAACAGGGTATAGTAGGGGTAACGGAGGTCGCTATGCGACGAGGTCTCATCGGGCTTCTCATCCTGGTTTCGGCGCTCGCGTTCGCGATTGACGTCGACGAGGACGAGCTGCAGGAGCTCGGAACGCGCGATATCGAGTTCATCAACTACTCCGGCCCCTACGAGCGGATCGACTCGGTCGAGCAGATCGTCGGTATCGGTCGAAGCCTCGCCGGCGGGATCGATATCGAAGCGGGGTACGGCGACTTCGTCGTGAACGGCAGGTATCGAATCATCCACGCCGTCGACCGCGACGTGGACGAGGGACTCGACGCCGACATCTTCGTCCCGCTCGAGACCGCGAGCATAGACCACATCGACAACGTCCGACGCATCATCTCGGGCTTCCTGCAGGAGGCGTACGGCTACGATGCCGCGGACGCAGATCTCCTCGCGCGCTGGTCGACGATTTACAACGCGGTCGTCCGCGGGGAGATGGAGTTCTTCGAAGAGCGCTACAAGACGGTCGTGACCGAGAACCTCACCGCGGCAACCGCCGGTCTCGCCCGACGCTACGACGAGTGGCCGGGGCAGAGCCGAGTCGTCATCCCGCTCGCCGAAGGCGCGGCGCCGGGCGTGATCGGCAGCGTAGAGCCCGGCGAGCTCGGCGACGAGCGCGTGGTGGAAGAGTTGCGCCAGGAGGAAGACCGCGGCGTCGAGGAACGCCAGGACATGGTCGACCTCACCGAGCGCGTCATCGACGAGCGTGAACAGGCCGTCGAAGAGGAAGAGGAGGCGATCGCCGAAGAGGAGCGACGGATCGCCGAGGAAGAACAGGCGATCGAGGAGGAGCGCGAGGCGGTTGAGGAGGAGCGCGAACGGGCCGAAGAACTGCCCGAGGAAGAACGCGCGACCGCCGAAGAGGAGCTCGACGAGCGCGAGCAGGAGGTCGCCGAGCGCGAGGACCAGGCCGAAGAGGAGCGCGAGGAGCTCGAGGAGCGTCGCGCGGAGGTGACCGAGGAGCGCCAGGAGATCGCCGACCTCACCGAGCAGGTGCGCGAAGAGCGCGAGCGAATCGCGCGGGACACGAGGGCGCTGCTCGACGAGCGCGAGATCTCCGAGGAGATGCGCGGCCTCGAGGACCTCTCCCCCATCTACTTTCTCCAGGTTCGCGAGGAGGCCGGGACGGTGCTCGGACAGCTCGTCCAGATCAACCCCGTGAACGGGCTGTTGCTCAACCGCTCGCGCGAGGACCGAATCGTCAGTCGGAGCTATACCTTTCTCGCCGAAGAGCTCCTCGTCATCGTGTCTGCCGACGGGTCCGGTCGCCTTGCCCAATTCGACGTCACGACGCTCGCGGAGAGCAACCGGGGCGAGAACGAGATCTTTCTCGGTAGCTCGCTCGTGGTGCACGGCGAGCCGGCGCGCGCGTACGCCGTGGTACGCGACGCCGGGCAGTATTACCTCGGACGGTTTGACGAGGAACTTGCGCTCGTCGATCGGTCGGTCATCGGCGTGAACCCCTACACGACGCTCGCCTTCAGCGACGGGCAGGTGTGGGTCCAGACCGAAGACGACCGTGTGGTGTCGCTCAGCCTGGACGATCTTCGCATCGCGCCGTGAGCGGCTCTCCCTTCCTCGGTCGGACCATTCAGATCGTCCGCGATCTGTCCGTGGACGAGCAGATCTACCTCTACGACCAGACGCGGTTGTTGAAGGATGCCCTGCGCAGCGGGGACGCGGCGTCGCTCGCGCGATTCCGGGTCGACCGTCCGGACCTCTGCGTCTATCTGCTCTTTCTCGAGGACTCGACTCGAACGAAGGAGTCCTTTCGGAACGCCGCCAAGTTCCACAATCTGCGCGTCAACGACTTCAGCGCGACCGGCTCGTCGTTCAGCAAGAAAGAAAGCATCACCGACACGGTGAAGATGCTCGTCGGGTACTCGCAGCAGTCGGTATTCGTCGTCAGGACGAAGCTCGAAGGCACGTGCCGATGGCTCGAGACCGCGCTGGGCAGCTACACCGAGAAGGCCGGCCTTCCACCGGTGGCGTTCATCAACGGCGGTGACGGTCGCCACGAGCACCCCACGCAGGAGTTTCTCGACGAGTTCAGCTTCCTCGAGCAGCGTAATTGGGACCGGTCGCATCTGCACGTCGCGCTGGTGGGCGACCTCTTTCATGGGCGTACCGTGCACTCGAAAGTCGACGGGCTGCAGGTCTTCGACGAGGTTGAGGTCGATCTCATCGCGCCCGACGAGATCACGATGCCGCCGCACTATGTCGAGCGGATGAGGCAGCAGGGTTTCGCGATCCGGCGCTTTGAGAGTATTGACGAGTACCTCGCGCAGCGTCGCATCGCGCCGGTCTGGTACTTCACGCGGCTGCAGCTCGAGCGGATGGGTGAACAGCTGCTCGACAAGGCCGACCGCCTGCGCGAGTCGGTGACGTTCCGGCGCGAGCACCTGGCCTCCGTAGACGAGGCGACGCGGTTTTTCCATCCGCTGCCGCGGCACCAGGTCACGCCCACGATTCCGTCCTTCCTCGACGAGACGCCGCTCAACGCGTGGGAGCTGCAGAGTATGAACGGCTACTACACGCGGATCGTCGAGCTTGCGCTCGTCTCCGGCGGGCTGGGGGGCGATTTCACCGGTCGCCCGCGGGTCGAGCACGAGTATCCGGACGACTTCGTCTACGAGGCCGAGGCAACCGCGGAGAGCAAGCCCGAGTACAAGATCGGCATCAAGCCGGTGGACAACGGGATCGTCATCGACCACATCGGGCGCGGGTCCACCGCGGCCGAGATCTGGGACCAGATCGACAAGATCCGCCGGATCCTCAAGCTCAACCGTGTGAGCTCACACGGCGTATTCACGTCGCAACGGACCGGCGAGCATAAGGGCATCATCTCGCTGCCCGACCTGCTCGATCTCGCCGAGCACGAGATCAAGATGCTCGGCGCGAGCGCGCCGGGGTGCACGCTCAACATGGTGCACGGCGGGCAGGTGGTCCGCAAGTACCGTATGGGCATGCCTCCGCGGGTCTACAACCTGCCGGGCATCAGCTGTAAGAACGACGACTGCATCAGCAACCCTGCGCACTTCGAGCCGGTCAGCCCGGAGTTCCTCGGGGCCGGCGAAAACCGCTACGTGTGCAAGTACTGCGAGCGGCCGCACGCGTTCGGAGAGATCTGGTAGGCGGCTTAACGACGCTTCGTGCCGCGGCCGAAGAGTCTGCGGAAGAATCGTGCGATCGCGCGTCGGACTCTGGTAAAGAACGAGGGGTGACGCATCCGGTCGAGGCGCAGATACGCCTCGGCGAGCTCGTCGGTCGTGAGGTTTTTGCGCTGCGTGTTTTCCTCGATCTCCATCTCTACGAGGTCCGCGTCTTCGTCGTTGTCGACGATGCGCGCCTCGATCGTCGTCCAGCCGAGACGGCGGGCAGCTTCCGTGCGCCGGTGGCCGGCGACGAGCTCGTTCCGGTTGTTGATGACGATCGGGTTCAGGAGGCCGTGCTTACGCATGCTCTCCATCAGCGAGGAGAGGTCCCCGAGGTTCTTGCGGACGCGCTTGCGGATGATGACTTTTTCAACCTCGATCTTCACAAGTGCTCCTAGTCGAGCATGGGGTTGCTCCGCGGCTCCTCTTCGTCTGTGCCGGGGTCCCCCGTCGCCTCGTCGGCGTCCTGCGGCGTCGTCTCGTCGTCCTGCGTCGTGCGGCCTTCGCGTTCGGCGTCGTCCGGGTCATCGTCAGCAGGGTCGGGTTCGGCGGGGTCGGGATCCGTGGCATCGGGGTCGATCGGAGCCGGTTCGTCCGACTCGGCGTCCGGGGTGACGTCGAACGGGTTGGTCGATTCGATCGACCGCCGGTTCGCGCCGTCCTCGTCGCTTCCGGAGCCGGGAACGTCGGCGCCGGGGTCGTCGAAGAACGGGTTCGCGCCGCCCCCGCCGAAGGGCGACGTCGAGCCGTCTTCCTCGTCGTCGCGCCGACTCGTATCGAGCGCGCTGCCGGAGAAGATGTCGCGGGCGGCCGTCGGGCGGATCGATGTCGGGCGGGTTCGCTCGAACGCGAGCCGCTCGCGTCGCTGGTCGTGGAACGCCTGGTCCTGGTCGAACTCGGAGGGAATCGTCGCTGATCCGGCGATGAAGAGCTCTTCGACCGTCGTGCCCCGGTAATCCTCGGTCGGAAGCTTCCCACTCTCGGCGGTCACCGTGACCTCGACGATTCCCGTCGGCCGGTCGAACTCTCGTGGCGGCAGTTCCTCGTGGACCGTCTTCATGTACCGCGCCCAGATGGGCCCGGCGGTCTGCGCGCCGGTCTGGTTGGTGCCAAGGCTGTTGCTCCCGCCTCTGTCGAAACCGAGCCAGACGGCGGTCGTCATATACGGGGAGAAGCCGACCGTCCAGGCATCCGACCAGTTCTGCGTCGTCCCTGTCTTGCCTGCCATGGGCATATCGTCGAAGCCGCCTACGAGCAAGCGACGGTTACGCAGCGTGCCGAAGTCGACGGTGCTCTGGAGCATGTCGACCATGATGTACGCCGCCTGTGGGCTGATGATCTGCGTGGTCCGCCCCTTGCGCACGAGCTCCTCCGCCACATCCTGGGCGGGGGAGAGAATCGTCACGCCGCGGCGGTCCTCGATCTTGAGAATCGAAACCGGGATGACCTCGCGCCCGCCGTTCGGGAAGGTCGCGAAGGCCTTGGCCATGAGCAGCGGGCTGACGCTGACGGTGCCGAGCCCGACCGGATACCGCGGCTCGAAGCCCCGTTCGGCCATCTGGGTCTCGTTCAGGCCAAGCAGGCGCCCCGCGGTGCCCAGCGCGTCGGTGAAGCCCACGCGGTCGAGCACCTTGAGCGAGACGACGTTCATGGAGGTAGCGAGCGCGTAGCGGGCGCGCGTGGGACCGTCCCACGTCCCGTTGTAGTTCTCCGGAACGTACGGGGTTCCGTCGTTGTTCCAGAAGACCACCGGCGAGTCCATAAACACGGTCGCAGGGCTGATGACCTCTTCGTTGATCGCCGCGGCGTAGTAGAGCGGCTTGAACGCGCTGCCGGGCGGGCGACGCGCGTTGATCGCGCGGTTGTTCTGGTTGCTGCCTTCAAAGGGACTGCCGCCCACCATCGCGAGGATGTGGCCGGTGTCGTTCTCGAGGGTAATGATGGCGCCTTCGACCTTCGTTCGCTCGGTGACCTGCTGGCGCTGCAGGTACGCCGCCTTGGCAATCTGTCGCATCGCGTCCTGCTCGGTCGAATCAAACGACATGGAAAGGAGGTCGAGCATGGGCGCGATTTCATCGCGGAAGTGTATCGCGGCGCGCTTCTGGTCGCGCTCGGTCCCCACCCTGACGTTCTCAATGTCGAACCCGAGCGAGAGCATCTCGATCATCGGCACGAACCGCTCGATGCGCTCCTCGCTATTGGTCTGGTTGCGGCGATAGGTCGCGTTTGCGTCGCTGATGCCCTCCCAGAGTTGCTGTTGGGCGACGAGCTGGTAGTCGAGGTCGAGGGTCGTGAAGACCGTGTATCCGTCGGTGTAGATATTCGCCGAGCCGAGCAAGAGCTCGTCCTGCAACCGATTCCGCACGTGTTCGGTGAACCACGGGGCGGGATCGCTCTCGAGTCGCTCGAGGAACGCGGCGGTGTTGGCGCTCCGCGTGTAGTCGTGGTTCGCCCAGTAGTCTTGATAACTCGCGTCGGCTTCATCCTGCGTCGCGTACCCGAGCTCGACCATCTGGTCGAGGATCTCGCGCTGCAGTCCGCGCGCGCTTTCGGGATTCGCAATAGGCGAATAGGTGAGATGGCCCGGGCTCGACAACTGGAGAATGAGCAGGACCGACTCGGCAATAGTGAGCTCGGTGGCGGGATGGTTGAAGTAGAACCGGCTCGCCGCTTCGATGCCGTACGTACCGTGACCGAACGGCATGCGATTGAGGTACTCCTCGAGGATCTCGTACTTGGTCAAGTGTCGCTCGAGTTGAAGCGCCCACCACAGCTCCCGCAGCTTCCGGGTGACGGTCACGCTCTGATCGGTGTACATCATCTTGGCCAGCTGCTGCGTGACCGTGCTCGCGCCGGAGAAGTAGCCGACGCGTCCGCCTGTGACGTAGTCGAGCGCGAGGTTGACTGCCGCGTTCGTCATCCGCCACAGGTTGAACCCGTTGTGCTGGAAGAACGCGCGGTCTTCGCGCGTGACGAGCGCGTAGATGACGTGTCGTGGGAGGTCCTCGATCGAGACGAGCGACCGCTTCTCGTCACCGAAGAGCTCGGTGATCTCCGCGCCGTCGCGATCGATGAGGACGGTAGGCAACGCCGATTCGGTCTCGGTCGACCGTGAGATCTCGCGGACGTTGTGGACCGAAGCAATCGCCACGCCAACGGTTACTCCGACCGCGATCGCGATGAGCACCGTGAACCCTATGAGAACCAGCAGCACCACCCGGTGCCTGCCGTTGAATCGCATAGCCACAGGTTACGGAGCCGCCCACGCCGTGTCAATCATCCGGATGAGCTGTCCGGCGACGCCTCGTCGCCGGTCGAAGACGCCCGCTGGAGACGCCCGCTAAAAAAAGGCCGGCACCCGAAGGTGCCGGCCAACCGTTAGGTCGCCGGTCATACACATAGTAAACTGGGAGGGGAACTATAATGAACAACCGACACCTTGATTATCGTCTCACGACGAGTATTACTTGATCTCTTCTATGACGATATTCATCGTCAGCGATATCGCGTACGAGCCTTCCTCCTCGACGCGGAACGTCCGTGTCACAGAGTAATCGCCCAACACTACTACTATTGTATGCTCTCCGGGGGGCACGGTAAAGTCCCCGACGGCCGCGTCGAGCGGGTTGCCGTTGACGTAGACGGTCGAACCGCGCGGGGTCGTGTACGCGACGGTCGCGAGCGCGAGATCGAGCGGCAGGTCAACGACGACGGTCCGGCCGCGGTCGACGCCCACGGTGATCTGCTGGTCCTGAAACCGCGTCGAGCTCAGCCTGAGCCGGTGAAGCCCCGGCTCGAGCAGGTATTCACCCCGGACGTCGACCGGCTCGCCGTCGAGGCTGAGCGTGAAATCCGGCGTTCGTGACCCATCGGGGTCGAAGGTCGATCCGTCCTCGCGAAGATAGCGCACCCTGATCGCGCCCACCTCGCGCGTCACCGGACGTGCGGTGACCGAGAACTCGGCCGCCTGCAGCGCGTCGGGAAGGCCCTTCATGCGGGGGACGATCGACAAGGCGAGCGGGAACGCGGCGGGGTCCACGACGTCTTCGATCCGCGTCACCGCCGGGGAGGCGTCCGGGCTCGAGTCGCCGCGAAGGACGACCTGGACGAACGACTTCCCGGCTCGGCGCAACGGTCGCGTCAGCAGTTCCTCTCCCACGACGTTTACGACGCCCGAGCGCTCCTCCCGGTTGATTGGCCCGAGCAGGTAGAGCGACACGGCACCCGGGAACTCCGCTACCGCCGGCGGGGCGGTCAACTCGATGTCGATCGCCTCGAGGAAGCGCGCGTCGCATTCGAGGCCGATGAGGACCACGCTCTCGAGCTCGATGCCCGTGGCTTCCGCCGATTCGACCGGGCTCACCGAAAGCTCCGCACCGAGCGGGCCGCGCAGCGTTTCGGCGGCCACGGCGGCAGCGAGGAGCAGAAGGAGTGTCAGTGTCGCGTATCGCCTCATCGATTCTCCCGCGGAAGCATCGCTTCGGGATCCCGGGAACGTCCGTGCTGGCGGATCTCGAAATGGAGATGAGAACCGGTGACCATCCCCGTACTCCCGACTGCGCCGAGAATCATACCCGAACGGACCTCATCATTCAACGATACCGCGATCGTCGACAGATGTCCGTAGACTGTTTGGAAGCCCCCGGTGTGCTCGAGGATGACGTATTTGCCGAGGACAGGATCGACGCCGAGCTCACCGACGCGCCCGCCCCGTGAGGCGAGCACGCGCGTGCCTTCGGTCGCCGCGTAGTCGGCGCCGCCGTGGAAGCCGTACTCGGCGGTGATCGGATTGATCCGGGGACCCCACCCCGAGGTGAGCTCGCCGTCGGGAAGCGGTCGACGGAACATCATGCCCAGGAACGCGAGTCGCTCCTCCGGAAGAAAATCCTCGCCGGGAAAGAAGCGGAACACCGACGCCCCGGCGATCGTGACTACGTCCGCCTGGCGTTCTCGGCGCAGGTCGTGCATGATCGACTCGAGGTCGGATTCCGGCGCGAGAGGCACGAAGACGCCGGGAACGCCGGGGATCAGGAGCGTGGATCCCGGTTCGAGCTCCGGCGCGGCGAGTCTGTTGAGCGTTGCCAGCGCGCTGTACGGCAGCGATAGTCGGGCCGCGAGGCCGAAGAGCGTATCGTCGGTGCGTACGCGGTAACGGTAGAGGAGCAACGGAGGCAGCTCGTCGCCGGCGCTCGAGCGACGGTAGTAGTCCCGGATGTCGCTCTGGTGCTGCGCGTACAGCGGGTCCGAACGGTCGAGTGCGCCTATCTCGGGGTACTGCGCGGCAGCCGTGCCGGCGACGAGCGCGAGGAGCACGCCCGTCAGAGGCCCGATTGCACGCTTACCCTGCGCGACGAGCCTTGCGAACGACATGGCTGATCACGAGACCGGCGACGACGAGCCCGGCGCCCGCGGTGTAGGCTCCGCGGGCGTGGGTTGCGAGATACCAGAGGGGAAACGAGACGAGCAAGCCGGTCGCGGGGACCGCGAGCCCGAGGATGGCGATTGCGAGGATCCCGCGCGCGAGCCGTCGCGCGACGCTGTCGGTACTGGCGCTGTCGGTACGTCTGCGGCCAGGAGCGCTCATTCGTCCTCCTGAGCGGTCTGCTCGTCCAGCGCGCGCCGCTGTTCGCGGTACCGCGCCGCCTCGTCGGGGAGCCCCAGCTCGTCGGCGAGGCCGGCGAGCTCGTCGAGAATGCTCTTCGCCTGCGGCACGAGGCCCACGGTCGCCGCCACCTGGAGAGCTCGCTGCAGGTAGTCGCGCGCCGCGTCGAGCTCGTCCTTCCTGGCGGAGATGAGGCCGAGCGCTTTGAGGTCCGCGGCTATCCCGACCGAGTTCTCGATCCGCTTGTCGAGCTCGAGCGCGCGCCCGGCCTCGGCAAAGGCCGCGTCGTAGCGCCCCTGGCGGCTGTAGACCGACGCGAGCATGTAATGGTTCGACGCGAGCTCCGGCAGGTGCCGCTCGTCGCGGTTGATCTCCATCGCGTCCGAGAGGAACCGCTCGGCGCTGTCGTAGTCGCCGGCACGGCTGTGGACCGTCGCGATATTGTGGTAGAGGATCGCGAGGTCGGCGGGTTCGGCCCGCGGCCCCCGCTCCTCGAGCGCACGCTCGAAGAAATCCATCGCAAGCGAGGTATCGCCGCGGCGCAGCGCTACCTCGCCGAGATGCGTCGCGCTCTGCAAGAGCAGGCGCGGGTCGTCGATCGCGACGGCGATTTCGTAGGCGCTCGTGAAGCTTGCTTCGGCGGTAGGGATATCCCCCGCAGCGAGGTAGACGTTCCCGATCGAGTTGTACGTCTGCGCGATGCCGGGCTGATTGTCCACGGAGGTGTTCTCGCGTAACGCGAGCTCGAAGAAGCGCAGCGCTTGCTGGTAGTTCCCTTCGGTGAAGTACCGGTTTCCGAACTCCGCGTACTCGGCCGCGCGGTCTTTGGTGTCGGTGACGGTGTCGGGTGTACGCGGCGCCGATGAGCACGAGGCGGCGAGCAGCGCCGTCACCGCGATGAGCAGCGCGCGAGACAGGGCCAGGCGCGCGTTGCGGGGTGCGCCCACGCTAGAACTCCTCGTCCCGGACGCCGCGGAACGTCGTAGGCTGTTCCTTCGCCTCGGGAATACCACCGCGTAGCAAGGGGTTGTTCCGCAAGCCCTCGAGGACGTCCTGGCCCGAGTCGAGAGTCGCGCGCCCTTCCTCGAGGAGCGAGCTGATCTGGGGTTGCGCCGTGTTGAGATAGCCGGTGAACTCGGCGACCTGGTCGAGGTTCTCGTTGAGCGAGGCGATGCTCGTCTCGAGCGAGCCGATGATCGCGGTGATCTCGTCGAAGAGCCGGTTGTCGTCGTCGAGCAGCGTCGCGATGCTGCCTTTCGGGTCGAGCAGCGTCGGCACGAGACCGGTCGGGTCGGCGAGCGCAGCCGAGGTCTGCTCGAGGTTCGCGGCGATCACCTCCACGTCGGCGAGCAGGCCGTTTACCTGCAGCGCCGTGTCGTCGATCACAGCGTTCACCCGCGCGACGGTCGTCTGGAGGTCGGCGACGGTGTTCTCGAGGCCGATGAGTACGCCCCCGACCGGCCCGGCCGACTGACCGGCGAGCGTGAGCTCGATCTCCTCGGTCAGCGTCGCGACGTTGACCAGCACTCGGTCGACGTTCGCGAGGATAGGGTCTATCTGGCCGAGCGCCTGCGCGATCGGATCGGCATCGCGGAGAATGATGGCGCGGTTCTCTTCGCGCAACCGCAGGCCCTGTTTCGAGTTGTAGATGGGGATCTGCGTTCCCTCCGGCAGCGGTGGTGTCTGCTCGCGCCCCTGGTGGAAGAGGATCTCGCCTCCGCCGAGCGGGTTCGTGACCACCTGGATCAGCGAATCCGCGGTCACCTTCTCAACGTATTCCTCCTGGATGGTGAAGGCGACGTTGACCTGGTTTTCCTCGGTGAGCGTGATGTCCTTGACGCGTCCGATCGTGAACCCGCGGAAGGTAATCGCCATACCCACCGAGACGTCTTTCGCGCTGTCGAACCGGGCGTAGTACTCGTAGTTCTTTCGGAACCAGCGTTGGTTCGCGCCCATGAGGATGATCAGCGTTACCGTCAGCGCTAAGGCGAGTATGACGAAGACACCGACAACCTGATGTGCGAACCGATAGCGCAGCTTCATGCTCGTTGAAGTCTAGCCCCTCTGCGTCCAGACGTCAATTTCATTCTACTCGAGGAAGGCATTGGTGTCGGGGTCGAGCAGGGCGAGGATGTCGCCGTCGTAGGTCGCCGTTTCGCTGAGGACGTCGGTGAGAATGCGCTCGACCTCCGGGTCGCCGGAGCGCGAGACATCCTTCAACGTCCCGAACCGCAGGATTCGCCCCTCCTTCATCACGACGACGTAGTCGGCGATCTGGCTCGCGATCCGCGCGTTGTGCGTCACCGACACGATCGTCACGCGTCGGTCCTTGAGCTCGCGCAGCTTGCGGATGAGCAGGTCGACGCGTTCGGTGTCGACGCTGGTCGTGGGTTCATCCATGAACAGCAGCTCGGGGTTGGTGACGACCGCCCGCGCGAACGAGACTACCTTCCGTTCCCCGGTGGACACCTGCGCGGGCCGCAGGTGGAGCCTGGTCGTCGCGCGCAACTCGCGGGCGAGTCGCACCACGCGCTCGCGAACCGCGTCGGCGCCGAGATCCGGGTAGTGGTACTCCAAAGGCAGCGCAAGATTCTGGTAGAGCGTCATGTTCTGCCACAGCGCGCCGTCCTGGAACACGAACCCGTTGCGGCTGCGAAGCGCCTCGAGCTCGCGGTCGGAGGCGTGCGCAGGGTCGACACCGAGGATCTCGACCGAGCCGCGGTCGGGTACGGCGAGCCCGGCTGCGGCCTTCAGCAGCGTACTCTTGCCGGATCCCGAGGGGCCCATGATTACCGTGCACGCCTGCGCGGGGAAGGCGACCGACAACGCGTCGAGCACCTGTTCCTCTTCGAAGGAGACGGTGATGTCTGCGAGAGCGCACGCCGGCGGGAGCGACCGGGGATCGGCGGGCGGCGACTCGAGCGCGGAGAGCAGGTCGTCGTTCAGGTTCGATTCATCCGGCATGGTTTCTCACAGATAGTACCCGAGGGTGATGACGGCGTTCGCGACGATGAGCAGAGTGATGCCGCGTCCGACCGAGCGGATCGCGGCGATCGGTATCTCGGTGGAGGCGCGCTCCACGTGCAATCCGTGGAAGGTCGCCACGAGCGCGGTGATCGCGCCGAAGACGAGGCTCTTGACGACGCTCGCGGCGACGTCGGTGAGGCTGAGCGCGGCGAGCAGCCCCTGCGAGTATTCGCTGAGCGCGATGGGGTTTACGAGCTGGGTGACGACGAAGGAGCCGGCGAGCCCGAAGACGTTGAAATAGAGGTTGAGCAGGAAGGTGCTCAGCGTTACGCCGATGAATCGTGGCACGACGATGTGCTGGATGGGGTTGATTCCGGTGACCGTGTACGCCTCCACCTCGTGGTTGATGACCATGTTGCCGAGCTCGGTCGAGATCGCGGTGCCCGACCGCGCGGTGACGATGAGCGCGGTGAGGATGGGGCCCAGCTCGCGCGTGATCACGATGATGAGGATGTCGTAGATGAGCTGGCCCTGGCCGAACTGCGGCAGGAGGCTCAGCCCCTGAATGACGATGACCGCGCCTATGCTCACGCTGATCGTCGCGACCACGCTCAGCGCCTCCACGCCGGTGAAGAGGATCTGCATCGTGAGCACGCGCGTGCCGGTCTTCCGCCCGGCCACGAATCGGCCTGTCTGCCGGAGGACCTCGACCATGAAGCCAAGGCCGTACGCGATGCGCCGCGCGTGCGCGATCGTTCGCGCGCCGATCCGCTCAACCGCCTGCACGCGCGTATCTCCCTATGGGCTCGAGCAGGCGGTCGTCGATCGGTATTCCGTCGCAGCTGCGCCCGAGGCGTCGGTCGGTTCTCGGCGGGCCGTGGAAGTCGCTGCCCGCGGTCGTGATGAGACCGATGTCGTCGGCGAGCGCCGCGAGACGGTGCCCGTCGTTGCACGTCAGGTTCGCGTGGTACGCCTCGACACCGTCGAGGCCTTCGCCCTTCCATCGTTTGAGCCACCGCGCGAGGTCGTCCCACCGCATCCGCAGGGTCTGGGGATGAGCTACGACCGCGAGCCCGCCCGCGGCGTGAACCGCGTCGCAGGTCTTGCCGACGCTCAGCCCCCTCTTCGCCACGTAGCACGGCTGTCCGTCGCCGATGAGCGTATCGAAGGCCTCCTGCATCGAGGAGACGACGTCGTGGCTGAGCAGCCACTGCGCGAAGTGGGGTCTTCCTACCGTATCGTGCCCGGCGATCTGGACGAGCTCGTCGTAGGCGATGGGAATCCCCGCCCGCCGGAGCTCGTCGATCATCGCGAGGTTACGCTCTTTGCGGAAGGTAAGCGCGAGCTCGAGCCGCTCGCGCGCATCGCCGTCCCACCGCTCGAGTCCGAGACCGAGCATGTGGAACACCCCCGTCTCCCATTCGACCTCGAGCTCGATGCCCGGTACGAAACCGATACCGGCCTCGTGCGCGGCTGCGGCTGCCTCGTCGAGCCCGGCGACGGTGTCGTGGTCGGTCAGCGCGACCGCGGAAAGCCCTTCGCTCGCGGCGAGCGTGATGAGCTCTGTGGGGGTGAGCGTCCCGTCCGAGGCGGTCGAATGCGCGTGCAGGTCGATCATTCCCGTTCAGTATACCGCTGTGCGCCCGCCGTTTGCACGACATCGGCACGCGCAAAACTTTCTTGATATAATGCGGGCAAGTGTTTACAGTTCTCTCGAGGAGTCTACCACGTGCCGCGTCCCATGAATTTCAAGGCCAACTCGGTCATTTACTTCCGTGGCGATGTGAGCGACAAGATCTACATCCTCAAATCGGGGCGAGTCAGCCTCAACTCCACCGACATAGAGACGGGCCAGGAGATTCACGACTACATTCAAACCGGTGAGTTTTTCGGCGTGAAGAGCGCGCTGGGCAAGTACCCCCGCGAGGAGAACGCGGTCGTCCTGTCAGATACGTCGGTGATCATGTTCACCGTCCCGGAGTTCGAGCAACTCGTCAGCCAGAACACGCGCATCATCATGAAGATGCTCAAGGTGTTCAGCAATCAGCTCCGCCGCATGCACGCGAAGGTGAGCACGCTCCTCGCCGAGGACGAGCAGGTCAACCCGGAGGTGGGGCTGTTCAACATCGGGCAGCACTACCTGGGCAAGAAACGCTACGAGCAGGCGCTCTACGCCTTCCGGCGCTATCTCACCTACTATCCCTCCGGGCGCTTCCACGCGAAGGCGAACGAGTTGGCGCAGAAGGCCGAGCAGTTCCTCCAGCAGTACGGGGCGGGCAAGGGTCCCAACATCCAGGGGCTCGAGTCGGGTTCCGCGCCCGCCGCGGACAAGCCTGAGGAGGGCAGACAGCTCTCGGCGGCGGCGAAGGAGTTCTACGCCGCGGTCAGCACCTTCAGCCAGCAGAAGTACACCGACGCGCTGCGCGCGTTCAAGCACATCGCAGAAAACAGCGAGGACGAAGAGTACCGTATCAAGAGTCTCTTCGAGATGGGTCGGTGTTTTTTCAGCCTCCAGCAGTACGACGCGTGCATCAAGCACTTCACCGGCCTCATTCAACGCTACCCGAAGATCCCCGAGCTCCCCGACGCGCTCTACTACGTCGGGCAGTCGTACCATCGGAAGGGCGATCCACAGCGGGCGCAGAGCTTCTACCAGAAGATCACGGGCATGCCCAACGTGGGCGAGGCGCTCATGCGCAAGGTCCGCCGCGCGATGAAGACGGGGGAGGGCTGAGATGAACCTCGAGGCCTTTGAACGGTTCGCCGTCGGCTATCAGCCGGGCGAGATTATCTTCTGCGAGTACGAGCCGGGCGACGCGTTCTACCTGATCCAGGAGGGCACGGTCCAGATCTCCAAGATCATGGGCGATATTGAGAAGACGGTCGACGTCCTGCAGCCGGGCGAGATCTTCGGCGAGATGGCGATTCTCGAAGAGGCGCCACGGTCGGCGACGGCGATCGCCGCCGAGCAGGTGAAGTGCCTCGAGTTCAACCGCGAGAACTTCGAGATCCTCATGCGAGGCAACCCGGCGATCGCGCTGAAGCTGCTGAAGCTCTTCACCAAGCGCATCTACGATCAGCGCCGCCGCTTCATGATCCTCACGCTCCAAGACACGCAGGCGCGCGTGGCCGACGTCTTCCTCATGCTGAACGAGTTGCGCGGCGAGCAGCCCAACGACGAGGAATCCGACGAGCGCGTCTTCTTCACGACGCCGGAGGACGTCGCCCACTGGGCGGGTCTGTCGACCGACGAGACCAAGCACGTGCTCAACCACTTCGTGAGCCAGCGGCGACTCGAGGTCCAGAAGGACCGGATCGTCCTCACGAACATCAACGAGTTCGTCCGCTTCGTGAACAGCCGCCGAAAGCAGTAGGAGGGATCGTGCGGGCAGCAGCAAGACCCCGCCGCGCCGTGCGGATGCCTACGATCGTGCTCGTGCTCGTGATCCTCGGCGCTTCGACGGCGCCGGCCCGGGCGCTCGACCGGTTCCTGCGCGCGGTGGCGGTCGCCGAGGCGATCGCGCCGGTGGGCCTGCTCGTAACGCAGGGTGTCGACACCCCGCTCGAGGCCGGCGTGTTGGGTGGGGCGGTCGCGCTGCACACGCTTCCGAACATCGTCCTCCTCGTCGCGCAGACGAACGACGACGCCCGCCTCACGCGCACGATGCGCCTGGTGAGCGCGGGAGCCGGGTTTGCGACGGCCGCAGGCTCGCTGGGCATGGGCATCGCGCTCGAGCTCGACGCGTTTCCCGACGCTTCGTGGACGTCGAACGCGGGGTTCTTCGCGGCGACCGCGGTGCCCGCGCTCTTCGCGGCGCTCGTCGACCT
Source organism: uncultured Spirochaetaceae bacterium (assembly GCA_964458555.1). Classification (GTDB taxonomy): domain Bacteria; phylum Spirochaetota; class Spirochaetia; order DSM-27196; family SLST01; genus SLST01. Next base: position 59,763 of record CAYWJH010000005.1, on the reverse strand, counting down.
CGTGCCGTACTCGCTCGAGGTGGGCTCTGGAGGCTTCACAACCGCGCGCGAATCGGGTATATTCTCGAGCGATCGACCGCGTTGGTCGGCCCTGCCAAGGTAGCTCAGGGGTAGAGCAGCTCACTCGTAATGAGCAGGCCGTCGGTTCGAATCCGACCCTTGGCTGTCCCCACGACACGCACACCCACCCTAATCAGCCCGCCTCCTGCCGCCGATACTTGAGAGCAGGGAGGCACGAGTGCTACGAGGCATGTATACCGGCGCCGCCGGCATGGTCGTTCAGCAGAACAGACTCGACGCGCTGTCGAATAACCTCGCCAACGTCGACACGACCGGCTACAAGCGCGATACGCCCATCCAGAAGGCGTTTCCGGAGCTGCTCATCCGGCGGATGAGCGACGACGGGCAGACGCAGATCCCGTTTCGTAGCTTTCCGTTCGGCTCGTACGACGTCGCGCCGGTCGTGGGCCAGGTCGGTACCGGCGTCGAGACCAACGAGTACTACACGGTCTTCAGCCAGGGGAGCCTCAAGCAGACCGACAACGCGTTCGACATCGCGCTCGAGGGCGAAGGTTTCTTCGCCGTGCAGACGCCGCAGGGCGAGCGCTACACGCGCAACGGGAGCTTCCTCATCGGGCCGGAAGGGATGCTCGTCACCAAGCAGGGCTACCCGGTCCTCGGCGAGGACGGGTCCATTCAGCTGAAGCTCAACAATTTCGTCGTCGACGAGGACGGGGTGATCTACCAGAACGACGCGCTCGCCGAGGACCCCGAGCGCCTGGTGAGCATGCGCGAAAACGAGTGGGAAGATACGGTCCGCGTCGACCGGCTGCGCATCGTCGACATGCGCAACACGCGCTATATCCGCAAGCAGGGCGACAGCCTCTGGACGACCACCGATGAATCCGGCGAGGCGTTTACGATGGGATCACAGCGGCCGAAGGTCCATCAGGGCTTCCTCGAGACGAGCAACGTGAATCCGGTTACCGAGATGGTTCAGCTCATCGAGGTCAACCGCGCCTACGAGGCCAACCAGAAGGCGATTCAGTCGCACGACCAGATGACCGGTCAGCTGATCAACCGGGCGATGACGCTGTAAAGGAGCGTGACGAGATGATGAGATCACTGTGGACTGCCGCGTCCGGCATGATCGGGCAGCAGTTCAACATCGACACGATCGCGAACAACCTCTCCAACGTGAATACCTCGGGCTTCAAGAAGAACCGGCCCGACTTTGAGGACCTGCTCTACCACACCGTCCGCATGGCGGGGACCCCCGCGACCGAGGAGACGCTTCGTCCGGTCGGCGTGCAGGTGGGCCACGGCGTGAAGGTCGCGGCGACGCAAAAGATCCACACGCAGGGGTCGCTTCAGAACACGAACAACGTGAGCGACATTGCGATCCAGGGCGAGGGTTTCTTCCGCGTCCTGCTCTACGACGGCAGCTTCGGCTACACGCGCGACGGCTCGTTCAAGATCGACTCGAACGGGCAGTTCGTGAACAGCCAGGGGTACCGGCTGATGCCGGAGCTCGTCCTGCCGGAGGGGTTCATCCGGGAGTCGGTTGCGATCTCGCAGGACGGCCGGGTCACGACGCGGCTGCCGGGGCTCGAAGACCCGGTCGACGTGGGCCAGCTCGAGCTCTACCGGTTCGTGAACCCCGCAGGGCTCCAGGCGATCGGCGACAATATCTACAAGGTGTCCGCGGCATCCGGCGAGCCCATCGCGGCGCAGCCCGGCTTTGACGGGATGGGTCAGACGCTGCACAAGTTCCTCGAGATGTCGAACGTCGAGGCGGTGCAGGAGATGGTCAACATGATCGTCGCTCAGCGGGCGTACGAGATGAACTCCAAGGCGATTCAGACGAGCGACACGATGCTCGGGATCGCGAACAACCTGAAGAGGTAAGCATGGACCCGATCGCCGCGAACATGGCGCAGTGGAACCGGAATGAGGTGACGCTCGATCTACCGGACGCCGATTCCCGAACGCGGCTCGAGGCGGTGGCGAAGGAGTTCGAATCGCTGTTCGCGAAGCAGATGCTCGACAGCATGCGCGATACACTTAACCCCGACGACGACATGTTCAACGGAGGCATGGGCCAGGATATCTTCGAGGACATGCTCTACGAGGAGTACGCTCGGATGCTCTCGCAGGAGGGTGGCCTCGGTATCGCGGACATGATCGTAGAGCAGCTCGAGGATTCGGTCGCGGCTCCGGTGAGCCCTGCGGCGGCGCGCCGAGCCGCCGACGCGTACGGGGGTGTATGATTCTGGTACCGTGCCCTCGGCCCGATTGTATGCAAAAGTGAACAGTTCGAGGACCGTCTCGCCGCCTGGAGCGCATCGGTCTGATAATTCCATTCGTGAAAACGAGATACACCGCCTTCGGTTCTACCCCTTGGTTGGCACGTGTTTTGCTGTATAAGAAGCAGGAGCACGTATGGCCACAAAGAAGGCAAAGACCGTACGGGATGACGATGCGCTGAAGGCGTATTTCAGTCAGATCCGCAAGACACCGCTGCTGTCGTTCGAAGAAGAGCTCGAGCTATCGCGACGCATCGAAGCCGGGGACGAGGACGCACGCAAGCAACTCATAGAAGCCAATCTCCGCCTCGTCGTGAAGATCGCGAAGGCGTACGTCTCGAACGACGTCGGCCTGCTCGACCTCGTCCAGGAGGGAAACCTGGGTCTGCTCAAGGCGGCGAGCAAGTACGATCACCGCAAGAAGGTGCGCTTCTCCACGTACGCGTCGTGGTGGATCAAGCAGTCGATCACGCGCGCGCTGAGCAACAAGCGACGCAGCATCCGCCTTCCGCACCGCAAGGAAGACGCGCTGCGGAAGATCCAGCGCGCGTACAATTCGATGAGCCAGCGGCTGATGCGGCGGCCGAGCGTCGAGGAAGTCGCCGAAGAGGTAGGGATGCCGAGCGACGATGTCGTGCAGATCCTCAACATCTCGAGCGGCCCGGTATCGCTGGACAGCGACATCAACGCCGAGTCGGGCACGCTGCACGACGTGTTCGAGGACTACAGCTACGCGCCGGACACCGGGGTGATGCAGCAGGTCATGCACGACGAGACGCTGCGATTCCTCGAACGGCTTCGCGAGAAGGAGAAGAAGATCCTCCTCTACCGGTTCGCCTTCTACGGCGGCAAGAAGTACACCCTCAAGCGAATCAGCGACGAGATGGGAATCAGCCCGGAGACCGTTCGCCAGATCGAGATGCGCGCGCTGCGCAAGCTGCGCCAGCACGCCGGCGAGATAGAGGAATTCGTCTACGAGTAGGGCGCGAGGCCGCGCCCCGCTTCTCACCCGGGTTGCGCGGCGGGCCTAAACAGTTGACCGCGACCGATCGATGATACTACCGTGAGGCATCGTGAAACGCGGTAGTCGCCCATCGCCGAAAAGAACGACTTCGTCCCGACGCCGAAGGACGACCGCGCGCGAGCGAACGAGCCTGATTGTGCTGCTCGCCGCCATCGCCGTGCTGCTCGGCGTGGTCGTCGCGCTCCTGCCCGAGCCGGGCGAGGTCACGACGGGCGAAGCGCACGCCTCGGATCGTGAGACCCCCGAAGAATCCGAGCCACCCGTGGACGAGAGGCGGCCCGCCGGCGACGGCGAGGCGGTCGACGGGCCGGTGACCGAGGGGTATCCGGACGACGAGGCTCCCGGCGGTCGGGCGCCGGGTGGTGAGCCGCCGCCCGAGGTCTCCGAGGAGGGCGAGTGGTGGGTGCCCGACTCGCCTCCGCCACCCGCTGCGCGAGGGCCGCTCGTGCTCGTGCTCGACGACGCGGGCAATACGCTCGACGGATTCGACGCGTTTCTCGACCTTCCCTTTCCCTTCGCCGTCGCGGTTCTTCCGCAGCTCGACTACTCGGTGCGCGCAGCCGCGATGGCCGCGGCCGCCGACAAGGAAGTCCTGCTCCACCTGCCCATGGAGGCCGAAAACGGGGCTAATCCCGGCCCGGGAGCGATACTCACCGGCCTGAGCGAGGAGGAGATCGCGACGCGCGTGGGCGATGACCTCGCGAGCGTCCCCGGGGCGATCGGTGTGAACAATCACATGGGCTCGAAGGCTACCGCGAACGAGAAGGTGATGCGCGTCGTGCTCGGCGCGCTCCACGACCGTGACCTCTTCTTCCTCGACAGTCGGACATCCGCGGCCACTACCGGCCGCGCCGTAGCCGCGGAGGTTGGTATCCCGTTCGCCGAGCGCGCGGTCTTCCTCGACCACGAGCGCACGCGTGAGGAGATCCTGCGCTCGCTCGGACACGCGCTCGAGCTGAGCGGACACGGCGAGCCGGTGGTGATGATCGGACACGTGACGGTGCCGCTGCTCGCGGAGGTTCTCGGGGAGACGTACCCGGTGATCGTCGACGAGGGCTACGAGTTCGCGCGCCTCTCGAGCCTGGTTTCGCCGGTGCGCGTGGCCGCGGGGGACGCCGAGTGAAGGTTCTCGGGATCGAAAGCTCGTGCGACGAGTGCTCGGCGGCGGTCGTCGAGGACGGACGCACGATTCTCGGGCAGGTGATCGCGACGCAGCTCGAGGAGCACGCCCCGTACCGGGGAGTCGTGCCGGAGATCGCGAGCAGGACGCACACGCGCTGGATCGGGCCGGTGTATCGCCGGACGCTCGAGCGGGCGGCGGTCGATGCGAGGGAGCTCGACGCGGTGGCGGTGACGACGCGCCCCGGTCTCGTGGGCGCGCTCGTCGTGGGGCTCTCCTTCGCGAAGGGGCTCGCCTACGGGCTCGGCCTTCCCATCGTGGGGGTCGACCACATGCTCGCGCACCTGTACGCGCCGCAGCTCGCGGGCGAAATCGAGTACCCGTTTCTCGGGCTCCTCGTGTCCGGCGGGCATACGATCATCGCGCGCGCGGAGGACCCGTTCACGATGCACGTGATGGGCACGACGATCGACGACGCGTGCGGCGAGGCGTTCGACAAGGTCGCGAAGCACTACGGTCTCGGGTACCCGGGTGGCGTGGCGATCGACCGCCTCGCGCAGCGTGGGGACGACCGCGCGTTCGTCTTTCCCGACGCGAACCTGCATAAGGGCGAGCACCGGTACGACGTGTCGTACTCGGGGCTGAAGACCGCGGTGATCAACCAGCTCGAGCAGTTCTGGGACGGTGAGTCGGCGAGGTCGAAGGAGAACATCGCCGCGAGTTTCCAGCGCGTCGCGATCGACTCGCTGTTGAAGCGGCTGTTCCGCGCGGTCGAAGACACCGGGCTCCGTCGCGTCGTTGTCGGCGGCGGGGTCGCGGCGAACAGCTACCTGCGATCGGTGCTCGAGGCGCACGCCGAGCTCGAGGTGCGTTTTCCGCCCATCGAGCTGTGCACCGACAACGGCGCGATGATCGCCGGCCTGGGGTATCACCTGCTGCGACGGGGGGATCGGGACGGGTTCGATCTGGACGTCTCCTCCCGCGTTCGGGGATTCCGCGCGACCTACCCGTAAGGGCGTTGACACGTCCGCGCCCGCCTCGTAGTCTGCGCGCGGAGCGCCGATGGAACACGGTTACGACCTGGACGCCGCGATTCGCAAGGTACCCGACTTCCCGAAGAAGGGGATTCTCTTCTACGACATCACGAGCGTGCTCATGAATCCCGGAGCGTTCTCCGCATGCCTCGACGCGCTCGTCGATCGCTACCGGGGCGCCGCCGTGGACGCGATCGCGGCGATCGAGAGCAGGGGTTTCCTGTTCGCGGCGCCTGCGGCGAAGGAGCTCGGGCTGCCGCTCATGCTCGTCCGCAAGGCGGGAAAGCTGCCGGGCGAGACCGTGTCGAAGACCTACGAGCTCGAGTACGGCACCGACACCGTGGAGGTGCACCGCGACGACCTGGGAACCGGTCGGCGCGTGCTGGTCGTCGATGACCTCGTCGCCACCGGCGGAACGGTGCGGGCTACCGCGGACCTCGTCGTCGAAAGCGGCGGCACCGTGGTCGAAGTCTGGAGCGTGATCGGCCTGCCGTTTCTCGGGTACGAGTCGCGGCTTGCGCCCATCGGCGTGCACACGCTGATCACCTACGAGGGCGAGTAGGGGACAGATCGGCGCGACTCGACCGGCGCGGTGTCCGCGAACGCAGGGCGCCAAAGGCTTGACACACGGGGGTGCGATTAGTATTGTACCATGAACTTGATTCCCGGTTGTGTAATGGTAGCACCGCAGATTCTGGTTCTGCTAGTGGGGGTTCGAGTCCTCCCCGGGAAGCGATAGATGCCCCCTTCGTCTATCGGCTAGGACGGAAGATTCTCAGTCTTCAAAGAGCGGTTCGATTCCGCTAGGGGGTAACGGAGCAATCCGGCCGGCCGGCACAGCCGGCCGTTTTTATGTCCGGACACGGACACGGGGACGCTATGAGAGAGACGTGCATCCTGGTGCTGTCCGACGGCACCCAGTTCACGGGTCGGAGCTTCGGCTATCCCGCCCCGACCGTCGCGGAAATCGCGCTCGAGGCGACCGCGCCCAAGGCGATCGGCGAGGTGGTGTTCAACACCGCGATGAGCGGGTACTACGAGGTGCTGACCGACCCATCGTATACCGGCCAGCTCGTTGCTATGACCTATCCGCACATAGGGAACTACGGCTGCGATCCCGAGTGGAGCGAGATCGGCCCCGGGCAGGCAGAGGCGGGCCGGCCGGCCCGGTCGGGAATCGAGCCCGCCGGCTTCATCGTCCGTTCGCTCTACGAGGGACCGGTACCCGACGGGCGCCAGACGCTCCAGGCGTTTCTCAACGATAACGAGACGCCGGGGATCACCGGCATCGACACGCGCGCGCTCACGCTGCGGCTGCGCGACGAGGGTTCGACGAACGGCGTCATCGTCCGCCCGTCGTCCGGCGACGCGCTCACCGAGCCCGAGCTCGCGCGCGTGAAGGCCGCGCTCGCGGCGTTCCCGGAGATGGAAGGTCGCGACCTCATCGGCGAGGTGGGAAGCGACGAGACGATCGTCGTGAACGAGTCGGGCTCGCCGCATATCGCGCTGCTCGACTGCGGCAGCAAGGCGAACATCGTTCGCCGGCTCACGGGGCTCGGCTGCAAGGTAACGCTCCTGCCGAGCACCGCCGACGAGGCGATGGTCGAGGCAGCCGCGGCCGACGCGCTGTTCGTTTCCAACGGTCCGGGAGACCCTGCGGTGCTCGAGCGCCAGGTGAGGTTGATCAAGGAGTCGATCGGCAAGCGGCCGGTGCTCGGGATCTGCCTCGGACACCAGCTCATCGCTGCAGCGCTCGGCGCGAAGACGTACAAGATGAAATTCGGTCACCACGGCGTGAACCATCCGGTGCGCGACGAGCGGACGAAGCGCGTGTTCGTTACGAGCCAGAACCATGGCTTCGCCGTCGACGAGCAAACGCTGCCCGAGGGGTGCGAGGTCTGGTTCCGCAACGCCAACGACCGCAGCGTGGAGGGTATCATCCTCGACGATCTGAGGATCCGTACGGCGCAGTTCCACCCCGAATCGGCCCCGGGCCCGAACGACTCGCGCTGGATCTTCGGTGCATTCCTGGAAAACCTGAGGTAGCCATGCCCGCACGGCGCGACATCAAGAAGATACTGATCATCGGAAGCGGCCCGATCGTCATCGGTCAGGCGTGCGAGTTCGACTACTCGGGCAACCAGGCGGTGAAGGCGCTCAAGGAGGAAGGGTACGAGGTCGTCCTCGTCAATCCCAATCCGGCCACCGTCATGACGACGCCCGGAACCGCGGACGCGATCTACATGGATCCGCTCGAGGTGCCCTACCTCGAGGACATCATCCGCGCCGAACGCCCGGACGCGGTGCTTCCCACGATGGGCGGCCAGACCGCGCTCAACCTGACGATGGACCTCGCGAAGGCGGGCGTCTTCGACCGCTACGACGTCGAGGTCCTCGGCGCGCATCTGCAGTCGATCACCAAGGCCGAAGACCGCGGCGAGTTCAAGAAGGTCGTGGAGAGTATCGGGCTCGAGAGCCCGCAGAGCGAGCTCATCTCCACCGTGCAGGAGGCCCGCGATTTCGTCGCCGAGCACGGCCTGCCGCTCATCATCCGGCCCAGCTACACGCTCGGCGGTAAGGGCGGCAGCATCGCGCATACGCCCGAAGAGGTGAAGCTCTTCGTCGAACGCGCGCTCTCAGAGAGCCCCATCCACACCGCGCTCATCGAGGAATCGCTGATCGGCTGGAAGGAGTTCGAGCTCGAGGTCATGCGCGACGAGGCGGACAACGCGGTTATCGTCTGCTCGATCGAGAATATCGATCCCATGGGCGTGCACACCGGCGACTCGATCACCGTCGCGCCCATCCAGACGCTCTCCGACCGCGAGTACCAGGAGATGCGCACCGCCGCGATCGAGATCCTGCGCGTGGTGGGCGTGGACTGCGGCGGGTCGAACGTGCAGTTCGCCGTCGAGCCGAAGAGCGGGCGCATGCTCGTGATCGAGATGAACCCGCGCGTCAGCCGCAGCTCCGCGCTCGCGAGCAAGGCGACCGGCTTTCCTATCGCCCGCTGCGCCGCCCGGCTCGCGGTCGGCTTCACGCTCGACGAGATCGTCAACGACATCACCGGCAAGACCGTGAGCTGCTTCGAGCCCTCGCTCGACTACGTCGCTGTGAAAGTGCCGCGCTTCGAGCTCGAGAAGTTCCCGCTCGGCTACGACGAGCTGGGCACGCAGATGAAGAGCGTGGGCGAGAGCCTCGCGATCGGCCGGACCTTCCTCGAAGCGATGAACAAGGCGCTGCGCGCGGCGGAGTTCGGCGTCGACGGTCTCGAGGAGATCGACGCCGACGAGAAGCAGCTCGACACGATGACGCGCACGCAGCACCCGAGGCGCCTGCTCGCCGCGTACACGATCCTCAAGCGCGATGGGTACGACGCGGTCCCGGAGATCGAGAAGGTCAGCGGCTTCAACCGCTGGTTCCTCTACGAGATGGCGCGCCTGGCCGACCTCGAGCACCGGATTGCGGCGACCGCGGGACCGTTCGATGCCACGTTGCTCCTCGAGGCGAAGCAGGCTGGCCTCACCGACCGCCGAATCGCCTCGCTCTGCGGTCGCCAGGCGACGGAGGTGACCGCGCGGCGCGACGAGCACGGCATCCACGCCGGCTACCACTTCGTCGACACGTGCTCCGGCGAGTTCGAGGCGGATACGCCCTACTTCTACTCGACCTACGGCGAGCTCGACGAGGGCGCGCCCTCGGGCACCGGCGCGGACGACGACCACGGCGCGGTGATCATCCTCGCGAGCGGACCGAACCGGATCGGCCAGGGACTCGAGTTCGACACGTGCTGCACGCTCTCGTCCATGGCGTACCGTCGTCTGGGTGTCACCACGATCATCGTGAACTCCAACCCGGAGACCGTGTCCACCGACTTCAACGTCAGCGATCGGCTCTACCTCGAGCCCCTGACCGCCGAAGACGTCAAAGGGGTCGTGCGCAAGGAGCGGGTTCGCGACGTGATCGTACAGCTCGGCGGGCAGACGCCGCTCAACATGGCCGCCGAGCTCGAGGCCGCCGGCGCGCGGATCGTCGGGACGGAGGTGGAGAGTATCGTCGGCGTGGAGGACCGCGGCCTGTTCAGCGACCTCATCAAGCGCCTCGGGTTGACGCAGCCGGATAACCGGATGGCCGGCTCGGTCGCCGCGGTGAAGTCTTCTGCGGCCGACATGGGCTACCCGGTGCTGCTGCGCCCGTCGTACGTGCTCGGCGGGCGCGCGATGTCCATCGCCTTTAACGAGGAGGAGCTCGAGGGGTTCCTGCAGAAGGGAATCGTGATCTCAGAGGACAGGCCCGTGCTCGTCGATCAGTTCCTCGAGGACGCGTTCGAGTACGATCTCGACGCGCTCTGCGACGGCGAGAACGTCTACGTGGGCGGGATCATGCAGCACATCGAGGCTGCGGGTGTGCACTCCGGGGATTCGGCGTGCGTGTTCCCGCCGTACAAGTCGGACCCGAGGCTGCTCGACGAGATGGTCGAAGCGACCGCGCAGATCGCGCGCGAGATCGGCGTGCGAGGGTTTCTGAACGTGCAGTACGCCGTGCAGAACGAGACGCTCTACGTCCTCGAGGTAAACCCGCGCGCCTCACGCACGGTGCCCTACCTGTCGAAGGCGAGCGGCGTCGACCTCGTCGACGCGGCGGTGCGCATCTGGCGCGGACAGTCGCTCGAGGAGCAGGGGCTCACGAAGAAGGGTGAGACCGGCATGCCCGGCGTCGGGCGCGGGTCGTGCATCACCGGATGGGCGGTCAAGGAGGCGATGTTCAGCTTCGACCGCTTCGTGAACGTAGACCCCATGCTCGGCCCGGAGATGCGGTCCACCGGCGAGGCGATCGGCATTGGCGAGAGCTTCGGCGAGGCCTTTGCGAAGGCGCAGGCCGCGGTCGGCACGCACCTTCCCACGAGCGGACGGGTTTTCGTTTCGGTGAACGACTACGACAAGGAGACCATCCTGCCGGTGGTCCGCGACCTCGAAGGCATGGGCTTCAGCATCGTCGCCACCCGCGGTACGGCGGACTACCTCTTCCGCAACGGGGTCTTCCCGGAGGTGATCCTGAAGATCCACGAGGGCCACCCGAACATCGTCGACCACATGCAGGCCGGGCGAATCCAGCTCGTGATCAACACGCCGAAGGGGCGCTACACGCAGCGCGACGACGACTACATCCGCATCGAGACCGTTCGGCGCCACATCCCGTACACGACGACGACGTCGGCGGCGACCGCCGCGGTCGAGGGCATCCGCTACCGCATGAAGAAGGAGTACACCGCCCGGCGGCTGCCCGGCTGAGCGCGGGCGCCGCGGCTACGCGCGCTCGTCGGACTCGAGCACGCATTCGTTGTAGTAGTACTCGAGGCTGTCCACCAGCGCCTCCCAGCTCGCCTCTACGATGTTCTCGTGCACTCCCACGGTGTCCCACGTCCGGTTCTCGTGGTCGGTCGAGGTGATGAACACGCGCACGCGCGCCGCCGACGCGCGCTCGGGGTTGAGCACGCGTACCCGATAGTCGGTGAGGCTGATCTTGCCGATGAACGGGTAGTCGCTCGCGAGCGCGTCGCGGACCGCCGCATCGAGTGTCTCGACGGGGCCCACGCCCACGGCGGCGCCCATGAGGTCGCGTCCGTTGGCCTCCATGAAGATCCGTCCCACCGTCTTCGACGGCGACTCGGACGCCTTGTAACTCTCGAGATGGTAATTCCTGATCTTGAGAATGGGTTGGTAGCGGCCGAGCGCGCGGCGGACGAGGAGGTCGAAGCTCGCCTCCGCGGCCTCGTACTCGTAGCCGAGCCGCTCCTTCTCCTTGAGGACCGAGATGAGCTCTCCCACGACCGCGTCGTTCTTCGTGAAGCTCCCGTATTTCGCGAGCTTCTCCACCACCGTGCTCTTGCCGGCGAGCTCGCTTAAGAGGATGCGACGCTCGTTGCCCACGAGCGACGAGTCGATGTGCTCCATGAGGTAGTCGGCCTTTGCGAGGACGTCCGCGTGCTGGCCCGCCTTGTGGCTGAAGGCGGCGGTGCCTACGTAGGGCTGGCGCTTGTCGGGGATCACATTCGCCTTCTCGGCGACGAAGCGGCTGAGCGAGGTGAGGTGCGAGAGCCGTTCGGCGCACGCGGGCTCGTAACCGAGTTTGACGACGGCGTTCGGGATGAACGCGCAGAGGTTCGCGTTGCCGCAGCGCTCGCCCCAGCCGTTGATCGTGCCCTGCACCTGCACGGCGCCCGATTCGAGCGCGGCGAGCGAGTTCGCGACCGCGGTTCCCGCGTCGTTGTGGAAGTGGCCGCCGAGCGCCGCGAGGCTCTCCTGCGGAAGCTCCGCGACGATTCGGGTGACCACGGAGGGAAGGGTGCCCCCGTTCGTGTCGCAGAGGCAGAGCGTGTCCGCTCCGGCATCGCTCCCGGCTCGCAGCACGCGCAGCGCGTATTCGGGGTTGTCCTCGTACCCGTCGAAGAAGTGCTCGAGGTCGAAGATGACGTGGCGCCCCTGCTTCTTGAGCGTCTCGATCGAGTCGGCGATCATGCGCAGGTTCTCCTCTTCGTCGGTCCCGAGCACCTTCTCGACGTGAGCGAGCCACGTCTTTCCCACGACGACGACGCCGGGGGTCTCCGCTTCGAGCAGCGCGGTGATGTGCGGATCGCGATCGGCGCTCGCGCCGGCGCGTCTCGTAGAGCCGAAGGCGCAGACCATCGAGTGCGAGAACGACATCTTCTTCACTTCTCGGAAGAAGCCGGCCTCCTTCTCGTTCGAGAGGGGAAAGCCTCCCTCGATGAAGTCGATCTTCATCTCGTCGAGCGCCGCGGCAATCTGCAGCTTGTCCTCGAGGGTGAAGTTGATCTCCAGCCCCTGCATGCCGTCGCGCAGCGTCGTGTCGAATACGTAGAGTTCCTTGTCGGCCATCGTGCTCCTCCTCGGGCCAAAAAAAAACCGCCTTCCCGCGGGAAGACGGCCGTGCTCTCAGGCGTAGGCTCACACGTCCCGCGGTCTTCGGTGTCCGTCAATAATGAGAATACCGATTGCGATGCGCGCGAGCGTGCAACTCATTGCGCCTATAGTCGGCCTGCTGGGGGTATTTGTCAAGCGGAACGGGCAGGAAATTGGACGTTGACCGACCTCGCGACCGCGTCTACGATGAAGCCGTGGCTGAGTACAGCGTCTTCGACAAGCTCGTGGCGGGGCTCTCGACGAACGAGCGGCGCGACATGCTGCAGCGAATCGCCTCGTCGGTGAAGGTGATCGAGCCCGATGAAACGCCCGACGAGTACGCGACGGTCGACCTCGAGGAACGCTTCGGGCGGATGGGTCTCGTGCGCCGACTCGTCGTGATCGTCATCGCGTTCTTCACCGGCAGGGAGCTGCTGTCGGTCGTGGAGAGCTATCTTCTGCGCGACCTCGGTCGCACCGTGAACGCCCGACTCCCGCACGGTTTCGACTCCGTGCAGCAACACCTGCGACCCGGCGCCGTGGAAGATTTTACGCGTCTGTCCGAGTACTCGCGACGCTTCGCGGATATCCTCTCCCGGGTGATGGGCCGCGAGCGTCGCGCCTTCGTCGCGTTTCTCGCGAGCCTTCACGCGCCGGAGGCGCACGAGCGGCTTCAGCGCGACACCGATCCCTTCGCGATCGCCGCCGAGCAGCCCGAGCTCAAGGAAGCCGATGTGAGGCGCCGGGCGTTGAACGAGGTGGAGGAGGCGGTGTCCACGCTGCCGCCGGCGATCCGTCAGAAGATCTACACCGACGTGCGGGGGCTGCACGAGCTGATGCTGCTCAGCGCGTTTCCCTTCGACCGCATTCGGCTCGCCTTCGAACCCGCGCCGGGCGGCGAGCCGGTTCCGGTCCCCGTCTCGCGCATCGTCGACGAGCTCGCGCGGCTCGCCGGCATCTTCGAGGGGCTGCGCCAGGATCCGAGCCCGGTCCTCTTCGAGGCGCTCGCGCTCTACGAGGAGCGCGACCGCCTCGAAGGCGAGGACGAAACGGTGGAACGCGTGGTCCGGGAGCACGTGAGCCGCTTTGCCGAGGCCTACGAGCAGATCCGCGAGTTCGGCCGGCGATACCCGCTCGTAGACCTCGTGCGCATCGCGCACGCGAACATCCATTTCCGGCCCACCGCCCCCGGCGGAGGAGAGGACTGGTTCAACCAGTGGAAGGCGTTCTGGCGTGACCGTGTCGAGGAGGCTCACCTGCGCTACGCGTACCGGCGGCGCGTCGAGTCGCTGCTCTCGCAGGCGCGCTCTGCCTTCGAGGTCGAGTCGGTCGGCGTATTCCCCGGCTACCCTCCGAGCGGACTCGACCAATCCGCGCGCCACGGCCTGTCCATGGGGCTTTTGAAGGTGTTCGTAGACGAGATCCTTCCCCACGACGTCGCTGGTCCGGTCGGGGCGCTGTACCGTGAGGGCGAGTTCTACAAGGCCGACAACCGCGCGGACATGGACCGCGCCTGGCGCGCGCTCGAGCGCCTGCAGACCGATATCGCCAACTTGGAGGTCCGCTTGCGACCGACCGGAGACCTGGGGATGGCGTGGCGGCAGGCCGACGAAGACGCTTTGCCTGCAGAGGCAGCGCGCGAGCGCCGGCTCTCGCTCGTCGCGTCGATAGACGGTGACGCGTCGGCGCTGCTCCATCGCGCAGTCGAGACGCTTCGCCTGCTCGGCGAGCTCGTTCAAGGCGTGCTGTACGGCACCGTCGGCGGACGCTACGATACGGTGAGCAACCTGGGCGAGCTCGGCGGCCGTTCGCCAGACGGGTACGTGAAGCGGCTCGAGCAGGCGCACGTGCGGGTGAAGGGCGCCGCCGACGTGCTGTCCGACCTGCAAAACCTCGAGTCGACGATGGACACGGCGTGAGTCAACCCACCTCCATAATCTCACTCGAGCTGCCGCTCGATTCCGCCGAGGCGTCGGGCCGTGTGACCGTACCGTTCGTCCACCCTGCCTGGCTGACGCTGCGGACGGTCGGCGATATGCGACGCCGCGAGAACCGTCTCGCGCTCCTCGACGCGATGGGCATCGACCCCCGGACGGTGTGCATGGTTCGCCAGACACATTCGAAGCGGGTGCTCGACGCCGCCGAGCTCGTCCGCGTGGGAAGCACCGCCGCCGAAGAGGACCGCGTCGAGGGCGACGGAATCGTTTCAGGACCGGGCGGTCCGTTTCTCGCCGTGGGCGTGGGCGATTGCGCTCCGCTGTATCTTGCCGACTCGAGGACCGGTGCCTACGCGCTCCTGCATTCGGGGTGGCGCGGGACCGGAATCCTGCGCGTGGCGGTGGAACGGCTCGCGCGCGAATTCGGCTCGCGGCCAGGCGACCTCGTGCTCACGATCGGCCCGTGCATCAGCGCGGAAGCGTACGCGGTCGACGACGGGCGCGCTCGTGAGTACCGCGCGTGGGGCGCCGACGCGGTTGTTTATCGCGACGATCGGCCGTACCTTGATATGCGCGCCGCGAACGCGGGGATCGCCCGCGAGCTGGGCATTCCGGTGGTCAGCGTGGCGAATCACTGCACGTATACGACGTCCCGGCTCGGGAGCTTCAGGCGCGAAGGCGCCGACCGGTACACCGGGATGCTCGCGCTTCTCGGGCCGGCTGAAACGTCCGACGAAGAGGATGAAGCATGAAGGACTACAGGCAGGCGTGGGTCGATGCGGTGCGCTCGGCGCTCGCAAAGGAAGCGGCGGAGACGGGTGTCGATCTGCCCGAGAGCGATCTGCCCACCGAGACACCCCCGAGCTCGGAGCTTGGTGACCTCGCGTTTCCTCTGTTCCCCTTCGCGCGGGCCTTTCGCAAGAGCCCCGCGGCGATCGCGGAGGCGGTGGCGTCGCGGCTCGGCGACGGTGAGCTCGGCGAGGCGACCGTGGCAGGACCGTACATCAACGTCCGCTACCCGCGCGCCGAGGTTAGCTCGCGTGTGGTCACCGACGCTCTCGAGCAGGCCGACGCGTACGGACGGAACGCGAGCCTGTCGGGCGACCGGGTCACGATCGAGTTTTCCTCGCCCAACACCAACAAGCCGCTGCACCTCGGGCACCTGCGCAACGACGCGCTCGGCGAGAGCGTGTCGCGGATTCTCGCCGCGTGCGGCGCCGAGGTTCGCAGCGTAAACCTGATCAACGACCGCGGCATCCACATCTGCAAGTCGATGATAGCCTACCAGAAGTTCGGGAACGGGGAGACGCCGGAGCAGGCGGGGGTCAAGGGCGACAGGCTCGTGGGCGACTACTACGTCCGCTACAACGAGTGGGCGAAGGAGGAGCCGACCGCCGAGGCGCAGGCGCGCGAGATGCTGCGAAAGTGGGAGGCCGGTGACGAGGACGTCGTGGCCCTGTGGAAGACGATGAACGAATGGGTCATCGAGGGCATCTCGAAGACCTACGAGGCGACTGGGATACGGTTCGACGCGGTCTACTTCGAGAGCGACACGTACGCTTCCGGGAAGGCCGAAGTAGTACGCGGCCTCGAGCAGGGGACGTTCTACCGCGAGGAGGACGGGTCGGTCTGGGTCGATCTCGAGCCGATCAACCTCGACAAGAAGATTCTCCTGCGCGGCGACGGGACATCGGTCTACCTGACGCAGGATATTGGAACGGTCCTCGCGCGCTACGCCGACTGGCCGTTCGACCGGATGATCTACGTGGTGGGAAGCGAGCAGAACTACCACTTCCGCGTGCTCTTCTACGTGCTCGAGCAGCTCGGGTACGAGTGGGCCTCGCAGCTGTTCCACCTCTCCTACGGGATGGTGAACCTCCCCGAGGGCAAGATGAAGAGCAGGGAAGGGACCGTGGTGGACGCCGACGATCTGATCGCCGAGCTCGAAGGGCTCGCCGCCGAGGAGATACGGTCCAAGGAGCGTGAGGATGCGGTCGGCGACATAGACGCGACCGCCCACGCGGTCGCGGTGGGCGCGCTGCACTACTACCTGCTGCAGGTGACGCCGAGCAAGGACATGATCTTCAACCCGAAGGAGTCGCTCTCGTTCACCGGGAACACCGGTCCCTACCTCCAGTACATGTGCGCGCGGATCTCGAGCATGCTGCGCAAGGCCGCTGAACGGGGGGTGAGCTCGGATCCGGAGGGGGTTCGCTGGGGTGCGCTCGAGGCCGAGCCGGAGTGGCAACTCGTGCGGCTCGTCGGTCGCTGCCCGGAGGTGGTGCGCCAGGCGGGCGCGGAGTACACGCCGGCGGTGCTCGCGACCTACCTGTACGAGGTTGCGAAGCTCTTCTCGAGCTACTATCACGACTACCCGATTCTCACGGCCGACGAGCCGCACCTGCGACAGGCGCGACTCGTGCTCGCCCGGAGTGTTCTGCACGTCTTGAAGAACGGTCTCGGCCTGCTGAACATCCCGTACCTCGAGATCATGTAGTGGGTCACTTTGACCAATATGCCTACGAGTACGTAGGAATGACGAATTTGCATCCTACCAGTGCGTAGTACTTGACCTTCTCCCGGGTTCTTTGTAAGAATATCGCTCCAGACTCGATATTTATGCACGCGGTATACAGCCGCGGTGCGAACCGAGCCTGCAGGGTAAGGAGCGAGCGATGAAAGCACGACCCGGGCGAACAGGACTCTACGACCCGCGATTCGAGCACGACGCGTGCGGGGTCGGGTTCGTCGCGCATATCAAGGGAGAGCAGAGCCGGCGGATCATCGACAACGCGCGCGAGGTGCTGCTGAACATGACGCACCGCGGCGCGGTCGGCAGCGACAAGAACTCGGGCGACGGAGCCGGCATTCTCACGACGCTGCCGCAGGAGTTCCTCGAGAAGGTGGCGGCGAGCGATCTGAAAATCACCCTGCCGCCGCGTGGACTCTATTCGGCCGGGATCGTCTTCCTGCCGCAGGACGAAGCGGATCGCACCGCGTGTATCGCGGCCGTCGAGCGGATCGTCGCCGATCAGGGGCAGCGCGTCCTCGGCTGGCGCGACGTTCCGCGCGACAACAGTATGATCGGTCCCACCGCGCTCGAGAGCGAGCCTTCGATGAAGCAGCTCTTCGTCGGCGCCGGCGACGGCGTGGCGAGCAACGATTTCGAGCGCATGCTCTACGTGATCCGCAAGCGTGCGACCCACGAGCTGCACGGAGGCGAGAGCGATCCGCACGCCGCGTTCTACATCTGCAGCCTCTCGGTGCGGGTGATCGTCTACAAGGGCATGCTCATGCCCGAGCAGCTCTTTGCGTACTTCGAGGATATCAACGACCCCGACTTCAGGAGCCATCTCGCGATGGTGCACTCGCGGTTCAGCACGAACACCTTTCCCAGCTGGGACCGTGCGCAGCCGCTGCGCTTCATGAGCCACAACGGCGAGATCAACACGCTGCGCGGCAACATCAACAAGATGGCCGCGCGCGAGGGTGTGCTCTCCTCGAGGCTCTTCGGCGACGAGCTCGCGAAGTCGTTTCCGGTCATCGAGCCGGACCAGTCCGACTCGGGCAACTTCGACAACGCGCTCGAGCTCCTGCTCATGACCGGACGCGAGCTCCCCGAGGCGGTCATGATGATGGTTCCCGAGGCGTGGCAGAACCATCGGCACATGCCCGACGTGGGCGCGGCGATGTACGAGTTCATGAGCACGCAGATGGAGCCCTGGGATGGGCCGGCGTCGATTGCGTTCACCGACGGACACGTGATCGGTGCGATGCTCGACCGCAACGGACTGCGCCCGAGCCGCTACTACGTCACCGACGACGACCTGGTCATCATGGCGAGCGAGGTGGGCGTGCTCGACCTCCCCCCGGAGAAGGTGAAGATCAAGGACCGGCTCAAGCCCGGCCGGATGTTCCTCGTAGATTTCGACCAGGGCAGGATCGTCGACGACGTCGAGCTGAAGAACGGTATCGCCGAGCGCCACCCCTTCCGCGAGTGGCTCGACGAGCAGCGACTGCGGCTCGATCACATGCCCGCCGCGAAGCGGGTAGACGGTCTCGACGCCGACACGCTCGTACCACGGCTGCGGATGTTCGGCTACACGCTCGAGCACCTGAACATCGTGCTGCGGCCGATGGCGGAGAACGCCAAGGAGCCGCTCGGGAGCATGGGCAACGACACGCCGCTCGCCGTCCTCAGCGACAAGCCGCGGCTGATGTACGACTACTTCAAGCAGCTGTTCGCGCAGGTCACCAACCCGCCCATCGACAGTATCCGCGAAGACATCATCATGAGCCTCTCGGCGTACATCGGGCCGGAGCGGAACCTGCTCGACGTAACCCCGGAGCACGCGCATCGGCTTCAGCTCGACGAGCCCATCCTCACGAACGCGCAACTCGCTCAGATCGTCGAGATGGACCACCGCGGGTGGAGAAGCCGGGTCATCGACACGACCTACGAGGAGGCGAGGGGGGCGGCCGGGTTGCGCTCCGCGCTCGATCGGATCGCCGGCGAAGCCGAGCGGGCGATCGAGGAAGGGTACTCGCTGGTCGTGCTCTCCGATCGGGCCGCCGGCAGGACACGGGTGCCGATCTCCGCGCTGCTCGCGACCGGCACGGTGCACCATCATCTCGTGCGCACGCACAAGCGCACGCAGATCGGCGTCGTCGTCGAGAGCGGCGAGCCGCGCGAGGTGCACCACTTCTGCATGCTCGTCGGCTACGGCGCCGACGCGATCAACCCGTATCTCGCCTACGAGACGATGTGGAAGATGCGCGACGACGGCGACTTGAACGCGGAGCTCGCCGACGACGAGATCGTCGAGCGTTACCACCGGGCGGTCGCGTACGGAATGCGGAAGGTCTTCGGGAAGATGGGGATCAGCACGCTCGACAGCTACAAGGGCGCGCAGATCTTCGAGGCCGTCGGACTCGAGGACGAGGTGGTGAACACCAGCTTCGCGGGAACCGCGAGCCGTATCAAAGGCGTCGGATTCGCCGAGCTCGCGGAGGAGGCCGATCGGAGGCACCGGCTCGCGTATCCCCTCGACGGATCGGAGGACGGATTCCAGCTGCTCAACCCCGGCGACTACCAATGGCGTACCGACGGCGAGAAGCACATGTGGGATCCGAAGAGCATCGCGCTCCTGCAGAGGGCGGTTCGCCAGGACGACCCCGACGCGTATCGCCAGTACGCCGACCACCAGAACGAGCGCAGCCGCGAGCAGGCGACGCTCCGCGGTCTTCTGAAGTTCCGCGACGGAACTCCGGTGCCGATCGACGAGGTGGAGCCGGCCGCGAGCATCGTGCGCCGCTTCGCGACCGGTGCGATGAGCTTCGGGTCGATCAGCCAGGAGGCGCACGAGACGCTCGCGATCGCGATGAACCGGCTCGGTGGCAAGAGCAATACGGGTGAGGGCGGCGAGATGCCCGAGCGCTACGTGCCGCTCGCAAACAGCGACTCGAAGCGCAGCGCGATCAAACAGGTCGCCAGCGGTCGGTTCGGCGTGACGATCGAGTACCTCAGCCAGGCCGACGAGCTGCAGATCAAGATGGCGCAAGGAGCGAAGCCGGGCGAGGGCGGCGAGCTTCCCGGGCACAAGGTGTTCGACGTGATCGCGAAGACGCGTTTCTCGACGCCCGGGGTCGGGCTCATCAGCCCGCCGCCGCACCACGACATCTACTCGATCGAGGACTTAGCACAGCTCATCTTCGACCTGAAGAACTCCAACCCGCGGGCGCGGGTCAGCGTGAAGCTCGTGAGCGAGGTCGGCGTCGGGACGGTCGCCGCGGGTGTGGCGAAGGCGCACGCCGATCACATCCTCATCTCCGGTCACGACGGAGGGACCGGCGCGAGCCCGCTTACCGGCATCAAGCACGCCGGGTTGCCGTGGGAGCTCGGACTCGCCGAGACGCACCAGACGCTCGTGATGAACGACCTGCGCAGCCGTGTCGTCGTTCAGACCGACGGCCAGATCAAGACCGGGCGCGACATCGCGATCGCCGCGATGCTCGGTGCCGAGGAGTGCGGGTTCGCCACGAGCGCGCTCATCGCGGTCGGCTGCATCATGATGCGCAAGTGCGAGAAGAACACGTGTCCGGTGGGTGTGGCGACTCAGGATCCGCGGCTGCGCGCCAAGTTCACCGGGCGTCCGGAGGACGTGGTGAACTACATGATGTTCCTCGCCGAGGATCTGCGCGGCATCATGGCCGAGCTCGGCTTCCGGACGTTCGAGGACATGGTCGGCCGCGTCGACATGCTCGAGGCGGACGACGCGGTGCGCGAGTGGAAGTCGGCCGGGGTGGATCTGTCGGCGGTGCTCAGCCCCGCGGTGAAGAAGAACCCGTCGAGCCGGGTGATCTGCTGCATTCCGCAGGACCACGGAATCGATGCCGTGCTCGACCGCACGCTCATCGAGCTGAGCGCCCCGGCGCTCGAGCGGAAGGAGCCGGTCCGTGTCGAACTGCCCATCCGCAACGTCGACCGCACCACGGGAACGATGCTCAGCCACGAGATCGCGAAGCGCTACGGGCTCGAAGGGCTGCCCCGCGATACGATTCACGCGAAGCTGACCGGATCGGCCGGGCAGAGCTTTGGCGCGTGGCTGTCGGAAGGCGTGACGCTCGAGCTCGAGGGCGACGCGAACGACTACGTTGGCAAGGGACTCTCCGGTGGGATGCTCATCGCGTATCCGCCGAGGGGCAGCCGGTTCAGGTCGGAGGAGAACATCATCATCGGCAACGTCGCGCTCTACGGCGCGATCCGCGGGTACGGGTTCTTCCGGGGCATGGCCGCCGAGCGGTTCTGCGTCCGCAACTCCGGGGCGCACGTCGTCATCGAAGGAGTCGGCGACCACGGCTGCGAGTACATGACAGCAGGTCGTGCCGTCATCCTTGGCGGCACCGGGCGCAACTTCGGGGCCGGGATGAGCGGCGGGATAGCGTACGTCTACGACACACTCGGCGATTTCCCGAGCAAGGTGAACCCGGGAATGGTCGAGCTGATGAGGCTCGAGAGCGAGCAGGAGATCGCGGAGGTGCGCCAGCTCGTCGCGTGGCACCACGAGTACACCGGCAGCGAGATCGCTGGACGCATGCTCGACGATTGGGACGCGAATATCGCGAAGTTCCACAAAGTGATCTCGCCGGCGTTCCGCCGGGTCCTCGAGCTGCAGGAGGAGAAAAGCATGCGGGAGGCCGTTCATGGGTAAGCCTACCGGTTTCATGGAGTACGAGCGCAGGACGGTCGTAGATCGGCCCGCGTGCGAGCGCGTCAAGGACTTCCGGGAGTTTCACGAACCGCTCGACGAGACCGAGCGGCGGGAGCAGGGCGCGCGCTGCATGGACTGCGGCGTTCCCTTCTGCCAGAGCGAGTACGGCTGTCCGGTCGACAACCTCATTCCGGAGTGGAACGACCTCGTCTACCACGGCAAGTGGGACGACGCGTTCTGGCGTCTGCTCAAGACCAATAACTTCCCCGAGTACACCGGGCGGGTCTGCCCCGCTCCCTGCGAGAGCGCGTGCGTACTCGGGATAAACGAGCCGCCGGTCACGATCAAGGACAACGAGGTCACGATCATCGACCGCGCCTACGAGAGCGGTCTCATGAAGCCGCGCCCGCCGCAGACCCGCACCGGAAAACGGGTCGCGATCGTCGGCAGCGGGCCGGCCGGGCTCGCCGCGGCGGACCAGCTCAACAAAGCCGGACACCTCGTTACCGTCTACGAGCGGTCGGACCGCATCGGCGGGCTGCTCATGTACGGCATTCCCAACATGAAGCTCGACAAGAGCCTCGTCGAGAAGCGCAACGGAATCATGGCGCAGGAGGGGATCAGCTTCGTGACGAACGCCGCCGTCGGTCGCGATCTCGATCCGAACGACCTCGTGAAAGACTTCGACGCGGTCCTCCTCGCCTGCGGTGCGACCAAACCGCGCGACTTGCCGGTGCCGGGGCGTGAGCTCGGCGGTATCCACTTCGCCATGGAGTTTCTGCACGCGAACACGAAGGCGCTGCTCGACGCCGGAGGCGCGCTCGACACCGCGCGGGCGAACGGTGGTTTCATCTCGGCGCAGGGCAAGAGGGTCATCGTCATCGGCGGCGGCGACACCGGCAACGACTGCATCGGTACGTCGATGCGGCACGGGTGCGCGAGCCTCGCGAACTTTGAGCTCCTGCCGAAGCCGGCCGCCGAGCGCACCGACGAGTACCCCTGGCCCACGTATCCGCGGCTCTACAAGCAGGACTACGGGCACGCGGAAGTGGACGCGGCCTTCGGTCGCGACCCGCGCGAGTACTCGATCATGACCAAGGAATTCGTCGACGACGGCAACGGACGCGTGAAGAAATTGAAGACCGTCCGCGTCGAGTGGCACAAACCGCGCGGCGAACGGCCGTATTTCGAGGAGATTCCCGGAACCGAGGAGGAGTGGGAGGCCGATCTCGTACTCCTCGCGCTCGGCTTTCTCGGACCGGAGCAGGAGATCCTCGACATGCTCGACGTCGGCCGGGACCCCCGCTCGAACGTCGCCGCCGAGTACGGCCGTTTCGCGACGAGCAAAGACAGGGTGTTCGCCGCCGGCGACGCTCGCCGCGGGCAGAGCCTCGTGGTCTGGGCGATCAAGGAGGGGCGAGGTGCGGCGTACGCGATCGACCGCCGTCTGATGGGCGAGCAGGCACGGCTGACCTCGTCTTGACGCGACGCGCAATTCTTGGTTACTTATAGCGCTACCTCGAGCATTACAAGGAAGAAGTATGTACGCAATGGTGGAGATCAAGGGCAACCAGTACAAGGCGGAGAAGGGCGACCTTCTCACCGTACAGCGCGTTGCCTCGGAGAAGGGTGACGTCGTCGAGTTCGACAGTGTCCTGATGCTCCGCGACGATTCGAGTGTGAAGATCGGCGAGCCCTACGTTTCGGGTGCCAAGGTGAAGGCGGTCGTCGAGGACCACGTTCGCGGCGACAAGGTGATCGTGCACAAGTACAAGCGACGAAAGCGGTACAAGAGGACGCGCGGGCATCGCCAGGACTACACGCTTCTCCGTGTGGAGGAGATCACCGGCTCGTGATCGACGTCCGGGTCGTGGTCGACGGGAGCGGGGTGCTCTCATCGCTTACGGTCCGCGGGCACGCATCGCTCGGGTCGCGGACGGTGAGTGCCGAATGCGCGGCGGTGAGCGGGATCGTCCGCGCGTGCGCGCAGACGATCGACGAGCGGGACGACATCGCAGCGGCTGGTTCGGCAGAGGCACCCGGTGATCTCGTCCTGGGCATCGACAGGGTGGCTGCAGGCGCCGAATTGTGGCTGCGCGGAGTCACCGACGTAATCGTGACCGGGATCGGGCGGATCGCGCGCGAGTCGCCGCAGGAGGTCACGATGGCTGTTGAGTACGAAGGAGATACGCATGGCTCATAAGAAGGGTGGCGGAAGCAGTAAGAACGGACGGGACTCCAACGCGCAGCGCCTCGGACTCAAGAGGTCCGGTGGCCAGCTCGTGAGCGCGGGCTCGATCCTCGTGCGCCAGCGGGGAACACGGTTCCATCCGGGCGCGAACGTCGGGCGCGGGAAGGACGACACGCTGTTCGCGAAGATCGACGGAACGGTGAGCTTCATTGATCGCAAGGGCCGCAAGATCATCGCAATCGAACCGTCCGCCCAGTAGCACAACTCGTTTCGTTGCAAAGTTTCGTCGACGAAGTACGGATTCACATCGCTTCGGGGGCCGGAGGGCCCGGGTCTGTTTCGTTCCGACGGGAGAAGTACGTTCCCAAGGGCGGACCCGACGGCGGCGATGGAGGCCGCGGCGGTGACGTGGTCGTGCGCGTCCGCCGAGATCTGCGAACGCTGATCGACCTGACGCGCAGCCGGCATATCAAGGCGGAGCGAGGGCGACCGGGAGCCGGCCGCAATCGGCACGGACGCGACGGCGCCGACGCGGTCATCGAAGTACCGCCGGGGACGGCGATCTACGATGCCGAGACGAACGAGCTCCTGCTCGACGTGGTCGAGCCGGATGCCCGGCACGTGCTGCTCGAAGGAGGGCGTGGCGGCAAGGGGAACAGTCACTTCGCGACCTCGCGAAATCAGACGCCCAGATTCGCCCAGGACGGGGAACCGGGTGCCGAGCGAGAGCTGCGGGCAGAGCTCAAGCTCATCGCCGACATCGGATTCGTCGGCAAACCGAATGCGGGCAAGTCGAGCCTGCTCGGGCGGATGACCGCCGCCCACCCGAAGGTCGGTGCGTACCCGTTTACGACGAAGACCCCGAACCTCGGCGTCATGGAGCTCGACCATCGCCAGCTGATCCTCGCCGACATCCCCGGACTCATCGAGGGCGCCTCGCACGGCGCGGGTCTCGGTTTTCGGTTTCTGCGTCACATTTCGCGAACGCGATCGCTCGCCTACATCGTGGATCTCGGCGAGGACGGACCACTCGAGACCGTGTCGATGCTCGAAGAGGAGCTCGCGGACTACGGTGGCGGGCTCGCTCGCAAGCCGAGGATCATCGTGGGCAACAAGATGGACGAGGACGGTGCGGCGCGACGGCTGCAGGAGCTTCGCGACGGGCTCGATGATCAGGCGATCGTCGGCGTGTCTGCGCTCACCGGCGACGGCATCCGCGAGCTCGCCGGGGTCTTCCTGCGATTCGGAGACGGGCAGTGAGGACGGCGATACTCGGCGGGACGTTCGATCCGGTTCATGTCGGGCATCTGCTCATGGCGGACGAGGTGCTCGCCCGGCTCGACTACGAGCAGGTACGATTCATACCCACACGCGTTCCGCCCCACAAGCGCGAGGCGCCGGTCGCCGACGCGAAGCAACGGGTGGAGATGCTGCGGTTAGCGCTCGCCGACCGTCGAGAGTTCGTGGTAGATACCTTCGAGATCGACGAGAAGGGAGTCTCGTACACCGTGCGCACGCTACGGCATCTGGTTGCGAGCGACGAGGTGACCGGAAAGCCGGGACTGATCATGGGGGAGGACCTCGTCGCGGGGTTCGATTCCTGGCGCGGTGTGGAGGAGATCGAGGAGCTCGCCGATCTCATTCTGGTGCGACGACCGGTGAGCGGCGCGCCCGAGTTCGACCGGCCCCATACGCGCGTGAATAACGTGCTGCTCGATATTTCCTCGACCGAGATCCGCGAGCGGGTGCGAGACGGCTTGCCGTATCGCTACCTCGTGCCACCGCCGGTTTTCGGCTACATCGAGTCGAACGGGCTCTATCTCGAACGGTGACGGACCGAAGCAGTATGCAACGAGGTGGAATCGACAAGGGTGTGCTCCTTCTCATCGTGATCGTGGCGGTGATCGTCGTCGCCGTGGTCGTGGTAAGCCTTGCTCTACGAACGGACGAGATCTCGGATCTCGTTGCGAGCGGAGGGCAGCTCGCCATGCTCGTCGTCATCGAGCTCGACGACGGTCGTCTGTCGACCCAGACGCTGTTCTACGAGTTTACGTCCGATCGGGGGGCGTTGTTCGACGTGCCGAGTCGCACCGGTGTCGTCGTCGAGTCGCTGAATCGCATCGATTCGATCGACACGGTCTTCTTCACCGACGGGATCGACGCGTACCGGCAGGCGGTGGGTACGCTGGTGGGCGTCGATGTTCCGTTCTCGATCCACCTCGACGAGGCCGGACTCGAGGCGGTCGTGGATCTGCTCGCCGGAGTGTCGGTCTTTGTGACCGACTTGCCGAACGAGGGGCCGAACGCGGTGCGGATCCCCAGCGGCGACGTCGTACTCGACGGGGCAAAGGCAGTCGAGTACGTCACCTACGCGGGGGACGGGGAGCGCGCCCGGGAGAGAATCGCTCGACACCAGAAGCTCGTGATGTCGCTGCTCGACGAGCTCGGAGAGAACCACCGGACGTTCTCCGACCCGCGAACCTCGCGGGTGTTGATCGACCACATGAACACGAACATCGAACGGGCGGCGCTCGTCTCGCTGATGCGTGAGCTCGGCGCGCTCGAGAGCGACCGGTTGATCACGCGACAGGTTGAGGGTGTCGACCGGCGGGTTGTCACCGACGGAGCGGAAAAGGTGCTGCTCTTCCCGCATCAGGAGGGCCGCTGGCTCAAAGAGTCGGTGCGCCAGGTGGTGGATAATCTCGCATCGGAGGGATCGGTGCGCGACGAGAACATCGTGATCCGGCTGGAGATTCTCAACGGTACCGACGTGACCGGACTCGCGCGCCGGACCGCCGAGCTCTACCGGAGCTACGGGTTCGACGTCGTCGCGGTGGGAAACGCCCAGAGCGGCAACGTGGAGAACACGCTCGTCGTAGACCGTGTGGGCAACGATATCTTCGCCCGGCGCACCGCGGACATCATCCGTGCGCCGCTCGTGGACACCGACCTCGATCCGCAGGCGGCGGTTGACGTGACGATCATTCTCGGTAAGGATTTTGACGGACGCTATGTCAGATAATCATCGTACGCAGGTACTGGAAGTAGCGCGTCTGCTCGACGACGCGCAGGCGCGCGACCCGGTTGCACTCGACGTTACCGGCAGCTGCGGGTTCGCCGACTACTTTGTCATCGCCACGGTGAACTCGCAGGGGCACCTGCGGGGGCTCATTCTGCAGCTCGACGAGCTCTTCCGGTCGCTCGAGCTCGAACCGCTGCATCCGCGCAAACGCGACACCGAGATCGGTTGGGTGCTGATCGACGTGGGATTCGTCGTCATCCACCTGATGACCGAAGAACTGCGCGAGTTCTACGAGCTCGAGCGGTTGTGGTTCGGCGCGAATGAGATCTACTCGGCCTCGTCGTCGAACTCGGCGTCGTCGGGTTCCTCGTCGTAGGTGTCGAACTCGATGTCGTCGTCTATATCGTCATCGTCTATGTCGTCGTAATCGGGTTCGTCGTCGTAGACATCGTCGACGCCGTCGTAGTCCGGATCGGACTCGATGTCGTCAAAATCCTCGTCATCGTCCCAATCGCTCATGCTCCTCCCTCCCGGCTGGAATCCGGACCGACGCGCTCCTCTTTCATTGACATGTGCTCTCCCTGACGTATAATAACCCGTTGCCACGGTATGGTCTCTTTTTTCGTCTACTGAGCCTCAAAGGAGCAACAAGATGGAGATTACGGATATCCGGGTTCGGAAGGTAGACACCCAGGGAAAGCTGAAGGCCTACGTGACGGTTACCTTCGATGCCTGCTTTGTGGTGCACAACGTGAAAGTGATCGAGGGCGCCGACCGTGTCTTCATCGCGATGCCCAGCCGGAAGACGAAGAACGGCGATTTCAAGGACGTGGCTCATCCGATCACCTCGGAGTTCCGGAACGTGCTCCAGGATAAGATCGTGGCTGCCTACGAGGCCGATGAAGGCCCGGAGCCCCGGTCCGAGGGAGTGAATGCGGCCGGACACGGCGCGGATTCCCAAACGCAGACGGGTTCCGGAGACGACGTTCACCCGTGAGGGCCTGTTCGAGCCTGTGAAGATTTAGTAGTTTACCCGACCAGGAGATAGCAATGGACCAGAAGACGCTGAGCGCATCTGCGCGGACCGAGCTGAAGACCGGTGCAGCCCGTCGGTTGCGACGCGCCGGCAAGATCCCCGCCGTGATCTACGGACATCGCGAGCCGGTGCCCGTGACCATCGATGGGCTGGAGTTCATTCGTGAATTCAAGATCATCTCGGAGAGCCAGATCATCAAGCTGACGGTGGGAGACGAGACCTACGAAGTCCTCATCAAGGACTACCAGGAGGACATTCTCACCGGCGGTGTCGATCACATCGACTTCTTCGAGATCGAGGCAGGGAAGACTCTGCGAACCCACATTGGTATCCATCTCGAGGGCTCCGCGGTCGGGACGCGCGAGGGCGGAATCCTCGAACAGCAGCTCTACGAGGTCGAGATCGAGTGTCTGCCGAAGGACATCCCCGAGGCGTTCCAGGTAGACGTGACCGACCTCGCCGTCGGGGACTCGGTACACGTCAGCGACCTCGAGGCACCCGAGGGAGTCACGCTTCTCAGCAGCGAGGAGAACGTTATCGCGCTCGTCGCCATGCCGCGGCTCGAAGTCGAACCCGAGGCAGAGGAAGAGGAGCTCGAGGAAGGCGAGGTCGCCGAGGAAGGCGAAGAAGGCGAGGCCGCCGAGGGCGAAGCGTCCGAGGAAGGCGCCGAGGAGTAGGGCTCTGCTGCTCGTTGTGGGGCTGGGTAACCCCGGCCCTCGATTCGAAGGCACGCGCCACAACGTCGGATTTGACGTTGTGCGGCGCGTCGCCGCTGCGCACGATCTGACGCTCCGCAAGCGGCTGTTCCGTCCGTACCGATGGTCCGGTCGCGACGAGCTCGTGCTCGTCACGCCGCTCACCTACATGAATCGCTCCGGCGACGTCATGCCGGCGCTGCTGCGCGCGACCGGTGCCTCTGTCGACGACGTACTCGTGGTGTGCGACAACATGGACCTCGAGCCCGGCGTCGTGCGGATCAAGCGTCGCGGCTCGAGCCGATCGCACAACGGCCTCGTCTCGATCATGGACGCGCTCGGAACCGGCGATTTCGCACGGCTGTACGTAGGGATCGGCCATCCCGGCTCGCCCGAGGCGGTGATCGATCACGTCTTGTCTTCTCCGGATGAGAGCGAGGCGCACCTCTACGAAGAGGCGATCGCGGTCGCCTCGAGAACCGTTCTCGACGTGGCCGAACGTGGGCTCGACGCGGCGATGAACCAGATCAACAGACGCCAATGAGCGTTGAGGACGCGGTTTGCCGGTGGCTCCGCGACGCGGATGTCGACAGGATCGTCGTGGCCGTCTCCGGCGGAGCCGACAGCAGCGCGCTCGCCGCTGCGATCTGCGATGCCGTGCGGCAGC
Source organism: uncultured Spirochaetaceae bacterium (assembly GCA_964458555.1). GTDB lineage: Bacteria > Spirochaetota > Spirochaetia > DSM-27196 > SLST01 > SLST01. Next base: position 30,600 of record CAYWJH010000005.1, on the reverse strand, counting down.
AGGGGCGTTCGCCGGCCGAGCGCGTGGTGCTCGCGCACTTTGATCACGGCATCAGGAGTGAAGTCGAACGCGAGCAGGACCTGCGGGTCGTGCGAATGCTTGCAGCCGGGTGCGGAGTGCCGCTCGTCGTGGGACGCGCGCGGGGCGAGGCGCGCAGACCGGTGGAGTCCGACCTTACCCATCGGCGGGCGGTGTTTGACGAGACCGGCCCTGCCGGCGGTCCTGAGTCCGCGGCGCGTTCGATGCGATACCGTTTTCTTCGCGGTGCGTGCCACGCCTGCGGTGCCCGCGTGCTCGTGACAGCCCACACTCGCGACGATCAGGAGGAGACGGTGTTGATGCGCCTGCTCGACGGGGTGAAGGGAACCTTACTGGCGGGAATTCCGTGGTCGCGGGAGCTCGACGAGCGCGTGACCGTCCATCGGCCGCTGCTCGAGGTGCGCCGAAAGCACGTCATCGCGGCGCTCGATCGCCGCGGCTTGCGCTGGAGCGAGGACCGCACGAACGAGAGCCGGGCGTACCGGCGGAACTTCGTTCGCCACGAGATCCTGCCGCGGCTCGAAGAGCGCTGGCCGGCGATCCGGCACGACCTCTCACTTCTGTCCCGAGCGACGCAGCGCGCGCGAGAACTGGTGATTGCTCGCGCGGCCACCTGCGGGGTCGCGTACGACGGTGTCGCGGCGCGCATCGACCGGAGGCGATTCTTCGAGCTCGACGCGGATGCGCGGCTCGAGCTTCTCTACGGCGCGCTGCGCGCGCTCGGTATGCTCGAACGGCGCGACAGACCGGCGCAGCGGTTCTTCGCTCCTCTCCTGGGGCGCGATCCCGGCGGGGCGAGAACGATGATCGCGGCCCGCGGCGTTCGCGTGGAGCTTGCCGCCGAAGCGCTGCTCGTCGAGCGTGATATTGTCCGGTCCAGGGAAAGTGGGTATCTTCGAACTATGGCCGCCGGTCGCCCGGTCGACGCCGGGCTCGGATGGTCGCTCACGCTCGCTCGGGAACCGTGCACATTCTTGCGAGACCGTGTGCTACACTTGAATAGGATAAGGCGCCCGGTCGTGGTGCGTGCACCGCGTTCCGGGGACCGTATGACAGGAGAAGGCCGATCTGTTCCCGCGTTGCTCGCCGGTATGGGCGTGCCGCGGGCCGATCGCGGTCTGATTCCGGTGGTCGTCGACCGGTACGGCGTGACAGCCGTCGTCGGCTCGGTGCTTGGCTACCGCGACGTTCTTCGCCCGGACGACCGTGGCGAGGACAACGGCTTCCTGATCGTACGGTCTGCGCTCGAGTAGGGTATGGGTGACGACCACAAGAACAACGGGAACAATCAGGACCCGTTCAATTTCAACTTCCGCAACAACCGCTTTGCGCTGATACTGCTGCTGGCGATCCTCGGGATCTTTATCCTTCTGCTGTCCTCCCCCGCCCGAAACACCGGCGTAGAAATCGACTACTCGACCTTTCTCGACTACGTCGAGCAGGACCGGGTCGAATCGGTCACGATCATCGACCAGTACGAGATACGGGGGCGCCTCCAGGGGATGGGAGGCGAAGGAGCGATCTTCCGGACGCGGATACCGTATTTCGACGACGAGCTCATGCGTCTCCTGCGCGAGGAAAGCGTTCCTACGCGGGGTCAGACCGGAAGCGTCCCCACCTGGCAGATCCTGCTCAATCTCTTTCCCTGGGTCTTCGGGATCTTCATCATCTGGTTCATGTTCCGACAGATGCAGGGGAGCGGAAATCGCGCGTTCTCCTTCGGCAAGAGCCGGGCAAAGAAGTACGCCGACGACGGAAGGAAGGTCGTCTTTGCCGACGTCGCCGGGCAGGCCGAAGCGAAATACGAGCTGCAGGAAGTCGTGGAGTTCCTCAAGAATCCGGCCAAGTTCACGCGGATGGGCGCGAAGATCCCAAAGGGCGTCCTCCTCGTCGGGATGCCCGGCACCGGCAAGACGCTCCTCGCGAAAGCATGCGCCGGCGAGGCCGGGGTCTCGTTCTTCCACATGTCGGGGTCCGACTTCGTCGAGATGTTCGTCGGTGTGGGCGCGAGCCGCGTGCGCGATCTCTTCGAGCAGGGGCGCAAGAGTGCTCCGTGTATCCTGTTCATCGACGAGCTCGACGCCGTCGGACGAACCCGCGGAGCCGGTTACGGTGGCGGCCACGACGAACGCGAGCAGACGCTGAACCAGATGCTCGTGGAGATGGACGGGTTCGACACGAAGGACGGCGTCATCATCCTTGCGGCTACCAACCGCGCGGACGTGCTCGACCCCGCGCTCATGCGCCCGGGTCGGTTCGACCGCCAGGTCGTCGTCGACATGCCGGACCACGGGGAGCGCGCCGCGATCCTGAAGATTCACGCGTCGAAGGTTCCCCTCTCGCCGAGGGTCGATCTGGATCGCGTGGCCCGGGCGACGCCGGGCTGCTCGGGCGCGGATATCGCGAACCTCGTCAACGAGGCTGCCCTGTACGCGGCGCGTCGTAACCGCGAGCTCGTCCAGATGGACGACTTCGAGGAAGCGCGCGACAAGATCATGATGGGGGTCGCGCGTCGTTCGCGGGTGTTCACCGAGGACGAGAAGCGCAAGACCGCCTGTCACGAAGCCGGCCACGCGCTCTTGCACTACTACCTCGCGAACTCCGATCCGCTGCACAAGGTGACCATCGTTCCCCGGGGGCGTGCGCTCGGCGTCGCGTTCTCGTTGCCCGAGAAGGACACGTACTCCCACGGTCGCGGGTGGTTGCTCGACCGAATCAAGATCGCCTACGGCGGTTACATCGCCGAGGAGATGTTCTACGACGAGACCACGACCGGCACGCAGGCGGATCTCGCGCAGGCGACCGACATTGCGCGCAAGATGGTCACGGAGTGGGGCATGAGCCCGCTCGGTCCGGTGGCCTACGGACAGGAGGACCAGCCGATCTTCCTGGGCAAGGAGATCGCTCGTCACAAGGACTACTCGGAAGAGAAGGCGAGGCAGATCGACGACGCAATCCACCAGATACTCGACGACGCGTTCGCTTTGACGAAGCAGATCCTTACCGAACATCGAGCCGAGCTGGGAAAGCTCACCGACGCGCTCGTCGAACGGGAGACTCTCGTCGACCGCGAGGTGCGCGAGTTGCTCGGCTTACCTGAGCGAGCGGACCTCACCGATCTCAGCGACGATGGGTCAGATTCCGAGGAGACCAACGACGAGTGATGAGGCGGACGTGGGGAGCTGTCGTTGTCTGTTTCCTTCTCGTTCCGCGCGCGGCGTTCGGGATAGAAGCCGACCGCGATATCGCCTTGCTCTACGTCGAGGCCGCGTACGATGCCTACGAGGAAGGCCGTCTCGACCGGGCGCGCCGGCTCGCCGGTGTCGCGCGGGAATTCGCACCCGAGTCGAGCGACTCGCTCTACCTCGCCGCGCTCATCGCCGCCGAGAACCGCGGTGAGACCCGAAGCGCGATCGCGCTCGCCGGTCGGGCGGCAGAACTCGGCGCGTGGCGTCTGTTCGGTGAGCCGCACGCGAACGTGCTGCGCGCGCGACTGTGGAACCGGGTCGGGGAGCCCGAGGAGGCTGAACGCATCCTCGCGGAAACGCACCTGTCTCCTGCGACGCCCGCCGACCTGCGCGCGAGCTCCTCGTTCGAACGCGCGCGAGCGCTCGACGCGATGGGGCGCGAGGCCGAACGCGACGGCATCGTCGAGCTCGCTGCGGACCGGTTCCCCGATGATCCGCGGTTCTTCTGGTTCGCGTTGCGCTCCGAGCCGTTCCCGTCGGTGGAGTACCGACGCCGGCTCGAACGATTCATGGACACCGATGCGCCGAGCTCGTACGGCCCCGATCTCGACGAACTGCTCTTCGAGTACGGAATGCGAGCGCCGGTGACGGAGGAAGCGGCCTGGGCGCTCGCGATGCTCGAGGAGCGCGAATGGGACGAGGCGCGGATCGCAGAGCTGTGGCTCGAGGTCGACCGCGACCGCGCCGTAGAGCGCTTCGTCGAGCTCGACGGCTGGGCCGATTATCGTACCGGCCGCGAGCTGCTCGCGCGCCTTGATACGGAGGCCGGCGAGCGACTGCGGGGTCTTGCGCGCTCGTTCAGCGGCGTCAGCGTGGTCGACGGCGACCGCGACGGTGTGTGGAACGAGCGTATCACCGCGGACGCGGGCGTGATCGAGCGGTGGGAACGCGATTCCGACCAGGACGGTGTTGCCGAGCTCGACCTCGAGCTCTCCGGTGGCGAGCCGGCTTCGGTCAGGCTCGTCGCCCCGGGGCTTCCCGCGGTCGAGCTCGAGTACGACCAGTATCCGTTCGTGTCGAACGCGCGCATATCGACGGAGGTCGGCAGCGAGCTATTCGTGCTACGACCGCGGAGTGTGCGGCTTGAGACCGTGGTGGAGCTGCCCGCCGCCGGGCCGCTGTTCGGAAGCGATCTGGCGCTCGCAGACGCACCGCGTGCGGTCGAGCGGAGCGAGCTCGTGGCGGCTGCCGTCAGGATCGACCTGCAGCGAGACGACGGAACGGTGTACGAACGGGTCTACCGGGAGGGTGGTGTGGCGCGTCAGACCCTTCGCGACGCGAACGGCGACGGTGCGTGGGATCACCTCCTTCTGACCGACGGCGGTTTCGCGACCAGCGGCGTACGCGATCTCGACGGGGACGGATACTTCGAGATCGCCGAAGGATACCGGAACGGGCGCCTCGTTGCGCTCGCGGTCGACGCGGATGGCGACGGAAAGCCGGAGGTCTTCGAGCGGGAGGTCGGCGTTCCGGTGCGCGAGTGGGACCTCAACGGTGATGGCGCGATCGATGTGCGCGAATTCTCGTGGTGGACCGATTCGGTGATCCGTGAGCTCCCCATTGCGGAGCAGCGGAGGTAGGTGTGAGAACGTTCACGTGGGGCGCGTTCGTCGTCCTTGCCGCAGTACTCTCCTCGTGCGCCACCGAGGTCGACGCGCCGGTTCGCCTGCGTCCCGACGTCGTGCGCTCCGAGTTGCTCGCGCATATCGACGCGGGGCGTCCCGAGCGGGCGGTTCAGCGCATCACCGCGCTGCGCAGGGACGATGTCCTTCCGCAGAGCGAGCTCGACTCCTTACTCGCCGACGCGATAGACGGCATTCGACGCGAGTACGATGACGCTCGCGCCGAGGGCCGCCCGCGCGATGCGATCCGGGCGTACCGCAATCTTGCCGTTCTGGGCGTAGAAGAGAACGATCCCGAGCTCATCTCGCGGCTCCATCTCGAGTACGCGAGCCAGCTCGCCGACGAAGGCAACGACCCGGCGGCTCTCGCCGTGCTCGCGCGCGCGCCGTCGCTCTCCTCGCTCCCGCGGGTCGCGCTCGAGCGCGCGGTGGAGGTCGCGGTTGACCTGAACAATCGTCACGCGGTGTCGCTTTTCGCGGAGATCCTCGGACCGGGCTGGCGAGGCGACAACCCGGATGCGGTCGCGTTTGCCACCAGCGACGCGAGCCCGGTGGAGATGAGCGAGGGAGTGGTCACCATCTGGGTGAACCGTGGGATCAGACTCGAAGGCGGGATGGGGATTCCCGACCGCGTAATCGGCAGCGGCTTTTTCGTCGATCCGCGGGGCTACGTCGTCACGAACTACCACGTCATCTCCAGCGAAGTCGATCCTGAATACGAAGGATACTCGCGTCTCTACGTGCGTTTGCCGTCGGATCCCAACACGCGGATCCCGGCTCGTGTCGTCGGCTACAGCCGGATCTTCGACGTGGCGCTTCTGAAGATCGAAGTCGACGCGCCCTACGTGTTCTCGTTCACGGACATCCGATCGCTCGAGCCGGGCTCCGGCATCGTAGCGATAGGATCTCCCGGCGGCCTGGAGAACTCGATTACTTCCGGAATCATCTCCGCGGTGGGGCGGCGCTTTCTGCAGATGGGCGACGCGATGCAGGTGGACGTGCCGATCAACCCGGGCAGCTCCGGGGGGCCGCTGCTCGACCGGCAGGGGCGGCTCGTCGGAGTGGTGTTCGCCGGGATCGAGCAGTTCGAGGGCGTGAACTTCGCGATCCCTTCGTACTGGATTCACACCTTCTTCCCCGACCTCTACGCCGAGGGTTCGGTCACCGTGCCCTGGATGGGCGTTGCGGTCGAACGCGTTGCCGAGGGACTCGAGGTGAGCTACGTGGCAACCGGCTCGCCCGCCGACGAGGCCGGCATTCTCGTGGGCGACGTCCTGAGCGCCTTCGGCGAGTGGCCGGCGAGCGACATCGCCGCTGCGCAGTCGTTTCTTCTCAGGAGGGACCCCGGTTCGCTCGTGGAGCTCGCGTGGCTTCGCGATGGAGAGTCTTTGTCGGGGGTCGTTTCGCTGGTCGAGCGGCCGGCGAGCCCGGTCGAGGCAGCGCTCGAGGCAGACCTGCACGATCGGCTCTACCCGGTTCTCTTCGGGATGCGCGTCGAGCGCACGGGCGGCTTCTCGTTCAGGCAGAGCTACCGCGTCACGCAAGTCTACCCCGGCAGCATCGCGGACGAGACGGGCATTACCGCCGGGGACACCTTCGTCGAACGCGAGTTCGACTTCGACGATGAACTTGATATCGTATATCTGCGCATGTTCATCCAGAAGCGCACCGAGGGATTCATGCAGACCGGCATCCAGCTCGCGGCGTACGTGGAGCGCGATAACCTGTTGTAGCGCCGTCTTAGCCGGGGGGATTGAGTGGATACGCAACGCATCGTCGTTGTCGAAGACGAAAACATCGTCGCGCTCGACATCAAGCTCCAACTCGAGCACCTCGGTTACGAGGTGCCCGCCGTCTTCGCGAGTGGTGAGAGCTTGCTCGAGAGCCTCCCGCAGCTCGGGGCCGATCTCGTTCTGCTCGATATCATCCTCAAGGGCGAGCTCGACGGGGTCGAGACGGCGAAGCTGGTCAAAGAGCGTTTCGACATCCCGGTCATCCTGCTGACCGCGCTCGATACGCAGGAAACGCTCGAACGCGCGAAGCTCGCGCAACCGTTCGCCTTCATCGTCAAGCCGTTCGACGAGCGGGAGCTGCGTAACGCGGTGGTGATCTCGCTTCACCGCCACACGATGGAGCAACAGCTTCAGCGCCGCGAGCGGCTTTTCAGCACGACGCTCGAGAGTATCCAGGACGGCGTGCTCGTCACCGACGAGGCGTATCGCGTCGATTTCTCGAACAGCGTCGCCGAGTCGATCCTCGGGAGGGCTCGAGACGAAATCGTTGGGCACGAGCTGTCGGCCGTCCTGCGGCTTCGCCTCGAGAACAGCGAACCGGTCAGCCCTGTCGCCGATTGCGACGGGCGGCTCTTCCTCGATCGCGACGATGGGACGACCATCGCCGTGGAGCGCGACCTCGCGCCGCTGCTCGCCAAGGACGGCGCTCGCAACGGGTGGGTGGTGATCATCCGCGACGTCTCCGAGCGTCTCGAGCAGCAGGAGGCGCTACGGCGGCAGGAAGAGCAACTGCGGCGTTCGCAGAAAATGGAGGCGGTCGGTCGTCTCACCGGCGGCATCGCGCACGACTTCAACAACCTGCTCACCGTCATCCTCGGATACGCCAAGCTGCTCAAGGAGGGGCTCCCGCACGCGGTCGACGATCCGGAGGCGCTGCGATCCGACGTCGACGGGATTCAGAAGGCGGCGATGCGCTCGGCCGCGCTGACCAGACAGCTGCTCGCGTTCAGCCGTCACCAGATGCTGGAGCCGCGGGTCGTGGACGTCAACGAGATCGTCGCCGACATGGAGAAGATGATCCGGCGGCTCGTGAGCGACGATGTTCGCACCCAGGTAGACCTGGCCGCGAACCCCGCTCACGTGCTGGTCGACCCGAGCCAGCTCGAACAGGTGCTGATGAACCTGGTGGTGAACGCACGCGACGCGATGCCCGACGGGGGGCGCCTCGCGATTCGTACCGAGGTGCGGAACGTGGATGCGGCGCACGTCGAGGGCCACGAGGGGGTCGAGCCGGGTGCCTTTGTGGCGATTGTCGTCCGCGACACGGGCGTCGGCATGAGCCGGGACGTAGTGGAACGCGTATTCGAGCCGTTCTTCACGACGAAGGGTGTGGGGCAGGGCACGGGGCTCGGTCTGTCGACCGTATACGGAATCGTCGCGCAGAGCGGAGGCTTCATCGACCTCGACAGCGCAGAGGGCAAGGGAACGACGTTTACCGTGTACCTTCCCGTGCACGCCGGCGGGTCCGGTGAGCGCGATGAGCCCGAGTCGATATCGGGCGCCTCGGGAGGGGCCGAGACGATTCTGCTCGTCGAAGACGACGAGGCGATTCGGGCCTTGTTGGCGCGCGTTCTGCGACGGAAGGGGTACCAGGTGCTCGAGGCTGCCAACGCCGGTGAAGCCGTGCTCGTGGACGAGCAGCACGGGGAGCGCGTACAGCTGCTCATCACCGACGTCGTCATGCCTCACCTCTCGGGGCGCGAGCTCGCCGAACGTCTGACCGGCGAGCACCCGGGGATGAGATGCCTGTTCATCTCCGGGTACCCTGAGGCGTACCTGGACGAGGACGAACGGCGCCGTCTCGGCACGCGGTTCATGCAGAAGCCGATCGATCCGGCCCGGCTCGTCGCGCGTGTTCGAGCCATTCTGGACGAGTGACCCGTGTTTCACTATTGTTTGCTCCACCTCCTATGACGCAAGACCATATTCGCAATTTCTGCATCATCGCCCATATAGACCACGGGAAGAGTACGCTCGCCGATCGGTTCATCCAGCGCGCGAAGATCGTCGCCGAGCGCGAGTTCCAGGACCAGATTCTCGACTCGATGGACATCGAGCGCGAGCGGGGCATCACGATCAAGAGCCAGGCTGTTCGTCTGCCGTACGTCGCCGACGACGGCAGAAGCTACGAGCTCAACCTCGTCGACACCCCGGGACACGTCGACTTCTCGTACGAAGTCTCGCGCGCGATCAGCTCGTGCGACGGCGCGCTGCTGCTCGTGGACGCGACGCAGGGCGTGGAGGCGCAGACGCTGTCGAACCTCTACCTCGCGATGGACCACAACCTCGAGATCATTCCCGTCATCAACAAGATCGATCTCCCCGGTGCGGAGATCGAGCGCGTCAAGGAGGAGATCGAGAACGACCTGGGCCTCGACGCCGATTCGGCGCTGCTCATCTCGGCCAAGACCGGCGAGGGTGTCCCCGAGCTCCTCGAGGCTCTCGTCCAGCGCATCCCGCCGCCGAACGGAGATACCGAGGCCGCGCTTCGTGCGCTCATCTTCGACTCGCACTACGACCCGTATCGCGGCGTGATCGTGCATCTGCGCGTCTTCGACGGGACGCTCAACCCGGGCGATGAGATCCTCGTCTGGGCGTCCGGCGGGCGCTACAAGATCGAGGCGACCGGACAGTTTCGGATCATCCTCGCCGAGACCGAGGAATTGCAGGCCGGCGACGTCGGGTACATCGTCGCCGGCATCAAGAACATCTCGGATATTCGGGTCGGCGACACCATCACGCACGCCGCTCACCCCTGCGACGCGCCGCTGCCCGGGTTCCGCGAGGTCAAGCCGGTCGTCTTCAGCTCGATCTATCCCATCGACGCGAACGACTACGACGAGTTGTCGGCCGCGATGGATCGGCTCACCCTGAACGACGCGTCGCTCGTCTACGAGAAGGACAGCTCTGCCGCGCTCGGGTTCGGGTTCCGGTGCGGATTTCTGGGCCTGCTTCACCTGGAGGTTATCCAGGAGCGGCTCGAACGCGAGTTCGACCTCTCGATCATTCTCACCGCACCGTCGGTGAAGTACCGTCTCGAGACCGACGAAGGGGAGGAGCTTGAGGTCGACAACCCGGAGTTCTACCCCGGCGAAGACAAGATAGAGAGGGCGTACGAGCCGTTCATCCGGGCCGACATCATGACTCCGACCGACTACGTGGGCAACGTCATGACACTCTGCATGGAAAAACGCGGCGTTCAGGTGACGATGCACTATCTCGACTCGCGCCGGGTGGAGCTCGTGTACGAGATGCCGCTCGCGGAGGTGCTCTTCGACTTCTACGACAAGCTCAAGAGCATCAGCCGCGGGTACGCCTCGTTCGACTACGAGATGATCGGCTACCGCGAGACGAAGCTTGCCAAGCTCGATATTCTCGTCGGCGGCAAACCGGTGGACGCGCTGAGCCAGCTCGTCTTCCGCGACACCGCCGCCGACCGCGCGCGGACGATCTGCCGGAAGCTCAAGGACGAGATTCCCCGCCACCAGTTCAAGATCCCGCTGCAGGGCGCGATTGGCGGAACGATCATCGCCCGGGAGACGATCAACGCGGTTCGCAAGGACGTCACCGCGAAGTGCTACGGGGGCGACATCACGCGAAAGCGCAAACTGCTCGAGAAACAGAAAGAAGGCAAGAAGCGGATGAAGCTCGTCGGCAACGTCGAAGTCCCGCAGACCGCCTTCCTCGCGGCGCTGAAGAGCGAAGAGACGTGAGCGCTCATTGCTCCAGACGGCCGAGCGTCGCGCTCCAGCGGTCCCGGTAATAGTCGGCGGTGATGCGCAACCTCGCCCGCGCCGACCGGTCAAGCGGTGCGAGGCACACCCGCCCGGAGAGGCTCTCGATGCGCTCGGGGATCTCGCTCGCGAGATAGTCGATCCGCCCGGGAAGCTCGTCTGCACCCGAGCCGTCCGACAAATCGACCGAGTCGAGCAGCTCGATCTCCGCGCGAACGAACGCCGCGAGCCGGGCGCGACGCTCGTCGGCCGTCGTCGTCGGCCTCGCGCTCGACGCCGAAGTCGCCGCGGGCACCGCCGCGGCGAGCCGGGAGAACTCCTCGCGATCGATCGATGGCGCCCCGACATCGAGTCCGATCGGTTCGAGCACGAACACGTCGGTTCGCTTCGCAACGAGCGAGCGCAGCTCATCGGCGTAGCCTTTGAGGACGAGCGTGGAGGCGACCGGACCGTGCGGTCCCGGCAGACGGACGAGTCTCGCCGCGAGCGCGGCGTCGGTCGGCCGACGGAGACGGTCGCACGTCGCGAACGCGTTCAGGTACGCCGGTGCGCCGCGCGCGTGGGTCGTGCCGGGTAGCACCGCGAAGTCGAGCCCGGCGAGGACGATCGGCGACGCGCCCTGCATCGCCGCGAGTCGGACCGCGGCGACGCCGACCGAGCCGAGAGCGGGCATCATCGCCGCAACCCCCGGGAGCGCCGCGGCACGGTCGAGCAGGCCGACCGGCGCGAACGCGGTGAGCGTCCAGCTGCGCGAAGCGTGGAGGCGCGCGGTCGTCGGGTCGGAGGTGAGGTCGGTGACGAGGCGGTAGTCCCTCCTGGTGACCGGGAGGAAGTCGTAGGCGTTCGCGAGCTGCCCCTCGAGCGCGATCACGACGTCGGGGCGGACGCCCACGGCGTCGAGTACCGGCACCGCGGTGTCGACCGCGAGCACCCTAACCGCAGAGCGGTTGCGGGCGATCGCCGGCAACGCCGCCTCGAGCGAGGGTCCGGCACCGCAGACGACGACGGGGCCGCAGAGCGCGGGGAGCGCATCGGCGTGCATCAGCTCCGGAAGGTTCTCGACGAGATTTCGGATCCAGAGCCGGCCCATCGCCGACAGCGTAAGGCGATTCTGCCAGAACACGCGGATCTCACGCTCGGCGAGGTCGCGCAAGGCGCGGTAGGCGGCGCGATGGACGAGCGAGGAGGCGGAGGTCGTCACCTCTACGACCCGGCGATACCGGTGTTCTCCCGCGCGTCTGAGCGCTGCAAGCATCTCCCGGTCCGTCGCAGGAATCAGCGAGAAACGATCGGAGAGCTCTTCGGGCCGTGTGCGCCGCGAGAGCTCGAGCAGGAGGGGGTCCACCTCCAGCGCGACGACGTCGGTCGATCCGCCGATCGTCTCGGCGAGCTCACGCCAGCCGTGCCAGACCAGCGGTGAGAACCAGAGGACGAGGGTGTCTGGGGGTACGCCGACCGCGGCGGCGCGGCGGCCGGCGTCTATCTCGGGGCGTGGGCCGTAGAGCCTGCGACCTCGATAGTAGACCTGTGATCCGTGAGGGGTCTGCTCGAGGCGAAGCTCCGGCTCCACTTAACGTCCGAGGATAGCCCTGTTGAACGTCGCGTTGAAGTTGTCGACGAGCCGATCGTCGTCCACGAGCGCGTCGCGGACCTGCTGTTGCGCGAAGTCGCGGATGATCAGCGGTGTGTAGGAGTCGAGGACGCCGATCGTGCTCTGCTCCGGCGGGCGCTCGTCGGCGAGCTGAAAGACGAATACGTAGTCGCGAACGACCAAGGGCTCGCTCACCTCGTCCTCCGCGAGCGCGAAGAGCTCTTCAAAGAATTCTTCGCGGAACGCCGCGGCCGACAGCGCCGCGTTGGAGCTCGCGTTCACCTGTCCGAAGTAGCCGGAGTTTCCATAGTTGACGGGAAAGTAGTCGGTCGTCGCGGGCGACCGGTTGATCGACTCGCTCGCCGCGTCGAAACCCTCCGAACGCGCCCGGGCGACGAACTCGTCGGCGCGCGAGCGCAGATAGTCCTCGATGACGCCGCGCTCATAGACCGTCATATAATCGCGCACCGCGGTGATCACGTTTGCGTCGGTGAAGTCGGGCTCGATCGGCGCCTCGTCCACGCGGTAGATCGTCCACCCGAATGTCGTCTCGAAGACCCGGCTGATCCCGCCCTCTTCGAGCGCGAAGATCTCCTCGATGACGGAGGTGTCCTCGAAATCGGGCTCGAGCTCGTGGAGGTAGATCCAGCCCATATCTCCGCCGTCGTCGGCGTACGAGTCGGTGCTCTGATTGCGGGCGAGGTCTTCGAAGCTAGTCTGCCGACTCACCGCCTGTTCGCGGATTCGCTCGGCGTCCGATTGGCTCGTTCGCACCGAGATCACCGACAGGTTGATCCTGCGGAAGCGGTCCGCGTTCGCCTCGCCGTAGTCGATCACCTCCGAGTCGGGGAAGCTCGCGGAGCTGAACTGAACGAACCGGAACTGGCGTTCGGGTCCGGCCATGTCGATAAGAAACTGCGTCTCTGGCTCGGTCGGCTCGACGCGTTCGAAGAGGTCGGTGCGAACCTGCTGGTCGACGAGCGATTCGCGCAGATAGTTCTGCAGCGCGAGTCGTACCTGACTCGACGTCGCGTTGTACTCTTCGGCGCTGAAACGGCCGTCCACCTGGAACTCGGGCCACTGCGCGATCGCGCGGTCCACCGCCTCCGAGGAGACCGCGACGCCGGCTCTCTGCGCCTCGACCATGAGCGCCTCGTGGAACACGGTCTGATCGAACGCGGCGCGCCAGATCTGACGAACGAGCGAGTCGGTGACCTGCTGGTCCTGCTGTTGCACCCGCTGAGCGAGCCCCTGGTACTGCCTGGCGAGATAATTGCCCGCTTGGTAGTCGATATCACGTCCGGCGTAGGAGCCGAAGCTGATCCGGTTGCCTCCGGCGAGACCGCCGACCGCGGGGGTGCCGACGAAGGCGATGACGACGACGACGAGCAGGATGACCGTACCTATGTAGGTGAGCGTCTTCCCGGTTGAGCGATGGTGCTTCGGGCTCTCCTGCGACGGTTTCTGTTGGCTGGGTGTACTCATTACTCACTCTGTGGACGGTGTTTGGAGGTTCATCAGAACGTAATCGAAGCAATCGGTATTGTCAACGCGGCGCGCGGCGCGAAGTTCCGGCGCGATCTTGACAGCCGCAGTTTCAGGCGCTATATTTCGGGCTCACAAACGGGGGCGTGGCGAAGTTGGTTTATCGCGCCGGCCTGTCAAGCCGGAGGTCGCGGGTTCAATCCCCGTCGCTCCCGCAGTTTGTGGCCCCTTTCCGGGGCCGTTTTTTCGCACGGGCTGTAGCGCAGGGGCTTAGCGCGCTCGGTTCGGGACCGAGAGGTCGGCAGTTCGAATCTGCCCAGCCCGAATCAGAAGGGGCGACCATGGGGTCGCCCCTTCTGATTTCAAGAGCGGTGCGACTCGCGCCGAATCCGGTTGCAGGCGCCATTTCTTCCTCCACCCGTCTGACACGACCCGCCTCGCTTCGGAATACCTTTCCGTACCAGTTCGCTTCCCGCAAAGGGTGGAGAAGACGCTTCCCGAGGTCACGCCCGTGCCGCGCGCGTCGAGGCGCCTCATCCGTCAAAGGTACGGTCGTTCGTCTGCGTCGTCACGGCCCGGTTCGACCGACCTCCCGGTCGCAAGCAGAAAGAACGCGATCTCTTCGGCTTCTTCCTCCAGGTGCTGGAATCGGCCGGACTTCCCGGCGTGGCCCGCTCCCATGTTGGTCTTGAGGAGCGCGACGTTGTCGTCGGTCCTCGTGTAGCGGAGCGCGGCGGTCCACTTTGCCGGCTCCCAGTACGTGACGCGCGGGTCGTTGAGCCCGGCGGTGACGAAGATCGGCGGATACGGCTGCGCGCTGACGTTGTCGTAGGGGCTGTACGAGCGGATGTAGGCGAAGGCCTCGCTGCTGTCGATCGGGTTTCCCCACTCGGGCCACTCCATGGGCGTGAGCGGTAGCGTGTCGTCGAGCATCGTGTTCGTCACGTCGACGAAGGGCACGTGCGCCGCTACCGCCGCCCAGAGCGTGGGCGCCTCGTTGAGCACGACGCCCATGAGCTCGCCGCCCGCCGACCCGCCGCTCGCACATATCCTTCCCGCGGCCGTGTACCGCTCGGCGACGAGGTGGTGCGCCGCGTCGATGAAGTCGGCGAAGGTGTTCCACCGCTTGTCGAGCTTCCCCTCCAGATACCACTGTCTGCCGAGCTCGTCCCCGCCGCGGACGTGGGCAACGGCGAACGCGAACCCGCGGTCGAGCAGGCTGAGCTCGTCGCGCGAGAAGCCCGGCGTGATGCCGTAGCCGTACGCGCCGTAGCCCGAGAGGTGGAGATAGCCGGTGCCGTCGAGCGGAAAATCGTCTCGATGCACGACCGTAATCGGAACGAGCGTCCCGTCACGAGCCGGAGCGAAGAGTCGTCGCGTGCGAAATCGCTCGCGGTCGTAACCGGATGGAATCTCGAGCTGCTTTCGCTGCGTGAGCTCGCCCGTGCGGAGGTCGAGGTCGAACACGGTGGGTGGAGTGATCATCGACTCGTAGCGCACCTGTACGGTGGTAACGTCGAACTCGGGGTTCTCGCCCTCGTGCGCCGCGTGCACGTCCTCGGGAAAGGCGACGCGAAACGGGATACCCTCGTAGGGGTACACGACGACGTCGTCAACGGCGTTGCTGCGCTCCTCGACGAGGAGACAGCGAGCGAACGGTGTGAACCCGTGCAGGTACGTGTCGTCGCGTCCGGCGATAACCTCCTCCCAGGCCGACTCGCCCGGATCGGTGTCGGGAGCCGACACGATTCGGAAGTTGATCGACGCGTCGTTGGTCAGCACGTAGAAGCGATTCCGGGCGTGGTCGACGTGATACTCGTGACCTCGGCGTCGGGGCGAGATGAGGCGGGCGGGCGCCGTGGGCGAATCGGCGGGAACGACGCGAACCTCCGTCGTCTCGTGGTCCCCCGTCTCGATCACGACGTACCGCCGATCCTGACTCAGATCGACCTCCACGAAGAAGCCGTCGTCTGCCTCCTCGTAGAGAACCGGGTCGTCTGCGGGAGTCGTGCCGATCGAATGGGCGCGCACGCGAAACGGCCGCCACTGGTCGTTCAGCTCGAGATAGAGCAGGGTCCTCGCACCGGGAAGCCAGATGGGCTCGCCGATGGTGTCTTCGATTGTCTCCGGGAACTCGCGCGCCCCGGTGAGGTCGCGGAACCGGAGCGTGTAGCGCTCGTCGCCGTCGACGTCGGTGGAGAAGGCGAGGAGCGAATCGTCGGATACGTCCATCCCGCCGAGCCGGAAGTAGTCGTGCCCCGCGGCGAGCTCGCGTTCGTCGAGGACGACCTCCCACGCTGCGCGGTCGATCGGTCGGCGATAGTGCACGCGGTACTCGTCTCCGGCACCGAAGCGCGATTGGTGATACCACTGGCCGTCGCGAACCGGTACCGACTCGTCGTCCTCGCGGATTCTCGCGCGCAGCTCGTCGTGGATTCTGTCGATCAATGGGCGGTGCGGCTCGAACAGCGCGGCGAAGTAATCGTTCTCGCTACGAAGGTATTCGAGTACGCGTTCATCGGTGACATCCGGGTAGTCCGGGTCGCGGAGCCAGTCGTACGGGTCGTGCACCGGCGTGCCATGGACGATCCGTTCGTGCGGTACGCGCGCCGCCCGGGGTGGGGGTGGTGGCGTCGTGAGAAGATCGTGGGGGGTCAGTCGTGGTTCTCGCGTCACTTTGTGTCTCCTGAGTATGACGGTTGAGTATGACGCTGTCCGGCGCCCCTCGTCTGCGGCGGTGCGGACGGCGAATCGCTGCGCGCGACGCGTAGCGAGTGCTCCTCGCGGCCGGGCGTGAGGACGAGGGTATGCAACAGCTCCCCGCGATCGTCTTGCCAGGAGAAGCTTCTGTGCGAACCGGCCGAACGGACCGTTGCCGAAGGCGCTCCGTAGAGCACACGCAGCCGCTTGACGACGCGATCGGCGTCGCTTCTCAGCCGGGCAGCGTCGCCTTCTTCGACGGGGAAGGCGAAGCTCACCTCGCGGACGAGACCGTCGACGAGGAAGAACGTGACATCGGCCGGAAGCTCGGCGAAGCTGCGGTGGTAGACGAGCAGATTCCTCACCGCAAAGTCGGGCTGACCGTGGCGTTCTACCACCGCGTACGGGTCCAGGTCGACCTCGTCGGGAACGGGTTCGAGCGGCGTCGGCTGGTCCGCAGCAAGCTGGCCGCAGAGCGCGCCAATGGCGAGGAGAACAAGCACGGGCCGGTACACGCCGGCATCCTACCACGCGATGCGCGGGCTGACAGCAATTGGCTTCATTTTCCGGGTGCCGTCTCCGACAATGTAACCGTCGAGATGCCGAACAAGCGCTTGTGTCCTGCAGTCATACTTCTCGTGATGCTCTCCTCGGCAGCAGTGGCCGACGAGCAGGTGCACGTACTCGCGCGAGGCGAGACCATCTACACGCTCGCGCGCAGATACGATCTCGAGGCCGACGTGATTCTCGAGTACAACGACATCGCCGACCCAACGCGCCTCGCGGTGGGAACTCGCGTCCGCATTCCGGGAACCTACGTCGTTCGCGAGGGCGAGTACGTCTACTCGATCGCGCGCAAACTCGGCGTAGGCTGGCTTGACCTGCTCGCGGCAAACGGGCTCGGTCGCGACGACGTGGTGCGGCCGGGCGATGTCCTCGTCGTGCCCGGCTCGCCGTCTCCCGCAGCGGTGGCGTCGTCCAACCCGAGCTCTACGGGGTCGACCGGCATCTCCGGCTATCCGGGCAATTGGCCCCATCCCGGAGAGCGCCTCGTGTGGGACGGAAAATTCCCTGGCGTCGTAATGAGCGGTAACGAGGGCGATGAGTTTCGCTCGGTCACCGACGGGGTGGTCGAGTTCGTGGGGCCGTTCAGCAGTTTCGGGAAACTGATCCTCGTGCGCAGCAGGAACGGCTTCCTCTACGGGTACGCGGGAGCCGACCGCGTCCTCGTCACCGAGGGCGCGCGTGTCGCTGCGGGATCGGTGATCGGAACCGTGGGGTTCTCGCCCGCGTTCGACTCGGCAAAGGTGCTGTTCACCGTGTGGAAGAACAATCGTTACGTCGACCCGGAGACCGCCCCTCGGGGTTGACAGGTGCCACGGTGAGGCGTAGAACGAAAAAGGAAGCGTATGGCTGACGCGACATCGGTCGAGACCCCGAAAACGTCGGAATCCGCCCGGTTGACGGCGGTTGCCGACGGTGCCGACCCGCTGTCCTACTACCTCCAGCAGATCGCTGACTATCCGCTTCTATCGGCCGCCGAAGAGCAGGAGCTTGCGATGGAGGTTTCGCGGCTGAAGAGCTCGATCGCCGACCTCGAGTCCGAGTCCGAGCGCTCGCACCGGCACGCTGCACAGCTCGAACGGCTCGAGGGCGAGCTGCGCGAGACGAAGCACCGGATGGTGCGCGCGAATCTCCGGCTCGTCGTCTCGATTGCAAAACGCTACCAACACCAGGGGCTCGGCCTGCTCGATCTGATCGACGAGGGAAACATCGGTCTGATCGAAGCGGTCGATCGGTTCAACTTCAGGAAGGGATGCCGATTCAGTACGTACGGCACATGGTGGATCCGGCAGGCGATCGTGAAGGCGCTCGCGGATAAAGGCCGCGTGATCCGGATCCCGGTGCACATGCTGACCCACATCCGTCGCTGCTTCTCGATCACGCGGCAGCTCACCGACGAGCTCGGTCGCGCGCCCAGTGTGGCGGAGATCGCCGGCCGGCTCGGCTGCGACACCGATCGCGTGGAGGACGTGACTCGGTTCGCGCAGGATGCGGCGAGCCTCGACGTCACCGTGGACGAGGACAACTCGACCCGGCTGTCCGACCTGATCGAGGACGAGGCGTCTGTCGCCCCGGCCGAGCGTGCCTTCCGGCTGACCGTGCAGGACCACATCCGTGACGCGCTCGGCGTCCTCAGCGAGCGTGAGAAGCACATCATCAAGCTGCGATTCGGAATCGGCAGCGAGGGCCCGTACACGCTCGAAGAGACGGGCAAGCGGCTCGGCATTACCCGCGAGCGCGTTCGCCAGCTTCAGGAGAAGGCGATACGCAAGCTGCGTCAGTTGAACTCGATCCGGGCGTATCGGGACCTCTAGAACTTGAACCCCGTAAAGAACGTCGGGTAGAGGGCCGCTGCGCCCGACAGGCCGATCGCGTTCCCGCGCTCGTCGAAGTAGCCGATCGTGTCCGTCGTCGCCGGCGCGAGCACGTCGAAGCTTCCCCCGATGAACCAGCCGAGCCCGTCGCCGATCGCGAATCCCGCCATCAAGCGCATACTCGGAAAGGACGCGCCGCGCGCCGGGTCGAACAGCGAGGCGAAGCGCTCATCGGGGTCGGCTCCCGCGCTGACCGTCTTCCATCCGGCGTCGAGATCGACGTAGAACGGGCGGCTCTGGACGCGAAACCCGAGGCCGGCGCCTACGGCGAATCCTTCGAGGCTCCGCCATGAGCCCCCGCGCGTCACCCCGGCGTAGGCGAGCGTGTAGAAGATATTGCTTCCGTTCTGGACGCCTACCCACGTCCGGTCTTCGCCTTCCCACCAGATGCTGACGTCGTGGATCCCGCGCTCGACAACCGAGACGAGACCGATCGGCACGCCGTACATCTCTTCTGAGATGTTGACCAGACCGATCTGGGTACCGACGACCCGCCTGCCAATGTTGACCAGCCCCACCTGACCGCCGTTCACGTCGCCGCCCACGTTGACGAGGCTTATCTGGGCGCCGTTCACCGCGTGGGCGCGGTTGAAGACCCCGGAGAGTTGTGCCCCGTTGAGCGTACCGTCGGTGACGTTGAAGACCCCGGCGGATTGGAGACCGTTGAAGCCCGCGGTGGAAACGTTGAACACGCCCGCGTTCTGAATGAGTCCGCCGTGTCCGTCGATCTGGTTGAAGACGCCCGCGTTCTGGAGCCCGAATGCGTCCCCGTTGACGATGTTGAAGACCCCGGAGTGCTGGACGCCGGTCACGTTCCCCGCGACGGTGTTCCCGACTCCCGCGAGCTGGACGCCGATCAGGTCCTCGTTGGTGATGCTGAGGATCCCGGACGCCTGTCCGCCGCGCACGCGGTACGAGTCGGCGGCGATGAGCCCGAGGGATACGGTGACCTCGTAGGGGTCTTCGGCGACGAGCTCGACGCCCGGGACGACGCTCAGGCTGAGCGGGGCGACCTCGCGCTCGGCGTCACCGCGAACGCGGTTGCGGTCGAGGAAGGTGACGCGGAAATCGCGCCCCGCGACGGAAACGCGCGAACCGGAGGTGAGAACGAGGCTGTGCTCGTAGTTTCGCTCGTCTCCCTGGAGCGTCAGCACGTAACTGCCGGCCGGCAGCGCGAGCGTGAGATTCTTGCCCTCGCGCTTCTCCACCTCGGCGACGACTCCGCCGACCTCTCGCGAGACGTAGAGCCGCCCGTCGACCGAGGGGTCGAGCACGATCGCGGCGTCGACGACCGAGAGATCCGTGAGGACGAGGCTGCCGGTGCCGGTCAGCTGGAAGTCGAAGCTGGCGTTCTGGGGACCGGCGAACGTGTTCAGCGTGCGCTGAAGCGTCTCTTCTCGCGCGTAGAGGTAGACTTCGTCGAGCGTGACGACCCGGTCGTCGCTCGAGTCGGCCGCGCCGCGAAGGCCGCTGACGAGGTAGTGCGTGAAGAAGCTCGATCCGAGCGAGTCGGACTCCTGGCTCGCCTCGTCTGCGCTGCTGGACGCGAGAAACGCGTGGCCGGTGACGTCCGAGCCTTCGTCGAGCAGGAACGGCTGCGTGAACGAACCGCCCTTCAGACGGGTGAACGCGCCGGAGGCGCACGAATCGAGGATGGCGATGCTGACATCGGCCCCCACGCCGTCTATCTGGCGCCGCAGGTCGACGTAGGATAGATGATCCTCGCCGAGCATGAGCCCGGATTCGTCCGAGTGCCCGGAGTAGTAGAGTACGATTTCGCTGCGGCGTACCCGATGGGCCTCTGTCTCGAGGCGGCTTCGCAGGTGGTCGAACTGCAGCTCGAGGTCGCGCGCGGTGGGATCGGTGAGGACGTACGCGTCCTGCGATCGGATACCGCCGATTTCGGTCATGACCTCGGCGACACGTCGGGCGTCGGCAACCGCCCAGCGCAGCGTGACGCGCTCGCGCCCGCCGTCGTTCGCGCCGATGAACAGACCGTATCTGCGGATGGGTGCCTGCTGAGCACTACCCACAACGGCGATCAACGACACCAGGGTCAGCGCGATGAGAACGATCCGTCGCATGTCACTCTCCTTTACGAATCGTAATCGCTTCGACCTCGAAATCACCGGGGAGGCGAAGCTCCGTGTCCGGGCTCGAGACGATCGAATCCGCCTGCGTGCGGATGCGGCTGAGCAGCTCGGAGACGTCGAAGAGGGTCTCCGACGTGACGAAGTAGAAGCGCTCGAACGCCGGAGCGTCGTCGAGCCGATACGCGTAGGGTAGCTGCTGTTCGCCACCGGTCGACAGCGCGGGCTCGCTCGACGGCGTCGGGGGGTAGTGCAGGGTCACCGTACCGCGACCGTCCACGCTGACGACCGCGCCGAACGCGCGGCCGGAGGCGGTGTAGGTGATCTGGAGTAGGTCGCCCTGTCGGGCGACGTCGCCGTCGGCGAGCTCTTCGGCGTCCTCGGTCCCCGCGGACCGGTACACCGAGATTCGGGGTTCGGCGCCTTTGAGGCGGACGATCTCCGAGTCGGGATCGACGACCGGTGCGGTGTCGATGCCGAGCCCGCCGAAGAGAACGAAGGCGAGCGCGAGGACCGCCGCCGCGCCCGGCACGGCGAACGTCATGAAACGGATCGTGCGCCCCGCCCCCGGTCGACTGCGCGCCGACGACGGCGCCGGCGAGCGCTCGGCTGCTTCGTACGCGTTACGAATACGCTGGGCGAACGCCTGCGGGGGATGCGCCTCGAGGAAGCGTTCGGTGTCCCGCTCGACCTCGGCAACCCGCTCGGCGAATCGTTCGGATCGCTCGACCTCGCGCGCCTTCTCGGGCGGCAACTCGCCGAGCACGTACTGTTCGATCAGAAAGTCCGGTACACGTTTCTCGCTCATAATGCGACCTCACAAGTCCTTGAGCTCGAGCCCGCGCGCGCGCAGCTGGCGGAGACGCTTTCGGACCCCGCTGACCGACATACCCACCTGTTGCGCCGTCTCTTCGAGCGTGAACCCGTCGACGTAGTGGAGAACAGCCATCGTCCGCGTGCTCTCGGGCTCGCGGGCGAAGAGCCGATCGAGGAAGTGCCCGGAGAGCGTCCGGTCCTCCGGCCCCTCGTCGCCGGCGATGGTGAGCAGGATCTCGTCGTCGCGGGTCTCCGGACGTCGCTTACTCGTGCGGATACGGTTGAGACAGACGTTGGTCGCGATGGTGTAGAGCAGACTCGAAGGCGCCGAGTGCACGAGGTCCTTCTCTCGTCGCAGAAGCTCGACGAAGACGTCCTGCATCGCGTCGAGGGCCGCCTCATCGTCGCGCAACATGAATCTGCAGCGCCTGTGCACCATCGCACCGTATTTCCTGTAGTAGGCTTCAACGTCAACTGCCACGTCGTCTTCCTGATGCCCATTCCGGTTCTTCCTGACCTATCCAACACCGGCGCGGGCTCGTGATGTCACCAATTATACGGAAAAGCAACGCCGATTCCGAGACCGGCGTACTTTACCATTCACGCCCGATCTCTATACTGGATGCAGAGGCGAGATGGCCCACGAAGCACCTGTTCCCGACGCCAGTCGTCGGGTCGCACAACTCAACGCGCAGTCCTGGGACGTGTCGCAGAGCAATCCACGTGCGGCGCTGCGCTTCGCGGAAGAGGCTCGTGCCGATGCCGAGGCGGCGGGCGACGACGCCGGTCTCGCGGAGGCGCGGCTCAACGCGGGGTGGGCGTTGATCTACCTGGGCCGCTACGACGACGCGGTTGGCGCTGTTACCGATTCACGCGAAGGCTACCTCCGGATGGCCGACGAGGAAGGCGTGAATAAGGCGACGAACGCGCTCGGTGTGATCTCGTTTCGGGTTGGCGAGACGGAGCGGGCCCGCGAGCTGTTCGAAAACGCGCTGCGGATGGCCGATCGCGCGCCGACCCACGAGCGACGGATCGCGAGCCTCAACAACCTGGGCGAGCTCCACGCGGCGGTCGGTAACTACGCCGACGCGCTCCAACACTACGAGCGAGCGCTCGAGCTGGCCGCAGAGCTCGACAACGAAGGAATCCTCGCGACCGTGGAGGTGAACATCGCGCGGATCCAGATCGAGCGAGGCGACGAGGAACAGGCCCTGGACGGACTCGACCGTGCGCTCGCGCGCGCGGCCTCCGCGGGCGATCGGATCATCGAGGCGGAGGCGCTCTCTCAGCTCGGGCGGGCGACCTTACGCAGAAACGGAGGGAAGGATCCCGACGGAGAGGCAGAGGCGCTTCACTATCAGAGCATCGAGCTATGCGAGGAGATCGGGCATCCGAGCGGTGTCATCGCGTCGCTCGAGTCGCTCGTGGAGCTGTTGCTTTCGGCCGGCCGTCTCGACGAGGCGGAAGAGCACGCGCGTCGGGCGGTATCGATCGCGCGGGAGACCGATGCTCAGATCACCGCCATGGAGCTCGTCGAGCGTCTTGCCGATTTGCGGGCGCAGAGCGGTGACGTGGAGGCGGCGTACCTCCTCGGGAGATGGCTGCTCGAGCTGCAACGCGAGCACGCCGGCGCCGACGCTGCTCGGCGCCTGCGGACGCTCGAGGCGCGCCACGAGCTCGACCAGGCGCGGATGGAGGCGGAGATCGTCCGTCTGCGAAACGTGGAGCTTCGCGAGAAGTCGGACGAGCTTGCGCGACGGAATCGCACGCTCCAACTGATGTACCGGATCGGCTCGGAGCTGACCGCCGCGATGGAGCTCGATGAGATCGCGCGCCGGTTGCACGATCGGGTGAACGAGCTCATGAGCGCCGACGTCTTCGGCGTGGCTTTCTTCGAGGAGCAGGACGCATCGCTCGATTTCGCCGTGGTCATCGAGGACAACCAGCGGCTCACGCCGTTCGTGCTGCCCGTTTCGAGCAAGGAGAGCTTTGCGACTTGGGTCGTGCGCAACCGCGAGGAGATCTGCCTCAATAACGCGGAGAAGGAGTATTCGCGGTACATCGAGCGTCCGAAGCGGTTCACGGCGGGAAAGTCGAGGTCGATCGTCTATCTCCCGCTCGAGCTCGAGGGGCGAATCATCGGCGTACTGACCGTTCAGAGCTATCGCCGCAACGCGTACGACGACGAGCGTATGGCGGTTCTTCGCCTGCTCGTACCCTACATCGCGGTAGCGATGGACAACGCGCGCAAGCTTCGCACCATCAGAGAGCTGAACGAGACGCTCGAGGGCGAGAAGAAGGAGCTCGAACGCGCGTACGGGCGGATCGAGCACCTCGCGAACCACGATATTCTCACGGGTCTGCCGAATCGGCGGCTCCTCGTCGAGCTCATCCATGAGCACATTCCGCTCGCCCGCAGACAGGAGCAGATGTTTGCGCTGCTCTACGTCGACATAGATAGTTTCAAGCCGGTCAACGACGCCTACGGCCACGAGATGGGCGACCAGGTACTGGTCCGCCTCGCCGATCGGTTGCGCGCCGCGGTGCGCCAGTCGGACACCGTCGCGCGGATCGGCGGCGACGAGTTCGTCCTCGTGCTGCGCGACGTGGGCAGCGCGCAGGAGGCGCGCGCGATCGCGGCGAAGGTACTCGCCGGGATCGCGCAGCCGCTGTCGATCGGGGAGCTGATCGCCACCCTGACCGCGAGCATCGGCGTGAGCCTCTTCCCGTCGCACGGAGAGAGCTACAACGAGCTGCTTGTCGCCGCCGATCAGGCGATGTATCGG
Organism: uncultured Spirochaetaceae bacterium; assembly: GCA_964458555.1. Classification (GTDB taxonomy): domain Bacteria; phylum Spirochaetota; class Spirochaetia; order DSM-27196; family SLST01; genus SLST01. The sequence goes on along the minus strand of CAYWJH010000005.1, from coordinate 6,258 downwards.
GCGAAGGAGGACGGCAAATCGGGGGTCGTGCTGGCCACCGAGTCGGCCTACCGGGGGCGAACCTCGACGCTCGAGGAGAGCATCGAGTCGCCGTCGAACGCGAACCGCCCCTCGACGTAACCGCCGTCGAGGACTTCCGGTAGCCAGTGCGCGTCGTCGGCCCACATGGCCTCGTAGGGTATCGCCGTGTCGGGAACCCAGAACGGCTTCGCCTCGTCGGTTTCCACGAGCGCGCCATCGAACTCGTAGGAGACGAACACGTAGACCGTCAGGCGGTATCCGTCGAGGAAGACGAAATGGAGGGTCGCCGCCTCCACCGGATCCCGCAGCGTAAGCCCCACCTCCTCCCATGTCTCGCGCACGGCCGCCTCTTCGGGCGACTCTCCCCGCTCGATCCGTCCTCCGGGGCCGTTGATCTTGCCCGCGCCCAGGCCTCGCTTCTTGTGGATCAGGAGGACATGTCCGTCCAGGCGGGCGAAGGCGATGACAGCGCGTTCGGTCGGTGCGAAGCTGCTCCAGTCGTACTCGTGAATCGATGCAGACACGGGAAAATCCTTTCGTTCTGATGAATTGATGTACGAAACCAATGTATGCTACTATACGTCCCAACGGCGATTTCGCCTGAGATAATCAAACGAAAGGGAAGCCCACTATGCTAGGATTTTTAGTTGTCGCAGTAGTAGGTGCGCTGAGCTTCGCCGCCGTGAACTTCTACGGCGTGAAGCGCCTGGACACCGGAACCCCGCTGATGCAGGAGATCGCGGCCGCCATCCAGGACGGAGCTGACGCGTTCATACGTCACGAGTACAAGCTGATACTCGGGATCGCGGTTCTCATCGCGGTCCTGCTCGGTGTCGTTGTCTCGTGGTACACGGGTATTTCGTTCATCCTGGGAGCGGTGATGAGCGCCTCGGCGGGGTGGATCGGCATGAAGATCGCCACGCTCGCGAACGTGCGCGTGTCCAACCGCGCGCGGGAGACCGGCAGTCTCGGAGAGACGCTGCAGGTCGCGTTCCGCGGTGGAAGCGTCATGGGTCTCGCGGTCGGCGGGTTCGCGCTTCTCGGGCTCGGCATTATCTACGTCGTGTTCGGTATGATCCTCGGACAGACGGACATTGGCCAGCTGGTCATCATCCAGAACTGGTTGGGGGTCAACTTCATCCCCTTCACGATGACCGTTTCCGGCTACGCGCTCGGCTGCTCGATCATCGCGATGTTCGACCGAGTCGGTGGCGGTATCTACACGAAGGCCGCCGACATGGGTGCCGACCTCGTCGGAAAGACCGAGGCCCATATCCCGGAAGACGACCCGCGAAACCCCGCGACGATCGCGGATAACGTGGGTGACAACGTCGGTGACGTCGCCGGTCTCGGCGCCGACCTGCTCGAGAGCTACGTCGGGTCGCTCATTTCGAGCGTCGTGCTCGCCGCGTACATGTTCTACACGACGACGGCGTCGCCGGAACCCATGAGCGAATCGCTGATCACGAAGCTGATCAACTATCCGATCATGTTCGCGTCGATCGGCATGGTCGCCTCTATCATCGGGATCCTGACGCTGCTGGTGAAGAAGCCGTCCGACAAGCCGCACCGCGAGCTCAACGTGTCCACGTGGACGAGCGCCGCGCTGACCCTGATCGGCAACGGCATCCTGACCTGGGTCCTCTTCCGGGACGAGGTCTTCACGCCCATCCTCGGATTCGCCGCCGGTCCGTTCTCGCCGTGGCTCGCCGCGATCCTCGGTATCCTCAGCGGCATCATCATCGGTCAGCTCGCCGAGTACTTCACGAGCTACGACTACGGTCCGACGCAGGGCATCGCCGCCGCGAGCCGGCAGGGCACGGCGCTGACGATCACGCAGGGGCTCGCGATCGGGATGAAGTCGACCTTCTTCCCCATCCTCATGCTCGCCGTCGCGGTCATCGGTGCGAACGCGCTCGCCGGTCTCTACGGCGTGGCCATGGCCGCGATCGGTATGCTGAGCTTCGTCGTGGCGACGGTGTCGGTCGACACCTACGGGCCCATCGCGGACAACGCGGGCGGTATCAGCGAGATGTCCGAGCTCGACCCGCACGTGCGCGAAATCACCGACGAGCTCGACTCGGTCGGAAACACGACGGCTGCGATCGGCAAGGGATTTGCGATCGGATCGGCCGCGCTCGCGGCGCTGTCGCTGTTTGCCTCGTACCTCTACTCGCAGGCAGGCCCTGAGAATACGCAGGGGATGTTCGAGCTGATTCTCAACATCATCAATCCGATGACGCTCGCCGGCGGGCTCGTCGGCGCCGCGCTGCCGTACCTGTTCTCCGGCATCCTTATCGAAGCGGTCGCCAAGGCGGCGCGCAAGATGGTCGACGAGGTGCGCCGGCAGTTCCAGGCCGACCCGAAGATTCTGACCGGCGAGTCGCGCCCCGACTACCGCCTGTGCATCGAAATCTCCTCGCAGGGCTCGCTGTCGGAGATGAAGGGCCCGGCGCTGATCGCGGTTCTCACGCCGCTTGTGACCGGCTTCGCGCTCGGAACCGAGTTTGTCGGCGGTCTGTTGATCGGAACGACGCTATCGGCGATCATGCTCGCGCTGTTCACGGCGAACTCCGGCGGGGCGTGGGACAACGGCAAGAAGTATATTGAGAACGGTCACCACGGCGGCAAGGGCTCGGAGGCCCACGCAGCCGGCGTCGTCGGCGATACGGTCGGCGATCCGCTCAAGGATACGGTCGGCCCGTCGCTCGACATCCTGATCAAGATCATGGCGGTCGTTTCGCTGATCGCGGTCAGTATCTTCCAGAAGTACAACCTGTTGTCGCTCTTCGGAGGCTGACAGCCCGGACGATACTGCGGCGCCCCCTCGGGGGCGCCGTTTTTGTAGGGGGTAGGTGTGGCCGACGATTCGGCTCCAGACAGCACACGCGCCGAGGAGCTGATCCTCGACGTCTACCGCCAACGCCGCGAGATCGAGGAGCACGGGCGCGAGGCGACGCGAGTCGTCATGAATCCGTCGCACTACCGCACGATCCAGCGCTTCCACGCGCACCTCGGAGACGTTCCCGAGGGTGCGGTCGACTACATTGACCGGTATCGGCTATTCGACCTCGAGATCTGCATTGAGCGCGTCGAGCGTCCGGTGGTCGAATAGCGCGATCGGCTCGAGGACGAGCGGACGTCCGGCGATCCGGTCGAGCGTACGAACGCCCCCGAGCAAGGCGCCGGCGAGCCCGGCGGCCCCGCTGCGGGCGTAGATCATCCGCTCGACGATGCTGTACTTCACGCGCGGGCGGAACTCGACGCGCGCGCGAGAGAGACCCGCCTGCGAACGCGCGTCTGCGATCGCGTCGGAGAGCCCCCCAAGGCGGTCGACGAGCCGCTGCGCCTCTGCGTCGAGCCCGGCCCAGACGCGGCCCTGCGCGCGCTCGTCGACATCGCCGCGAGACATGGAGCGATGCTCACCGACCAGCGCGAGGAACCGCTCGTAGATCGCGTCGACCTGTCCGTCGAGCTGTTCGAGCTCATGCCGGTCGAGCGAGCGGAACACGCCGGCGGCGTCGGCGTGCTCGTGCGTGCGGATCGTCGAGTGCGTAATGCCCCGCTTCGCGAGCGCGTTCCCCACGTCGAGCGCGAGGTTGATCACGCCGATACTGCCGGTCAGCGTCGTTCGTAGCGCGAAGACGGTCGCACCGTTCATCGCGATCCAGTAGCCGCCGGAGCCCGCCACTTCGGACATGGACACGACCAACGGTTTCTTCTCGGCGAGCCGGACGAGCGCGGCGCGGATGTCCTCGCTCGCGACGGCGGACCCTCCGCCGGAGTTGACGCGAAGCACGACGGCCTTGACGCGCTTGTTCTTGCGCAGCGCGTCGACCTCGTTGACGAAGCTCTCCGAGCCGATCATCTGACCGAGCGCGGCGTTGTACGAGTTCTTTCCTTCGACGATCGATCCCTCGAAGAAGAGCACGGCGACGCGTTTCCCCCGACCGACGCGATCGCGGGCCTTTACCGCGCGCGTCTTCCGCTTCTCGTCTCGCCACTCGGCTCGCAGCGTGTCGAGCGGTACGGTCCGGTCGACCCATCCGGCCTCGAGCGCCTCGCTGGAGCTGAGTAGACGGCCGGCGAGCAGCTCGTCGAGCTCCTCGCGCCGCTTTCGGTATCCGGTGCACGTGGCGTCGTGCATGGCCGCCGCGCCGACCTCGAGCCAGCGCGAGTACTGTTCGAGGTTCGCCGGATCGATTTCGTCGAGCCGGAAACGATCCATCGCGCTCTTGTAGGCGCCGCGGCGGACGATCTGAACGTTCGCGCCGAACCGGTCGCCGAGCCGCTTGAAGAACAGGTTCGTGCGCGCGAGCCCCCCACAGCGCAGCGACCCGAGCGGGTGCAGGATGCGCCGGGTGCATACCGACGCGAGGTAGAGGTGTTCGTCGCGGTACTCGGTGGCGTAGAAGACGAGCTCTTTTCCCGCAGAGACGAGCGAGGCGAGTTCACCGCGAATCTCTTCGAGCGCCGCCACGGTCGCGGCGGCGAAATCTCTCTTTACATGGACGACGACATGGGTCACCTTGCGGTCCGATCGAATAGCGTGACAACGTGCGAAGAAGCGATCGAACCGGAACGTCGCTCGCCGTGAAACTCGCATCAGCGATTTGACCTGATACGCGGTATCGCGGTACGAGCCTGAAAGGGTGAGCTCTGCAATCATGGTCGAGCATCCTACCGCACGCCCGCCCCACGCGCAAGCGAGTACCGGTTACGTCTCGCCGGCGAGCTCGCGGATGCGGCTGTACGGGAAGAACCCGGTCGTGTGCCCGTCGCTCCACTCGATGCTGAGCGCGTAGTTGCCCACCGTATCCACGGTCTCCGGATGGATCGACTCGGGGATCGAATCGACGTCGAGCTTCTGCTCTCCTGAGAACTCGTCTACGCACAGCGCGCACTGGCAGCTCGCGCGCAGGGTGCGGTTGTCGACTGCGGTCGTGCTGCCGTCGGGCCAGTGGAGGGTAACCGAGTGCTCGTCGTAGGTGACCTCCGGGCGCTGCAGACCCGCTCGGCTGCGACCGAGCTGACGGACCATCGCGTCGATCGTATTCCCGACGGGCTGCGAACGTGGGCTGCGCGTGGTCGGCCCCCCGTACTCCTCGGGCGAGATGGGAAGCTGGCCGAGGATGGGCAGCCCGTAGTGCGTTCCGATGCGCTCCGCGGCGCCTTGACCGAAGACGTGGTACTGCTTGCCCGTGTCCGGAGCGACGAAGTAGCTCATGTTCTCCACGACTCCCAGAACGGGTACGGTGACCTTGTCGAACATCTGAATGGCACGCCCCACGTCGGCGGCGGAGAGCACGTGCGGTGTCGTGACGATGACCGCGCCGTCCATCTCCACGCTCTGCGTGATCGTGATCTGGACATCGCCGGTCCCCGGCGGGAAGTCGAGGAAGAGGTAGTCGAGCTCGCCCCAGTTGACCTGGTGGAGGAACTGCTGGACGTAGTTCGTGACCATGGGACCGCGCATGATCGCGGGAACCGTTCCCAGCCAGAACCCGAACGACATCACTTTGAGACCGTCGAACTCCTCCGGCACGACCATATTGCTCTCGTCGCCGGTGAGACCCACGTCGTGATGCTCGAACAGCGTGGGTATCGAGGGCCCGTAGATATCCATGTCGAGGAGGCCGACGCGATATCCCTGCCGGACGAGCTCCATCGCGAGCGCCGAAGCGACGGTCGACTTGCCCACGCCGCCCTTGCCCGAGGCTACGGCGACGATGCTGTCGACCTGTTCGAGGCCGCTCTTCTCGTCGCGCGTTGCGCGCTGCGGTCGGCGGCTGCTCAGTTCCACATCCACCGAGCTCACGCCCTCGATTTCTGAGACGAGCGACTGCGCCTGCGAGCGGAATTGATCGCGTACCGGGCAGGCGGGCGTGGTGAGCTCGATCTCGAGCGACACGCGCCCGTCGGATATCTCGATCTCCTTGACGAAGCCGAGCTCGACGATGTTCCGTCCGAGGTCCGGGTCGATTATACTGGCGAGCGCCGCCTCGACGGCATCCCGGGTTATGCTCATGGGGTCCTCCGTTCCGGGATAGGGTACGGTCGGCTTCCCCTCAGGTCAACACGCGCGAGCCCGAGCTCTTTCGCGATCGCGTGCGCCTCGCGAGCGCGCGGGTCGAGCCGGTAGTACTCGTAGGGCAGCGCCAGCCTCGTCTCTACGCCGATGACCGTCGCGTCGCGCTGGGTCCGGTGGGCACGCAGCGCGAGCATCTGCCGCAGCCG
>CAYWJH010000004.1:5550-78624 GCA_964458555.1 uncultured Spirochaetaceae bacterium | reverse complement strand
CGGCGGTACATTCAGATTACACTATACAGGAGGACGTATGGAGTATCGAAATCTGGGCCGATCGGGCCTCAAGGTCAGTGCGCTCTCGTACGGAGCGTGGGTCACCTTCGACACGCAGCTTCAGGTCGAGGAGGCGAAGAAGTGCATGGTCGCCGCCTACGACGCGGGCGTGAACTTCTTTGACAACGCGGAAGCCTACGCCGGCGGCAAGGCGGAGACGATCATGGGCGAGGTGCTCAGGCAGAACGGCTGGCGCCGCGACAGCTACATCGTCTCGTCGAAGGTCTTCTTCGGCTCGGTCGCGGACAAGAAGCCCACGCAGAAGGGCCTCTCGCGCAAGCACGTGATGGAGGCGTGTGACCAGGCGCTCGAGCGACTGCAGCTCGACTACCTGGACCTCTACTTCTGCCATCGGCCCGACCCCGAGACGCCCATCGAGGAGACCGTCTGGTCGATGCACAATCTCATCCAGCAGGGGAAGGTTCTCTACTGGGGAACGAGCGAGTGGAGCGCGCAGCAGATCACACAGGCGCACCAGGTCGCCCGGCAGTACAACCTCATCCCGCCGCTCATGGAGCAGCCGCAGTACAACATGCTCCACCGCGAGCGGTTCGAGAAGGAGTACGCGCCGCTCTACGAGAGCTACGGCATGGGTACGACCATCTGGTCGCCGCTCGCCTCGGGGCTGCTCACGGGGAAGTACAACGACGGGATCCCGGAGGACTCGCGCATGAACCTCCCCGGCTACGAGTGGCTGCGGAGTCGGCTCGAGGGCGAGGAGGGCAAGCGCAACCTTGCGATCGTCAGGAAGCTGGGTTCGATCGCCGGGGAGCTTGGCGTTCCTATGGCGCAGATGGGCCTCGCGTGGGCGCTCAAGAACCCGAACGTGAGCACCGTCATCACCGGCGCGTCCCGCCCGTCTCAGGTCGAGAGCAACATGAAGGCTATTGACGTAGTCGAGAAGCTGACCGACGATGTGATGGAGCGCATCGAGTCGATTCTCAGCGGCGAGGCGTAGACTTCCCTGCCGGTCCGTCGCCGGGCTTCCGGCGGCGGCATCCGGCGGCGGCGGTCCGCGGGTCCGTCTCCGACCGATGCCTCGCGAGGAGGCGCGTGCACCATGCGGATACGACTTCGGCGACCCCGTTACCAGCGCAACGTTCGCATCCTCCTCGCCTTCGCGCTCGTCATCCCCGCCGCCGGCGTCACACAGGTCTCCGGGACCAACCCGGCCAGTCTTTTCCTCACGGTCGTGCTCACGGTGCTCGCAGCCTGGTCTGTCTACGACGGCTTCCGATGGATCGCCGTCGTGACCCGCTACGGGATCGGGATCGCCGGGGTCGTGGGCATGGGAACGACCTGGCTCGCCTGGGGCGAGATCACGCGCGTTGAGGTCGAGGGCATGGTCGTCTCGCTCACGACGAGGGATCGGGCGATCTACCAGATCCAGATCGAACCGCGCGCGGCCCGGTTCCTCGCGCGCATGGTCGAGCGGCAGATCGTTGGGCGTTCGCCGCGGTAGATCCGCGGTATAATGAAGCAGGACGCACAAACGGGGCGTAGTCATGAGTGTGAACGTCGACGGCAAGCTCAAGCTCACCTACGAGGAGTATCGGCACTTTCCCGACGACGGGAAGCGGCACGAGCTGATCGACGGGGAGCACTACGTGGCACCGGCACCCGGTACGAACCATCAATCGCTGTCCAGGCACATCCAGTTCCAGCTCTACGAGCAGCTCGAGCTTCCGGGTCGCGCGGAGGTCTACGACGCGCCCACCGACGTCGAGCTCTCGCCGGTCGATATCGTGCAACCCGACCTGGCGGTCGTCGCCGCTTCGCGCGCGCGCATCGTCTCGCCGAGCAGGATCATCGGAGCGCCCGACCTCGTCGTGGAGATTCTCTCGCCGTCGACCGGAGATCGCGACCGCGAGCTCAAACGCCGGCTCTACGAGCTGCGTGGCGTGCCGGTCTACTGGATCGTCGACCCGGAGGCGCAGACCGTCACGGTCTACGAGCTCTCCGACGGGCGCTACCTTGAGGTCGGGAGCTTCCACGACGAGGTGCGGCTCGACTACGGGACGCTCCACGCGCGCGTGGACCTGACGAAGGTGTGGTAGGCGGGCCACCGGGCCGCCACCTCACAGGAACAGCAGCCCCACCCCCACGACGGCGACGACGGCTCCGAAGACCTCGCGCACGGTGACCCGCTCCTTGAACACGAACACCGACGGCACGATGATGAGCACCGGCACGAGCGCCATGATCGTGGAGGCGATGCCGGCGCTCGTGTTCTGCGCCGCGTAGAGCCCCAGCGACACCCCCAGGAAGGGCCCGAAGAACGCGCCCAGGCTCACCCGGCGCATCGCGCCGGCGTCGCGGACGGCGCCCGCGACCGTGCGCCAGCGTCGTGCGAGTGTGAACACGAGCGCGAAGCCGATGATCCCGGCGAAGACGCGGATCTGCGTCGCGGCAAACGGATTGAGCGTCACGCCGGCGCCGAGGCGTCCGAGGATGAGCCCGCCGGCCTGGCCGAGCGCGCCGCCGAAGGCGAAGAGGGCGCCGCGGATGTGGTGGGGGTGGCGTGCGGCGGAGGCGCGAGGTGAGGACCGGCCCGCCTGTGTCGGCAACGCGGCTTCGACCGGCGCGGGCCGCGGCGCCCGAGCCGGCCGGCGAAGCACCACGATCGCGATACCGGCGACGGTGAGCGCCATGCCGACAATCCCCTGCGCGGTGAGCCGTTCGTCCAGTACGAAGCGCGCCATGAGCGCGGTCAACGGCGGTACCGACGAGTAGATCAGCATGCTCACCCGCGCGCCAATGTCGACGAACGCCTGGAAGAGAAACAGGTCGCCGATCACGAATCCGACGAGCCCGGACAGCCCGAGCCAGGTCCACGCGTAGGCCGACGCGTCGAGCGGGATAGCCATCCCGCGGACGAGCCAGCCGTAGAGCGCGAAGAGCGCCGCGGCCATCACGAGTCGGATGATGTTGACGGTGAGCGACCCGATCCGCTTGCCGGCGGCCTCGAAGGAGAGCGCCGTGACGGTCCAGCAGAGCGCGGTTCCCAGCGCGGCGAGCTCGCCGATGCGTGCATCCATGGGTGGTCAACCTACTACGTACCCGTCCCCGCGTCATCCAGCGTCGGCCGCTGCGGACTGCTATTCCCCCGCGCTCCCAACTCTGCTATGGTCTCCGCCAAGCCTATGCGCACATTGATCAACCGCGTCCGGTCGGTCTACGAAGACGACACGATCGGTGCGTTTCTCACCCTCATGCTTCTCTTCGGAGTGGCCGTCGGGATCTTCACGGGGGTCCTCAACAACTACCTCTACGAGATCCTCGCGATCGACCGGGTGGGGCGCGGCATCGTCGAGTTCCCGCGCGAGCTACCGGGGCTCCTGCTCTTCGTACTCGTCGGGCTCATGCACCACTTCACCGAGAAGCGCATGCTGCGCACCGCCTTCGTGATCTCCACCGGGGGGTTGTTGCTGCTCGTGCTCTTCGGCCCATTCCAGCTCGCCTTCCTGCTCGCCGCGATCCTCACGACCGTGGGGATCGCGCTCTCCTTCCGCGTAGCCGCGACGCAGCGCTCGGTTCGGCGGCCGCGGATCTTCATCCGCACGGGCATCTCGGTGGATCACTTGATCTCCATCGTCATCGCGATTGCGGGTGGAATCCTCTGGGAGCGCCTGGGTATGGAGACGCTGTTCACCGTCGCAGCCTTCTTTGGCGTGGGCTCTGCGGTGTTCTCGTTCACCTTGCCGCGGGTCCGCGTGCGGACGCGATCCTGACCGCGCGGGCCGGAGCGGTGAGGTCCGTGCCCACCCCGCTGGAAAAATCGGCCCATCCGTGATTAAGTACGGGTATGCCTGCCGTACGGGACCTGGAGTCTGAGCTCCGGGAGATCCCCAATTGGACGCACGTATCGTTCAAGAAGAACATCCAGAGCACCCTCGAGCGCAACCTCGAGGAGGCCGAGAGCGTGGAGAACGTGCTCGAGGGCTTCTACCAGGGGATTGGGGTGACCGGCACCGGGTCGGGCGCGCCGGGGCTGCTCTGCACGACCGATCGGCGCATCCTCTTTCTCATCTCCGGCAAGAGCAAGAAGCCGCCGGAGGCGCTCGACTACGAGAACGTCCTCTCGGTGGAGACCAAGCGCGGCTACTCGTCGACGCGGATCACGATCCGGCTCGTCGAGGGTGAGGTAACGCTCACCGCGGTCACAAAGGTCAACCAGGTCAACTCGTTCATCGCGAACCTCCAGCAGAAGGTCGAGGGGCCGGTCGCGGAAGTAGGGCAGGAGCCCGGCGGGGCCGAAGATCGGCTCGCCAACCTCAACTTCCTCCATCAGGAAGCGAAGAAGATCTTCGTGGGCGTCAACGAGTACAAGCAGTTCAACGACGAGCCGACGTTCATGAAGCAGATGGTCGACGACCTGCTCGTGCTCACGAACATCGCGATCCGCGAGGAGCCGGAGGTGCCGGAAGAGGCGCGGCTGTTCATCGCGATGGTCTTCATGCCGCTGCGCCAGCGTATCGTCAACGATCGCAAGCTCGTGGAGGACATCTTCCGGTACGACTCGCTGCCGCTGCATCACCGCAAGGCGATCCTCGGACAGTGGCACAGCTTCAACAACGAGATTCAGAAGGTCGCCCGCTCGAAGCAGAACGGGTCGCTGAAGAGCCTCAATTACCTCAAACTCTACGACGAGAACGAGAACACCAAGCACTTCGACCGCGTCGCCGCCACGTACAACAGCTTCGCGCAGATCGCGATCAAGGCCGACGGCGAGGTCAATCCGCAACGCGAAGGTACGCTCAAGAAGATCCGCACGCTCATCTACGGCGACGCGGCGGCGGAGGCCGCCGAGGGCGAGAAGAAAGAGAAGAAGGCGGTCAAGAAGAAGGAGCGCGAGAAGGAGCCGGAGGAGAGCCTCGAGGAGGTCATGGCGAAGATCGACGACCTGATCGGCATGGACAAGATCAAGGAGCAGATCAAGACCTTCGTCAACCTCATCAAGGTGCAGCAGGAGCGCGAGAAGCGCGGCCTGCCGGTGACGCCCACGAGCCTGCACGCGGTCTTCTACGGTCCGCCGGGCACGGGCAAGACGACGATCGCGCGGCTGTTGGGCAAGGTGTACCGATGTCTGGGGCTCCTCGACGAGGGCCACCTCGTGGAGACCGACCGGGCGGGGCTCGTCGCCGGCTACGTCGGGCAGACGGCGATCAAGATCGAAGAGGTCACGCAGGAGGCGATGGACGGGGTACTCTTCATCGACGAGGCGTACACGCTCGCGATGAACAAGGGCGACAAGGACTTCGGCCAGGAGGCGATCGACACGCTGCTCAAGCGCATGGAGGACAATCGCGATCGGCTCGCGGTGATCGTCGCCGGCTACCCGGACGAGATGCGCGAGTTCATCAACTCGAATCCGGGACTCAAGAGCCGTTTCAACCGCTTCTACTACTTCGACCACTACGAGCCCGAGCAACTGCTCAAGATCTTCGACCTCTTCATGAAGAACGCCTCGTTCACGCTCACCGGCCCGGCGCGCAAGGCGATCCTGCGTCTGCTCACCGACTTCCACGAGCGCCGCGACAAAAGCTTCGGCAACGGCCGGTTCGTGCGCAACCTCTTCGAGCGGATGGTCGAGCGCCAGGCGAACCGCATCGCGCGGATCTCGCCGCTCACCGACAACGTGCTCTGTTCTCTGACCAAGGCCGATGTTCCGCCGGCCGAGGATTTCGAGGAGCAGTGATGGCCGACTGGAGAAGGTACTTCGAGGGCAAACGAGTCTGGGTGACCGGCGCGAGCTCGGGCATCGGCGCGGCGATTGCCGACGCGCTCGGCGCGGCCGGCGTCTCAACGCTCGCGAGCGCCCGCCGTACCGGCCCGCTCGACGCGCTCGCGCAGACCTATCCATCGGTCTCCGTGCTCCCGCTCGACCTCGCCGACCGCGCGTCGCTCGGCGAGGCGGTCACGCGCGCGTGGGACCAGCTGGGCGGGATCGACGTGCTGGTGAACAACGCGGGGATCAGCCAGCGGTCGAGCTTCGTGGACGCCGACCCGGCGACGCTCGAGCGCGTGATCGAGATCGACCTGCTCGCGACGATGCGTCTGTCGCACGCGGTCGCCTCGCGCATGGTCGCGCAGGGCTCGGGCCACCTCGTGACCGTGACGAGCCTCGCCGCGAAGGTGCCTCCGCCGCGCCGAACCGCGTACGCCGCGGCGAAGGCGGGGCTGCACGGCCTGTTCGACGCGATGCGCGGCGAGCTCGAGCCGCGCGGGATCGCGATCAGCCTCGCGGTGCCCGGGTACGTGAAGACCGAAATCAGCACGCACGCGGTCGACGAGACCGGCGGCGAGCACGGCGTGATGGACGCCAACCAGGCCGAAGGGCATTCGGCAGCCGCGTGCGCGCAGGCGATCCTCCGCGCGGTCGCGAAGCGCCGGCGCGAGTTTTTCGTCTCCATGACGCCGAAGCTCCGGCTCGCGCTCGCGCTGCGAGCGCTCGCCCCCGGTATCCTCTGGCGCATCCTGCCGAAGGCGGCGCGCACGTGAGCGGTTCCGACCGCAACGGCGGCTCCGGCCGGCAGGCGCACCGCCCCGACCCGCACGTGCGCTACGGCCGCCACGAGCCGCCGATCGACCCGGCCGCGCTTCCCGACGGTCCGGTCCTGCCGGTCGGCGACGCGGGCGTCCTCGTCGCGGCGCTTCCTGCCCCCGACGCCCCGCCGAGCGCGGACGCCCCCGGTGGCACGCTCTACCGATTCCTTCGCCTGCGCGAGATCGCCTGCTCGGCGGCCGCGCCCGCGGCGACCGCGCTCCCGGCGACCGGAGGCGCGCTCCACCTCATCGCCGACTACCAGGGCGAACCGGTCTACGCGCTCTCGGTGCGCGGGCTCGAGTCGCCCGGATCGCTCGTCCGGCCCGGTGCCGCCTCCGACGCGCAGTCGGCCCCCGGCGCGGCCGAAGAGATTGGCTACCGCGAGCTCTACGGCACGATCGGCGACGACGAGCTCGCGCTCGTCGGCCGCGCGATCCAGGTCGTCGACTGGGACGATACGACCCGCTACTGCCCGCGCTGCGCGACGCCCACCGAGCCTTCCGAAACCGAGGGCGTGAAGCGCTGCCCGGCGTGCGGGCTCACGCAGTACCCGCGGCTCGCGCCGGCGATGATCGTGGGGGTGGTGCGCGACGGGAAGCTGCTCCTCGGCCAGTCGCCGCGGTTCCGCGGCCGCTTCCACAGCATCCTCGCCGGCTTTCTCGAGCCCGGCGAGACCGCCGAAGAGTGCGTGCGCCGCGAGGTCTACGAGGAGGTGGGGATTTCCGTTCGAAACATCCGCTACTTCGCGAGCCAGCCGTGGCCATTCCCGCACTCGCTCATGCTCGGTTTCACCGCGGAGTACGAGTCGGGCGAGCTCTCCCCGGATCCGGCGGAGATCATCCACGCCGACTGGTACTCGACCGACGAGATGCCCAACGTTCCCGGTGAGGTCAGCATTTCGGGGCGGATCATCAACTGGTTTCGGAAGACGTATGGGTGAGCCTTCTTTGACGACAAACCGGGTGCTCTGGATCGTTACTGCAGCGCTGGCAATCGTCGCGGCTTCGGTGGGTATCGGGCTCGCCGCCGTCTCTATCGCCGCGCTGCGCGCGCCGTCGCCCGGCGGGACCCGTGCCTGAACCCGAACAGCTTTCCCTGTGGGACCCACCTCCCGATCCGCCGGCCGCCAGCCCGATCGACGAGTCGGCGTACCGCTCGCGGCAGCTCATCACGTGTATCGGGAACAAGCGCGCGCTGGCCGCGCCCATCGAGCAGGCGGTCGTGCGCGTGCGAAGGCGGCTCGGCGGTCGGCCTCTGCGCGTGCTCGACGCGTTCACCGGGTCCGGGGTCGTCGCGCGGCTTTTGAAGGCGCACGCGTCGCACCTCGTCGCGAACGACCTCGAGGCGTTCGCCGCCGCGGCGGCGCGGAGCTTCCTGCGTAATCGCAGTACGGTCGACGAGCCGGCGCTCCGGGCGTGCGTGGACGAGCTCAATCGGCTCGTCGGGACGGAGCCGCTCGACCCGGGGTTCATCGCCGAGCTCTACGCGCCGCGCGACGAGTCCCACATCACGGCGAGCGACCGGGTCTTCTACACCCGCGAAAACGCCCGGCGCCTCGACGACTACCGGCGCCGGCTCGACGATCTCGATCCCGTGTCGCGCGAGCTCCTGCTCGGACCGCTCCTGAGCCAGGCATCGATCCGCGCGAATACCGCCGGTGTGTTCAAGGGGTTCTACAAGGACCGACGCACGGGTCTGGGGCGATTCGGCGGGAGCGGGGCGGACGCGCTCGCGCGCATCACAGGCACCATCGAGATCGAGGCGCCCGTGCTGAGCGGCCACGAGTGCGAGGTCGCGGTCTTCCAGGAGGACGCGAACGCGGTCGCCGGACGGCTGCCGGAGATCGACCTTGCGTACATCGACCCTCCCTACAACCAGCACCCCTACGGCTCGAACTACTTCATGCTCAACCTGCTCGTGGGCTACGAGCGTCCGCGGGAGATCAGCACCGTATCCGGGATACCCACGGCGTGGACGCGCTCCGGCTACAACTCGCGCCGCCGGGCGGCGGTGTTGCTGCGGGACCTCTTTGAGCGGGTCCCGGCGAAGTTCCTCCTCGTGTCGTACAACAACGAGGGCTTCGTGTCGTACGAGGAGATGGTGGCAATGCTCGAGCGGGCGGGGCGAGTGGACGCGCTCGACATCCCCTATACCGTGTTCCGCGGCAGCCGGAACATCGGCTCGCGGCCGGTTCGGGTGACCGAGCACCTGTTTCTCGTCGAGCGCCGGTGAGCCCCCCTCGTCGCCGTGCCCGACAGTCCGCCGTTACCACACGACCGGGACGAGCCCGGACTCGGTGATGGCGGCGTCGCGCGTCAGGAGATCGGCCTCGAGCTCGAGCGCGGTCGCGACGAAAACCCGGTCGAACGGGTCTCCCTGGGGCAGTTGCAGCTCCATCGCCTGGACCGCGATTGCTTCGTTCATGGGCGCCACTTGGAACCGGGCGGCGAGTCGGGTGACGAAGTCGAGCGCCGACGAGCGCACCCGCACCCGGTCCTTCCGAATCAGCATCGAGAGCTCGAGCAGGAGCATGTCCGAGACGAACAACTCGTCCCGATGAGCCACGCGGACGCGTGCGAGCGCCTCTTCGCTCAGCCGCGCGTCTCCCTGGACGAGCCACAGCGCCGCGTGCGTGTCGAGGAGCAGCTTCACAGCGACGGATTCCAGTCGGATGCTGGGAGGGTGGGCGTATCGATGTCGTCTTCCGACGCGTCGATCTCGTCCCGCATGGAGCCGTAGAGGTCGCCCGCGGGGGGGTGCTCCGCTACGATGATGAGGTTACCCTCGCGCGTCTCCACGACCACTTCCTCGCCGGCGAGCGCGGCCCGCCGCACGCGCGGAAAGTCGCGCAACAGACCGCTGACGTTCGTTTTCATGTCAAATAATTTGTCATGCAATGCGCGGTCGGTCAAGCCACGTGCCAGGCCGTCGGCCGATGCTCATAGACAAGCTACAGCTTGTCTATGAGCATACTGCACTTACCCGACGGGATCGGCAGCGTCTTGCGCTTCTTGCCCAGCACGTCGATCGTGAAGTAGTACAGCTTCTCGCTCTCGAGTCGGATCTCCCAACCGCGGCCGCTCTTGTTCGAGAGGATGGTGATCATGTTGCGCTTGAGCGACAGGTTTTCGATCCCCATGATCTCGAGCGTGGGCACGATCCAGTCGACGGTCTTTCGCGGCAGGCTGACGTACAGTCCGATGATGTTCTCGATCATCAGCGCGATCGTCGCAAGCCCGGCGTAGGAGAGGTTGTGCGCGCGCGGCCAGTCCTTCTTGCCGGGCCACTGCGCGGCGCCGTCCTTGCGCGGCAGGTACGCCTCCCACAACCGTCCCTTCTCCTTGCCCTCCGGGTGGAGCGTGTCCAGGATGTAGTAGAGGTGGCGGATCGCGCACTCCCGCGCGAACTCGTACTTGCCGTACTTTTCGAGCCCCTTGATGACCATGAAGGTGAACGGCGAGAGCACCGAACCCCGGTAGCCGGTGCCGCGTTCGGAGAACTGCTCTTCGTTCGCGGCGAGGGTCGGAAACGGGTTCTCGATCCCGAAGGTCTCGGGATCGCTCAGGTGCGCCATCAGCCTCTCGGACCTGTCTTCGTTCGGCAACTCGGCCAGCAACGGCCAGAAGCTCGCGAGCGACTTGACCCGTACCTGTTCCTGCTTCCGGTCGAGGTCGTAGTAGAACCCGTCGTCATCGTTCCACATCAGATTGTTGATACGGGTCTTCAGCGAGAAAAAGTGCCGATTGTACCTGAAGCTGACCTCTTTGTCGTTGAGGATCTCGCCCAGCTGCGCCATGTAGAGCGCGTTCAGCGCCTGTTGCGCGTTGAAGTCGATCGGATAGTGCGCGCCCTTGCGCGGCGAGTTCGTCATGATCGTTGCCGCCATGGGCACGGCGTAGAGACCCGAATCGTCCTTGTACGTCTCTTCGAGCCAGGCGAAGTACCTCTCGAGCACCGGCATGACGTCGCGGATGCGCTTCTTGTTGCCTATCTTGTGGTAGATGTTGTATTCGGCCCAGGAGAACAGCGGCGGTTCGGCGCCATTCGGGTTGTCCTTCGTGAAGCGCGGTTTGCCGTCATTGATTCCGTACGTACCGCGGATCGCCCCGTCTTCTTCCTGCAGCGCGTAGAAGTTGTCGAGCTGCGACCCTGCAGGGTAGATCCGGTTGCTGTACACGAGAAAGAACGTGGACATGATCGATTCGAACTGACCGAGCGTCTCGGCGTCCGGATGCGCGAAGAAGGCGTGGCTGAGCTTGCTCTTCGACGACGGCTTGCGCCAGAACTCGTACGACCAGGCCCACGTCTGATTGTACACGTCAACGAAGTCCTGATCGTAGAAATGGATGCTGGGGAATTCTCGTTTCGAAGCTACCGTTCCCGTCGTCGGTTCATCCTTATATGTTTCCAAAGTGCGCTCTTTACGTTCGTGCCGATCCGCTATAAAGTCTCGGATACTGAGGGATACTTTGCGTGAGAATACTTTGTCCCCTACTCGTTGTCAAATTCGCATGATACCGCCGGAGCGAGCGATCCATGGCGCATATTCTGGTAGTTGACGACGACGAGCAGATCTGCAGCCTCGTCGCTCGCATCCTCGAAAACGACAACCACACCCCGGAGATCGCGCTCACCGGCGCGGAAGCGATCGAGAAACTGCAGGAGACGAGCTTCGACGCGCTCCTGCTCGATCTCGTGATGCCCGGCAAGGGCGGGATCGAGACGATCATGGAGATCCGCTCGATCAGACCCGGCCTGCCCATCATCGTCATGTCCGGCAGGGTGACCTTCGGCGACGCCTCGATCACGCGTCTTGTCGAACAGTACGGCGCGCTCGCCGTACTCGCCAAGCCGTTCTCTTCGGACGATCTTCGCGCAGCGCTCGCCCGGGCGCTTGCTTGACATCGCGGTACCTGACCGGCATAGTGCGATAGCATGGATCGCAGCGAGCTTGACATCACAGCGGAACTCGCGCTCCTCGACCTCTCGGATGACGAACGCGCTAATCTCGAGCGTGGCGTCGCGCAGCTGCTCGAGTACTTCTCGATGATGGACGCGGTCGACGTGTCCGACCTCGAGCCCACGACGCACGCGCTGCAGGAGGGTAACCGTCTTCGCGCCGACCTTCCGCGCGAGGAGGCCGCTTCCGGTGCCGACGTCGCCGACGAGATTCTCGAGCAGGCGCCGGAACTGGAAGACCGCTTCATCGCGATCCCGAACGTACTGTAGGACTTCCGCATGAGCGATCCCTCCCGATCGAGTTGGCAATCCGTCCTCTCTCTGGCAACGAAGGCGTACGGCGAGGCGCTCGCCTCGCGCGACGAGGCGCTCACTTCCTTCCTCGAGGCCGATGTGACCCGCCGGCTCGACGTCGCCTCCACCTCCGGCGACGCGTCGGCGGCGGCCGGCGATCAGAAGGGCTCGCTCGGCGGCCTCCCGTTCGCGATCAAGGACAACATCGCCGTGCGCGGCTTCGGGCTCACGTGCGGAAGCCGTATCCTGGCAAACCACGTCTGCCCCTACGACGCGACCGTCGTCGCGCGCCTCCTTGCCGCCGGCGCAGTTCCCGTGGGCAAGACAAACCTGGATGAGTTCGGCATGGGCTCCTCGACCGACACCTCGGCAGGTGGGCCGACGAACAACCCATGGGACCCCGAGCGCGTCGCCGGTGGGTCCTCCGGCGGGTCGGCCGCGGCGGTCGCGGCCGGGCTCGTACCGCTCGCGCTCGGTACCGACACCGGCGGCTCGGTGCGCCAGCCGGCCGCCTTCTGCGGTGTCTACGGGCTGAAGCCCACCTACGGGACGCTCTCGCGCTACGGCCTCGTCGCCTACGCCTCCTCCCTCGAGGTCGCCGGCCTGCTGTCGTACGACATCGAGCTGATACGCGACGCCTTCGTCGCGGCGACCGGCGAAGACCGCATGGACCAGACGTCGGTCTCGCGTCCGGCAGATGATTTGCTGCCCCCGGCGACGGTGCGTCGCGTCGCATTCCTCGGCGGCGACCTGGGTCTCGACGAGCGAACCGCGGCCGGCTACGCGCGGATGCGCGAGGTCGTCGCCGCGCAGGACATCGACATCGAGGAGGTGGAGCTCGA
Organism: uncultured Spirochaetaceae bacterium; assembly: GCA_964458555.1. Classification (GTDB taxonomy): domain Bacteria; phylum Spirochaetota; class Spirochaetia; order DSM-27196; family SLST01; genus SLST01. The sequence goes on along the minus strand of CAYWJH010000004.1, from coordinate 65,922 downwards.
GACGGCGGACTACGTCGTTCCGGCGTACTACACGATCGCCACCGCGGAGGCGAGCGCGAACCTCGCGCGGTTCAACGGCGTGCGCTACGGTGACCGCCCGGTCTTCGCGGAGAACCCGGAGGAGCTCGTCCGCGCATCGCGGGGTGCCGGTTTCGGAAGCGAGGTGAAGCTCCGCATCCTGCTCGGTACCTACGTGCTGCGCAGCGGTTTCCAGGAGCAGTACTACCAGCGCGCGCAGCGGATCCGTACGGCGATCCGGCGCGAGCTCGCGACGCTCTACGAGCGCTACGACCTGCTCGTGTTGCCCACCTTCCCCACTGCGGCGTTCCGTCACGGCGAGGGCGAGCTCGACGCGTTTCAGCAGAAGGTAGCCGATCGGTTCACGACCATGGCGAACCTCGCCGCGCTTCCGGCGCTCGCGATTCCGGCGGGCGTGCACGACGGGCTCCCGGTTGGTATCCAGGCGATGGGGCCTGCCTTCAGCGAGGAGCGTCTGCTCTCGTTCGCGTCGCTCGCCGCGAAGGCCATCCCGCCGGAGCGGCCGCCGGCGTACGCGGTCCCGCTCTGCGAGGAGATAGCCGCCGGCGGGTCCGGCAGCGCGCCCGGCGGCGCCTCCGAAGGGGGCGCGCGATGAGCAGCTACCGCAGCTACGTGGGCCTCGAAATCCACATCCAGCTCTCCACGAAGACGAAGGTCTTCTGCGACTGCCGGGCCGCCTTCGGCGACGAACCGAACACGAACATCTGCCCGGTCTGTACCGGCTACCCCGGCGCGCTCCCCGCGCTCAACGAGGAGGCGATCCGGTTGGGCTACGTCGTCGCGCGCGCGCTCGGCTGCGAGCTCGCGCCGGTCTGCGCCTTCGAACGGAAGAACTACTTCTACCCGGATCTGCCCAAGAATTACCAGATCTCGCAGTTCGCCGCGCCGCTCGGCACGGACGGCCACCTTGACCTCGAGTTCCGCAAGAAGAAGAAGCGCGTTCGCATCCGCGAGTGCCACCTCGAAGAGGACGCCGGCAAGATGATCCACGCGGGCGACGAGTCGCTGCTCGACTTCAACCGCGCCGGTACGCCGCTCCTGGAGATCGTCACCGAACCCGACCTCGAGATGGGCGAGGAGGCCGAACACCTCCTGCAGGAGTTCCGCAGGCTCGTCCGCTACCTGGGCGTCTGCGACGGGAACATGGAAGAGGGGTCGCTGCGCTGCGACGCGAACGTCAGCGTCAACGAGGAGGGCGCCGGGCTGGGCACGAAGGTTGAAATCAAGAACATGAACTCGTTCCGATTCGTGCGCAAGGCGCTGACCTACGAGACCGACCGCCAGCAGGACATCCTCGAGCGCGGCGGGACGATCGTGCAGGAGACCCGGCTCTGGAACGAGAACCGCGACGTCTCCGAGTCGATGCGCGTGAAGGAGTCGTCGAACGACTACCGCTACTTTCCCGAGCCCGATCTGCCTCCCTTCCACACCGACGAGGCCTTTCTCGCGTCGGTGGAGGAGTCGCTCGTCGAGCTGCCGCCCGATCGCCAGCGACGGTTCGCCTCCGACTACGGCTTGAGCGAGGCGCAGGCGGCCTTCCTCTGCGACGAGCGCGAAACCGCCGACTTCTTCGAGGCCGCCGTGGCGGCGGGCGCCTCGCCTGCAGATCTCGCCGTATGGCTGATGGGCGACGTACAAAAGCTCCTCAACCGTGCCGGCACCACGCTTCGTGACAGTCCGCTCACGCCGGGCCGCCTCGCCGAGCTCCTGCGCCTGCTCGACGAGGGGCGCATTCACGGCAAGCTCGCGAAGCAGACGCTCGAGGCGGTCTTCACCGACGACGAGGATCCCGGGGCGATCATCGCCGCGCGCGGGTGGGAGCAGATCACCGACCCGGATGAGATCGGGCGGATCGTCGACGGGGTGCTCGAAGAGAACGAATCCGCGGTCGCGCAGATCCGCGCCGGCGACAGCAAGCCGCACGGCTACCTCGTGGGCCAGGTCATGCGCGCGACGAGCGGGCGCGCCGACCCGAAGCTGGTCCAATCGGTCCTCTCCGAACACCTGAGCGTCACCTTCATTCCGGTCTTCAGCTTCGGCGGCGCGATCTCCGGGCGCACGCGCGACGACGGGGTGGTCGTGCCGGGGAGCCTCGAGCCGCTCATCGCCGCGGTGCGCGACGACCCCACGCTCCCCAACGAGCTCCGCTACGACGAGCTCGAGCTGGGCGGCTTCCTGAGCGAGGAGATCACCCCGCGGGACTGGGCCGCGCTCATCCACGCGACCGCCGCGCACGTCGACTCCGGCGAGGCTTCCGGTGTCGTGATCGCGACCGGTACGGACACGCTCGCCTACACCGCGGGGCTCCTCCACTGGCTCTTCGGCGACCGCTCGATCCCCATCGTCCTCGTCGCGAGCTCGACCACCGGCGAGAGCAAAGAGAGCGTCGGCTCGTTCAAGGAGGCGGTGCGCATCGCGGTCGGCGGCTCGCCGGGCGTCTCGGTCGTCTTCGGCGGCGAGCGGCTTCCGGGGGTGAACCTCAAGTTCGAGCGCGTGCCGGGCACGAGCGACGCGCCTGCCTTCCGGACGTGGAACTCGAGCGGCGGCGACCGGTACGCGCTCGCGCTCCCCGGGAACGTCGAAGCCGGGCTGGACGAAATCGCACAGCGGCTCGAAGACGCGGTGAGGCAGAGTTTCGTCGCGAAGGCCTTTCCCGGCATGCAGGCGAGCACGCTCATCGCGCTCATCGACGCGGGCGTGCGTTACTTCGTCCTCGAGCTCTACGACACCGGCACGGCCAACCTGCGCGAGAGCCCCTTCTCGTTGCGCGACGCGCTCGAGTACGGGCACGAGCGCGGGGTGGGTTTCTTCTGCACCTCGCAGCAGGAGGGCAACGTCGACTTCTCCACGTATCTCACGAGCCACGACCTCTGGCGCGGCGGCGCGATCCCCATGGGAACGCTGACGACCGAGAGCGTCTACACTCGCCTGCTCGCGGTCCTGCTCACGAGCGAGGAGTGGGACGCCGAGTCGATCGCCGCGAAGATGGAGCACGCCCAATGATGAATCGAGTTCTCTCCCGCGAGCTCGCCGACCACGTCGGCGAGGACGTCACGCTCGCCGGCTGGGTCCACCGGATCCGCGAGCTGGGCGCGGTGTCCTTTGTCCTCGTCCGCGACCGCAGCGGTCTGGGCCAGGTCGTCTACGAGGGGAAGGCGCCCGTGAGCGTAGAGAGCGTCGTCACGGTGACCGGGACCGTCCAGGCGAACGAGAAGGCCCCCGGCGGCTACGAGCTGCACGCCGCGCAGACGGAGGTGCTCGGGCCGGCCGCGGCCGACCTGCCCATTTCGGTCAACGGCGACCCCGACTCGCTCGGCATCGAGGCGCTCCTCGATCACCGCATCCTCAGCCTCCGCATGCCGAAGGTCCGCTCGATCTTCCGCGTGCAGGCGACGATCGTCGACGCGTTTGCCGACTACCTGCGGTCCAACGACTTCACCGAGATCAAGTCGAGCAAGCTCATCGGCTCCGGCACCGAGGGCGGGACCGGTCTGTTTACCGTCGACTACTTCGGCGACCGCGTCTACCTCGCGCAGTCGCCGCAGTTCTACAAGCAGGCGATGGTCGCGAGCGGCATGGAGCGCGTCTTCGAGATCGGCGCGGCGTACCGCGCGGAGAAGCACGACACCCCGCGCCACCTCAACGAGTACGTCTCGCTCGACGTGGAGATGGGGTTCATCGGCGGGCACGAGGACCTCATGGACCTCGAGGCGGGCCTGCTCTCGCACATCTTCGCGCGCGTCGCAGAACGGAACGCGGCCGACCTCGACGCCTTCGGCGCGAGCGTGCCCACGCCCGAGCACATAGCCGCGATTCCGCGGATCGACCACGACGAGGCGAAGCAGATCATCTCCGAGCGCGGCGGCAAGAAGGTCTTCGAGATCAACCCGGAGGGCGAACGCGAGCTCTGCGCCTGGGCCGGGGAGACCGCCGGCGTGCCCGCCGTGTTCGTATCGGCGTTTCCCCGGAAGAAGCGCCCCTTCTACACCTACCCCGACGGCCAGAAGACGAAGAGCTTCGACCTGCTCTTCCGCGGGCTCGAGATCACCACCGGCGGACAACGCATCCACGACTACGCGATGCTGCTCGAAACGCTTCCTCGCTTCGGCCTGACCGAAGAGGGGCTCGGCGATTACTGCACGATCTTCAGGTACGGCTGCCCTCCGCACGGCGGCTTTGCGATCGGTCTCGAACGGCTGACGCAGCAGATCCTCGGGCTCGCAAACGTGAAGGAGGCGAGCCTCTTCCCGCGCGACCGCAAGCGCGTGCGGCCGTAACGGACGGCCGGCACGGCGCGCCCTGCGGTGGCGCCGGTTTGTCAGCCGCCTCAGCCTTGCCAACGCCCCTGCCGGGGGCTACGATGAACTGCCATGGCGAGACTATGCTCCCTCTCCCACGTGCGCACGCTCCTCTCGCTCGCCGCGATCGTGGTCTTCGTCGGCTGCGTCACCGAGTCCGATTCTACCGCCGTCGACGAGGGCGCTCCTCGCGAGGAGACGCACCCGGCGGTCACAGCGCCGCTGCCGCGGATCGACGAGAAGCCGGAGCGCAGCCCTCGCTATCCCCGCCTGCTCGACGATCCGCGCTACGCCGGACGCATCGGCGCGATCGCTGCGACCGTCCCCCCACGCCCGAAGAGCGACCCCGAGATCGAAGCGCTGCTCGATTCGTTGACGCTGCGCCAGCGCATCGGGCAGCGATTCATCGCCCGCGTTCAGGGTGATCGCGTCACCGACGGTACGGGACGGGCTATCGTCGACGTCGCGCCGGCCGGCTTCATCATCTATCCGTGGAACTTTCGCACCGCAGACGACGTGCGGGCCCTCACCGATTCGCTGCAGTTCGTCGCCTCGCACGTGACGCCGGGAATCTCGCTGTTGCTCGCCGCCGATCAGGAGGGCGGTCGGGTGGTGACGTTCCGGTTTCCCGAGTTCGTCCGGCTGCCGTCGGCCGCGTCGATCGGCCGGTTCGGGGATCCTTCGCTCGTACGCTCGACCGCCTACGTGACCGCGCGTCAGCTCGCCGACCTCGGCATCAACATGAACTTCGCACCCGTTCTCGACGTCTACGGGGTGGCGAACGACTCGATTATCGGCGACCGCAGTTTCGGCCCGGACGCGCGGACGGTCGCCGGATTCGTGCGGCCGTACCTGGAAGCGAGCCGTGCCGCAGGCGTGATCGCCACCGCGAAGCACTTCCCCGGACACGGGCTGACGACCATCGACACGCACCACGAGCTTCCCGTGCTCGACGTGACGAGGGACGAGCTCTTCGCCGCGGATCTGCTGCCGTTCCGCGAGGCGATCAACGCGGAGGTGCCGGCGATCATGACGGGCCACCTTCTCTTCGAACGAATCGACCCCTTCTACCCCGTCACCCTCTCGCGGGTCTTCCTGCACGACGTGCTGCGGCGCGAGCTCGGGTTCGAGGGCGTCGTCGTCAGCGACGGCCTGGAGATGGGCGCGATCGCGGACCACTACTCGCTTCCCGACACGCTCGTGCGGCTGTTCACCTTCGACGTGGACCTCATCCTGCTCTACCGCGATTACGACGTCGTCACGGTCGTGCGCATGGTCGAGGAGCTCATCGAGGCGGGCGAGCTCACCGAAGACGACGTGAACCGAGGCGTGCGGCGCGTGCTCGCGCTCAAGCGGAGCTACGGCCTGATCGATGCAGGGGTGCGATGATGTCTCCGCTGCTCGGGATGCTCTTCGGCTTCGTCAATACATCGACGCTTCACCTTTCGAAGGGAATGCAGCGACAGGGGATCGAGACGCTTCGCTGGTGGAAGCTCCCGCGGTCTGAGCGCTCGGGCGGCAAGGCGTTCATCTACATTGGCGGCGTGGTCCTCAACAACATGACGCCGATCTGGCTCATCCTCGCGAACCGCTTCGCCCCCCCGGCGTACGCGACCGGCGTCTTCGGACTCGGTCTCGTCGTGCTGCTGCTGTATTCGCACTACGTCCTCGGCGAACCGGTCGCTCCGGTGAACTACGGCGGCGCCGGTCTGATCGTCGCAGGGACCGCGCTCTTCGCGCTCCACGCGGTGTCGCACGGCGGGGTCGACGTCTGGCGCTTCGACGGCGCGCTCGTGGGTTGGCTCACCGGGGGCTACATCGTCGTCGCCGGGCTCTTCGCGCTCTTCGTCGTCCGTACCGGCAGGCGCTTTCTGTTCGCCGCGGCGTTCGGCGCGCTGTCCGGGGGCATGGCGAGCCTTGACCCGATCCTGAAGGCGCTCGGTCAGTGGGCAGGCGGCAGGCCGGGCTTTCTGCCGGGTGTGGCGTGGGGCTGGATCCCCTTCGTCGCGAGCTTCGTGCTCGGTACCGCCGCGTTTCTCACCGCGCAGTACGCGTTTCTCCGGAAGGCCGATGCGAGTACGATGGTGCCGTTCCAGACGGCGGTCTACGTGCTCGTGCCCGTCGTGGTGCAATTCGTCGCGCTTCCCGGCTACGGGCCGACTCCGCTTGTCGTCGCCGGCATCGCGGTCATCTTCGGCGGAATAGCGCTCACCCAGATGGGGCGACGTATCGAGCAGACGCCACCCGGCGCCGACGGCAGGGCCGTCGCGCACGCGATCGAACGCACCGTGGAGCGCGTGCACGATCGCAGACACGAACCACACGAGCAGCCCGGGGAGGATTCATGACCATCACCAGCGCCGCGATCACGCTCTTTCTCGTCATGGATCCGCTGGGGAACATCCCCGTCTTCCTCTCGCTGCTCGAGGAGATCGAGCCGCGCCGGAGGTTGCGCATCATCGTCCGCGAGATGGTCATCGCGCTCGCGATCCTGCTCGTCTTTCTCTTCTTCGGGAAGTACATCCTCACCGGGCTCCACATCGGCGAGCCCGCGTTGAGCATCGGCGGCGGGGTCGTGCTCTTCCTCATCGCGCTGCGCATGATCTTCCCCAGACCGGAGTCCAGCACCGAAAGCGGCGCGCGCGCCGATGCGATTCCGGGTCAGGAGCCGCTCCTCGTTCCGCTCGCCGTACCCCTCGTCGCGGGTCCGTCGGCGATGGCGATGGTCATCCTCTTCGCGACCCAGTATCCGGATCGGCTCGTGAGCTGGCTCGTCGCGCTGCTCATCGCGTGGTTCGCAAGCGCGATCATCCTGCTGTCGGCGGAAGTGCTCCGGAAGTACCTTGGGCGCCGGGTGATCAAGGCGCTCGAGCGCCTGATGGGCATGATTCTCACCACGCTCGCCGTGGAGATGCTGCTGCGCGGGATCGAAAGTTATCTCGTGCAGTGACCGCTCGGCGAGCAGGGCCCGCCGAGCAGTGGCCTAGAGCTTCTTTTCGTTCTCCTGCACCATCCGGTTCACCGTCTGGAGGACCGAGTTGATGTCGGTGAGGTCCATCGGGAGCATCAGCTTGGTGCCCGGGCGCGCGAGCTTGTGGAGCTCGTTGATGTAGCCCTCCGAGATCTGCAGTACGAGCGCGGCGTCGCCTGCGTCGCTTTCGAGCGCGCCGGCGACCTTGCGGATGCTCGCCGCGGTCGCGTTGGCGAGCGCGCGGATCTCGGCCGCCTGACCTTCGGCCTCGTTGACGAGCCGCTGCTTCTCACCTTCGGACTCGTTGACGGCCTCCGCCTTCGCGCCGGCCGATTCGTTGATGTCGCTCTCCATCTGGCCGATCGATTCGGTGATCGCCGCGCGCTTGGTGCGTTCGGCGGCGAGCTGAACGTCCATCGCCTTCTGGATGTGCGCCGGCGGGCGAATGTTCTGGATCTCGTAGCGCGTGATCTTCACGCCCCAGGGGTCGGTCGCCTCGTCGATGTTCTTCAGGATCGCCGCGTTGATCTGCTCGCGCTCGCCGAGCGTCTGGTCGAGCTCGAGCCGCCCGATGACGCTGCGCATCATCGTCTGCGCGAGCTGGATTGTCGCGTATCGGTAGTCGGAGATGCCGTAGCTCGCTTTCTTGGGGTCGACGATCTTGAAGTAGAGCACGCCGTCGACCTCCACCCGCACGTCGTCGAGCGTGAAGCACGGCTGCGTGGGAACATCGACCGCCTGCTCCTTGAGGCTGTGCTGGTACTTCACCCGGTCGATGAACGGCACGAGCACGTGGAAGCCCGCCTCGAGGGTGGTCGCGTACTTGCCCAGCCGCTCGACGAGCGAGACGGTCTGCGCGGGGATGATCCGGATGCTCCTGAAGACGCCCACCAAAACGATGAGCCCCAGGATGCCGAGTGCGACGAGTACCGGTGCGAAGGGATTCATGCTTCACCTCCCTCGGGGCCGCCAGGCCTCGTGCGGAACCCGGCGGCGACGTGCGGCTCCTCGTCGGTCGCTTTGCCGGTGACCGTGTCGTAGAGGCTCTTCACGTGCGCGATGTCGAAGGGCAGGACCTGGGTCTCGGCGTTCTCGAGGATGCCGCCGAGCTCGTGGATGAACTGCTCGGCGATGCGCAGGCTCACCGCCTGCTTGCCCTTCGGCAGCTGGATCGCCTTCGCGACCTCCACGATACCGTCGGCGGTCGCCTCGCTCACGATCTCGATCGCCTGGGCGTGTCCCCCCGACTCGTTGATGCGCTTCTGGCGCGAGCCTTCGGAGACGTTGATCTGGTGCTGGCGCCGGCCCTTCGAGCGGTTGATACCCGATTCGCGGTTGCCCTCGCTCTCGAGGATCGCGGCGCGCTTCTCGCGCTCGGCGATGACCAGCTGCTCCATCGCCTGCAGCGCGCTCTCGGTGGGGGTGATGTCCCTGATCTCGTAGCGCGTGACCTTGATGCCCCACGGCTCGCTCGCCTGGTCGACCGAGCGGACGATCGCGTCGTTGATCGAGTCGCGCTCGCTGAACGTGTTGTCCAGGTCGATCTTGCCGATCTCGCTTCGCATCGTCGTCTGCGCGAGCTGCGCGGAGGCGAAGCGGTAGTTGTCGATCCCGTAGCTCGACTTGTACGGGTCGACGACCTGGATGTAGATCACCCCATCGACCTCCACCTGCGCGTTGTCGCGCGTGATGCAGACCTGCGGAGGGACGTCGATCACCTCCTCCTTGAGGATGTTCTGGTAGGCGACCTTCTGGACGACCGGGATTACCAGATGGAACCCCGGGCCCAGCGTCTTCTTGAACTTGCCGAACTGTTCGACGATCCACGCTTCCTGCTCGGGAACGATTCGTATCAGCTTGAAGAATACGATGAAGAACAGAACGAGGATGGCCGCGGTGAGTAGATACGAACCAATCATGCCCTTTGCCTCCCAATGCTGTACCCGGGATGGGTGCGGTTATTCAGTACGGTCGTCGCCGGCGTCCTCTTCGAAATCCGGCAGCCCGGTCAGCGAGCGGGTCACGAGGAATCGCGTGCCTTCGCGCTGGATGACTTCCACGCGCTCGCCCGGCTTGAACGTCTCGTCGAAACTCTCTGCGACCCAGGTGGTGCCGTTGAGGCTGATGCGACCTGGCCTGTCGGGGGCAATCTCCTCGGTCACCTTCGCCGGTCTGCCGATCCAATCGGCCTGATCGTCTTCTTCGAACTTCCGGCCCCGGAACCAGCTTGAAAAATAGCGACGCAGCGAGAAGAGGCTCACCGCCGACAGGCCGAGCCAGGTGAGGGCCTGGAGAGGAATGCTCGCGGCGAGGCCGGGAAAGATCGCCGTGAGAACCGAGTTCAGCAGCGCCCCGAGCCCGAAAAAGAAGATGACGAACTCCGGGACGACGAACTCGGCGAGGATCAGTACGAGACCAAGGATCGCCCATATCAGCGGCGCCATGGCTTGAAAGTAGACCGCTGCCGGGGGCGTGTCAATCGGACGGCGCGTCCGCCGTCCGCGGCGGGCGCGCTTCCGTCACGTAGGGCCGAACACCGACTCGAGGTACGCGTCGACGCGCGAACGGGCCTGTTCCGCGTCGCCTGCCTCCTCGAATCGCCACCCCAGGCGCTCCACCGCGCGGCGATACGCCTCGGGGACCGGCTCGGCGGCGACCACGAGCGCAGGCGCGAGCGTCGCGTGGTCTGCGGCCAGCCGATCGAGCGCCCCGTCCGTCTCGGCCTCCGACGCGCCTGCTGAAACAAGGATGTGCGCCGCGTCGGTAGGCGCGAAGAGCACGCGGTTCGCGCTCTCGAGCAGCGCCGCTTCGCTCGCCGCCTGCGCGCGCGCGAGCTCATCGGCGCGCCGGGGGTGCGAGTGGTGAAGCTCGAGCGAGCGCGCGTACGCGGCGTAGTCGGTCGCGTGGACCGTATGCCAGCGCCGTGCGAGCTCGGGTACGAGCGCACCGCTGGCGTCGTGCACGACGACCTTCTTCGCGAAGTACGGCCGCACCGGCGGCGGGATGTAGCGCCAGTGCGCGAACGGGTCCTCGCGGATCATGCCCGCGGAGACCGGAAAGACCGACCGCTGCGGGTCGACGGGGACGAACTCTGCGCCGAGCGCGTGCGCGAGGTCGGTGCCGTACTCCTCGCTCGCGAAGACGTACCGCGGGTCGTGGTCGATGCGCGAGCGCATCGCGTCCGCCCAGATGCGAGAGGCGCCGGCCTGCGAGCGCGAGGCCTGCGGGATCTCCTCGGTGACGTGGACGAGGTTCACGTCCGGGAAGAGCCGCGACATCCACGCGAAGCGCAGGTCGCCCGGGATGGGCTCGGACGCGAGGGTACAGACGAACACGGTCACCTCGGTGCAGTAGGCGCGTGCGAAGCGGATCAGGTACTCGTGTCCGGCGTGCAGCGGCATGAACCGCCCGATGATCACGCCCCCGCGGGAGTCCTCTCTCACCCCCGAAGGGTACCGCGGCGCCGCCGCGGATGTCACCCCGCCACCGATTCTGCTACACTGAGGTGGGAGAGCGTATGAGCGAGAAGACGCGCGTCGTAGGGTTCGACATGGGCGGCACGAAGATGCTCGCCTCGGTGCTCGACGAGGACTACAAAGAGCTCGCGAGCGCGAAGATCCGCACCCCGGTCGGGGCGAGTCCGAAGGAAACCGTCTCCACGATCACAGACCTCATCGCAGAGGCGCTCGGGAAGGCGAGCGTCGATGCCTCCCGGGTGGCCGCGATCGGGATCGCCGTGCCCGGCCCCATCGACCGCGCCGACGGCCGCGTGATCCTTCTGCCGAACGTCGCGATGGAGGACTATCCGCTGCGCGACAAGCTGCAGGATAAGCTCGACGTTCCCGTGGTGCTCGAGAACGACGTCAACGCGGGCACCTACGGCGAGTACGTGCGCGGCGCCGCGAAGGGCATGGAGAACGTCATTGGAATCTTCCCCGGCACCGGGGTGGGCGGCGGCATCATCATCGGGGGCAGGCTCTACCGCGGTCGGACCGGTAGCGCCGGCGAGTTCGGGCACATGATCGTCGAGGCCGGCGGCAGGCGGTGCGGCTGCGGGAAGCTCGGATGCCTCGAGGCCGTCGCCTCGAAGACCGCGATCGCCAAGGACCTCGTTCACCTCGCGTCGAACGGGCAGGCGGACACGGTGCTCGAGAAGGCCGGGACCGACATCGCGCTGGTCAAGAGCGGCGTTATCAAGAAGGCGATGGACGCCGGCGAGAAGGCGGTCATCGAGGTCGTCGAGCGCGCGGCGTGGTACCTGGGCGTCGGACTCGGGAGCCTCGTAGATGTCTTCGACCCGGACATCGTCGTCGTAGGCGGGGGCCTCGTCGAAAAACTCGGCAAGACCTACCTGAAGCCGGTAGCGAAGAGCATGCGCGAGCACTCGATGATCGACTCCGATGTCGAGCTCGTGACCGCCTCGCTCGGCGATGATTCGGTCACGATCGGCGCGGCCGCCCTCGCCCGACAGGAGCAGGAATGAGCGGGGCCCCGGCGTCTGACCTTGCCGCCGTCGTGGACATAGGTTCCACGGCCATTCGGATGGTCGTCGCGCAGATCGACGAGAACGGCGAGTGGCAGCGGCTCGACCGCGCCGCGCGCCCGGTGACCCTTGGACGCGACGTGTTCATGTCCGGGTCGCTGGGCAGGGAGACGATGCAGCAGGCGATCTCCATCCTTGCCGGCTTTCAGGAATTGCTGCGCGGCTGGCAGGTTCCCGAGGACTCGGTTCGGGTGATCGCGACGAGCGCGATCCGCGAGGCGCGCAACCGCGACACCTTCGTCGATCGCGTTTCGGTACGCACCGGGCTGCGGATCGAGATCGTGGAGGGGATCGAGGAGAACCATCTCACCTACCTCGCCGTGCAGCACGCGGTGAGCCCCATGAAGAAGGAGTTCTCGCGCGCGAACTCGATGATCATCGAGGTCGGCGGCGGTACCACCGAGATCATGATGCTCAAGCGCGGCAAGATGGTCGCCGCGCACAGCCTTCGCATCGGCACGGTTCGTCTCGAGCAGGAGGCCCGCCCGCTCTGGTCGAACGCAGACCAGGTCGAAGAGTTCATGCGCGAGAACATTCGCGTGAGCCATGACCTGTTGAACTCGGAGCTCAGGCTCGACCGCATCTCGTACTTCGTTGCCGTGGGCGGCGACGCGCGCCACGTCGCGCAGGCGGTGGGAACGCGGCAGGAAGAACACTACTGGACGATCGAGCGGGCGGATTTCTATCGCCACCTCGGCGAGCTCCAGGACCGCACCGTAGACGAGCTCGTTCGCCTCTACAACGTAACGTACAACGAAGCCGAAGGGCTCGTTCCCGCGCTCACGATCTATCGCCTCTTCCTCGAGAGCACTTCTGCGGAGAAGCTTATCGTTCCCGACGTGAGCATCCGCGAGGGCGTGCTCATGAGCTTCGCGCTCGGCAGCGAGTGGGCGATCGAGAGGCAGTTCTACGGGCAGGTCGTCGCGTCCGCGGAGAACCTCGCGCGACGCTACCACTACGATGAGGTTCACTCGCGCCAGGTTGCCAAGCTCGCCCTGAGTCTCTTCGATCAGCTCGAGGGCGAGCACGCGATGGACCACCACGCGCGGATGCTCCTCGAAGTCGCCGCGACGCTGCACGACGTAGGCACCTACATCCGCGCGAGCGGACACCACAAGCACGGGCAGTACATCGTCGAGAACTCGGAGATCTTCGGGATCAGCAGCGACGACTTGCGAGTTATTTCTAACGTTATACGATACCATCGCAAGGCGCTTCCGTCCTCGAACCATACGAGCTACGTCTCGCTTCGCCGCGAACAGCGGATGCAGGTGCTGAAGCTCGCGTCGATCCTGCGGATCGCAGACGCGCTCGACCGCGGTCACGCCCAGCGGGTGCGGTCGGTCAACGTCGAGCTCTCCGAAGGCGACGTGATCCTCCACTGCGACGTGAGCGGCGATATCTCGATCGAACGCTACGGATTCGGCGCGAAGGCCGACATGTTTGAAGAGGTCTTCGGCCTCAACGTCATACTCTCGTAAGAGGATAGTGGTCGCATGGAGAACGCAGGCACGAATTCCCATCCACGCTTCATCAACCGCGAGCTCAGCTGGCTGGAGTTCAACGCGCGTGTCCTCCACGAGGCGATCCGCGAAGACGTTCCGCTGCTCGAACGGCTGAAGTTCCTCTGCATCGTGACGAGTAACTTTGACGAGTTTTTCATGGTCCGCGTCGCTGCGGTCAAGCGTCAGATCCGCGGCGGTGATTTCGTCCAGTGTCCCTCGGGTATCGCGCCGTCTGCGCTGCTCGACCGAATTCTCGCGCGTGCGAGAACGCTCGTCGACGAGAAGTACCGCTGCCTCCACGACGAGGTTCTTCCCGGGCTCGCTCGCGCCGGGATCGTGCTCAAGCGCCCCGAAGACCTCACCTCCGCGCAGAGCTCCTTTCTCACGAAGCTCTTCCAGGACCAGATATTCCCGGTACTGACGCCCATCCGCGCCACCGTGGGCCGACAGGTTCCCTACGTTACGAACCTGAAGCTGCACGCCGCGTTCACCCTCGAGCCGCAGGAGGATGTCAGCATGGTCTCCAACGAAGAAGAGACCGCCGGCGAGTTCCTCGCAATCGTGCAGATTCCCTCCTCGCTCGACCGGATCGTCTATCTTCCCGACGCCGCAGACACGGTTTCGTTCGCGTTGCTCGAGGACGTGATCGTAGGTCACGCCGCCGCGCTCTTTCCCGGTTACCACGTCACCGACCACTGTCTCTTCCGCGTCACGCGGGACGCAGACATGGGCGTCGACGAGGAGCGCGACGAGGACTTCGTCGAGGCGATGGAGCAGGTGCTCGCGCACCGCGAGTTCAGCGAACCGGTGCGGCTCTCGGTCACATCCGGTGCCGAGCGGTTGCGCAGTATACTCGCCGGAGTCGTGGGAATCGACGAGAGCGAGGTCTTCGAAAAGCCGGGCCCCCTCGATCTCGCCGACTTCATGAAGCTCACCTCGCTATCGGGCTTCGCCGACCTGCACTATCCCCGCTGGCAGCCGTCGGATCCGCCGGGGCTCCCGCGGGATGAGCCTCTGTGGGAGTCGATCGTGCGTCGCGACCTCCTGCTGCATCACCCCTTCGAGAGCTTCGAGCCCGTCCTCCGTTTCCTGGAGGATGCCGCGAACGATCCCGCCGTGCTGGCGATCAAGATGACGCTCTACCGCACCAGCGGCGACTCGCCGGTCGTGCGGGCGCTCGAGCGCGCCGCGGAGTCCGGCAAGCAGGTGACCGTGCTCGTGGAGATCAAGGCGAGGTTCGACGAGGAACGGAACATCAGCTGGGCAGAACGACTCGAGCACGCCGGCGTGATCGTCGTCTACGGGATCGCCCGGCTGAAGGTCCACGCGAAGGCGCTGCTCGTCGTGCGCCGCGAGCAGAACGGGATCCGGCGGTACGTCCACCTGGGTACGGGCAACTACAACGACAAGACCGCCCGCCTGTACACCGACGTGGGGCTCTTCACCGCCCGCCCCGATATCGCCTACGAGGTCGGGCTGTTCTTCAACGCGATCACCGGCTACTCGGCCATTCCCGCGCTCAATAAGCTCTGCATGGCGCCGGTGGGCATGAAGACGCGGCTGCTCCAGCTCATCGAGCGGGAGACGCTGCGCGCGAAGAGCGACATCCAGGGGCGAGTCCTCGCGAAGCTCAATTCGCTCGCCGACCCGGAGGTGATCGATGCGCTCTACCGTGCATCGCAGGCCGGCGTTGTGGTGAAGCTCAACATTCGAGGCATCTGCATGCTCGTGCCGGGCGTGTCGGGTCTGAGCGAGAACATAGAGGTGATCAGCATCGTCGATCGCTACCTCGAGCACGCGCGCGTCTGCTACTTCCACAACGGCGGAGCGCCGGAGGTCTATGCGGCGAGCGCCGACTGGATGCCGCGCAACCTCGAACGCCGCGTCGAGCTGATGTTTCCCATCGAAGACGAGGAGGCTCGAACCCGGGCCGTTTCGGTGCTCGAAACCGCCTTCGCCGACACAACGCACGCTCACGCGATGCAGCCCGACGGGTCGTACGCGCCCGTGCGTCCGGCCGACGGGTCGGAGCCGGTGCGCAGCCAGCGGCTCTTCCACGAACGCGCCCGCGACCGCGCCGACCGGGACGACGCGACGAACCAGAAGGTATTCGAAGTCCGTCGCAAACGGCCTCACGCGTAGGATGGCCAACGCCCATGAACGTCCTCACTCGATCGCACGTTCCAACGATCCTCCTGCTCAGCGTCTTCTTCGGCTCGAACCTCGTCGTGAGCCGGTTCGCGCTCGGCCAGTTTCATCCCGTCACCTTCGTCGCGACCCGCATGCCCATCGCGGCGCTGCTCGCCATGCTCTGGGCGCGGCTGCACTACGGATCCTTTCCGTCGGGTCGGAGGCTGTGGCTGCACGGCTCGGTGGTCGGCATCTTCGCGACCGCCGCGCCCATGATTTTCTTCGTGTCCGCGCTCCAGTACCAGTCGAGCGGCGTCACCGCGCTGTTCATCTCGCTCACGCCCATCTCCGCGATGATCTACGCGCATTTCCGGATACCGGACGACCGGATGACAACGCGCAAGGCGCTTGGAGCTCTGCTGTCGTTCGCCGGCGTCGCGCTCCTGCTGGTGACCGGCGAAACCGGTCTGAGCGAGACGAACTGGGAGGGCTTCGTGCTCGTGTTGATCGGCGTCGCGTCGAACGGGTTCGGCACCTCGCACGTGCGCAAGTACCTCAGCGGGCAGCGGAGCCTGGATATCGCCGCGGTGCGGCTCACGGCCGCGGCGACCGCCACCGTGCCGTTCGCCGCGGTAGCCTACGGGTTCGACTACTCGGCGGTCGCGTGGTCGGGCGTGCTCGCGCTCGTCTACGGCGTCCTGCCGGGAACGCTGCTCGCGTTCAGCCTCTACTCGTTCGTGGTCGCACGATTCGGGGCGACCAAAGGCACGCAGGTCGAGTACCTCGTGCCGGTCGTCGCCGCGCTGACCGGATGGGTCTTTCTGGACGAGCGTATCACCATCGTTATGGTCGTCGGGATGGCGGTCGTCTTCGCGGGGATCGCGGTGGCTACTCTTCGTCGGCTGCCGGGGGGTCGATGACCGTCAACGCGGTTCGCGGCGCGCCCGAGCGCAGACCCGGCCGCCGCGGGCGGCGCAGCGCGTGCTCCCACAGCTCGGAGAGCAGAACGCCGGCGAGAATTACCGCGCCGCCGGCGAGCTCGATCGGCCCGACGCGCTCGGAAAGCACGAGAACGCCGAAGAACGCCGCAAAGACCGGCTCGAGCGCGTAGATCGTCGTCGCGCGCACCGGGGTCGAGTAGACCTGGAAGACCGTCTGGAGCCCCAGCCCGCCCACGGTTCCCAGCAGCGTCAGGTATCCGACCGTGATGAGCGCGGCCGGGTGCCAGACGAAGACGATCGGCTCGACGAGCAGCGCACCGGCGATCGCGATCGATCCGGCGACGAGGAACTGAACCGGCACCAGATCGATCGCCGGAACGTCCTGCGCGAAGCGGTCGATCAGCACGATGAACAGCCCGAAGCAGACCGCGCTCGCGATCGTGATGAGATCGCCCGCGTTCCATCCGTCCGCGCTCCACGGGTGCGTGAGAAGTACCGTGCCGGCGAACACGACGAAGAGGCCGGCGAGGTTCCCCGCCGAAAGCGGCTTGCGGCTTACGAGGAGCTGCAGCGGCGGGATGAGGATCGCGAAGAGGTAGGTCAGAAAGGCCGATCTCGCGGCGGTCGTGAACTGCAGCCCGACCGTCTGCAGGATGTAGCCTCCGGCGAGCACGACGCCGAGCACCGCGCCGACTCTCGCGTGCCGCCACCAGGCGCGCCCGGCGAGCGTCAGCACCGGGGCGAGGATCGCGAACGACGCGAGGAAGCGGATCGCGATGATGAGCATGGGCGACACGTAGTCGAGGCCCGCGCGCGTTGCCACGAACGTCCCGCCCCAGATGATCGTCGCGACGACGAGAAGCGCTTCGGCTGCGAGACGGGTGGGGCGAGGCATGGGCGGAAGCTACCACAATGGAGTGTCCGCGAGAACCCGCGCGCGCTCCCGGCGTGTACCGCACGATTCCAGTTGAAAAAGCCCCGCCGGCGGCATACCCTTAGTCGGGGGTCCTGATGAAGATGCGAGTGATTGGCGCCGCCCTCGCGGTGCTCCTGATCGGCGCGTGCGCCACCGCGCCGTCGCAGCGCGACGACCGCGTGCTCGAGCTGGTCGACCGGTTCAACACGCTCCCGGCCGGCGAGCTCGTGGCGAACACCGGCGTTCCCTTCCTCTTCGACGACCAGGTGCTCTACGCAGAGTCCGATGTCGAGGCCGTGCTCGCGCGCGTGAAGGCCGCCGGGCTCGTGCTGACGCCGCAGATCGGCGCGTCGACGGTCGCCATCGCGCCGCCGGCTGCCGCGCGGTTCGACGTGGGGGTCTTCTACGACCGACTCCCCGACGACGCCCGTATCGTCACCGTAGATAGCACCGCGGGGCGCGTGTCGCTCATCGTGGGAGGCGAGGCTGACAGGCTTCCGCTCCTGCTGGGTCTGAAGAGGGGGCACCGATGAAGCGCCTGATGCCGATTTTGCTCTTTCTCCTCGCCGCGAGCCTCTTCGCGCAGGACGCGACGGTTACCTATCTCGACGGGATCGTAGATATCCGCAAGGAGTCCGGGGCCACCTATCCCGCCGACTTCGGCGACGAGCTTCAGGCCGGCGACCGCGTCGTCACCGGCCGCGGGGCGGAGGCCGAGCTCGAGCTCGCCGCCGGTGGTCTGGTGACCGTCCGGCCGGACACCGTCTTCCTCATCGGCTCGAGTACCCGCCCGGACGGCGAGCAGACCTCGCGCCTGTCGACCGCCGTTGGATCCTTCGCGTTCAAGTTCAACGCCGTGCTCGGCAACGAGCCGCAGATCGGCTCCACGACCGCCGCCGCCGGCGTGCGCGGCACCGAGGTCGTCGTCTACGCCGGCAGCGACGGCACCACGCGGTTCGAGGTCATCGAAGGCCTCGTCGAGATAGGCGAGGGCGAAGAGAGCGTCACGCTCGGCCCCGAAGAGGGCGTCGAGGTCACCCCCGGCCGCGGACCGAGCAACGTCTTCGCCTTCCTCGAGCAGCCCATCGACTACGGCGTCTGGAACGCCGGCCTCGTCGACGGCTTCCTCGACGCCCCGCTTCCCGCGCTTCGCGGCGTCGCCGCCGAGATGCGCGACATCATCGCCGAGATCAAACGGCGGGGGCCGGCGGTGGAGGGGTTGCTCGGGCGCTCCGAGGCGGAGACCGAGCGAATGAACGAGATCGGAGAGGAGGACGGTCAGGAAGCACGGGAAGAGTATTTCGCGGAGACCGTCATGCCCCTGCGCCGCGAGGCCCGCGCCGCCTTCGTCGATCTGAGATTCATCGTGCTTTCTGCGCTATCCTTGGATCAGTACGTCGTGTCGAGGCTCGCGGCAGAGATGGAGGCCGCGTACTTCCTCGAACCGGACGCGCCGGTACTGCAGGAGTTCCGCGAGGAGCTCGCCGCATTGCGTTCCGAGTATGAAGCCACGGTGACGTCCTACCTCGTCGCCGCCGATCTGTGATGGAGGCCCTATGAAGACGAAGACGATTCTGCTTGGTGTTGTTCTGACCGCCGCCGTCGTGGTGCTGTCCGGTTGTGGTTGGTTGACGGCGATGGACGACACCGAGCGCGCGAATGCGTTCATCGAGACGGCGAACGCGTCTCCCCGGGATTACGAGGAGATGCAGTCGCACTGGAGCTCGACGGCGACGAACTACGATAACATGGTGACGGCGACCTTCTGGGACACGACCGTGTTCCGGGTCGGTGAGCAGCCGTTCGCGATCAGCGGTCTGAGCGCCGGCGATGAGCTGGACGACTATCCGGGGGTGAGTACGCTGGAAGGAACGCTCACAACCGATGTGCAGCAGTCCGGCGTGCCCATCACGTTCGGCTTTGTTCCGAGCGAGACCAACCCGCTCGACCGGGTCATCCGGGTGATCATTCTCGGCGAACCGATTCCTGACACGATCCAGAGCGTCCGGTAACTCCACTTTTTTCGGCGCTCAACTGCGGCTTTCGTCCGGTGGCCGACGTACATCGGTTTCCACCGTATCGAGTGCCTGTTTTGCCATCGCCAAAGCATGGCGTGCGTCGGTTTCATCGAAAAACTCGGCCGGAACGCTTTCAGGTAATCCGTTCGGGTATCGTGCTGCTATGTAGTATTGATCCAGGTTTTTGATTTCCGATTTGAGCTCGGAATACTTCGGATCATAGGGCACGCACGAATCGCATAGCTTGGCCACCGAGTGTCCGAAAACAAGGTCGTGTCCTCGGCTATACAGATATGCTTTGAGTGCTTTCTCCGCGATCTGCTGCGAAATAAAGCAAACCATATAGTATCGCTCGCCGTCCCGCAGAACCTCGGCACTCTTGTAGTCCTGACGTGCTTGTTCCAACCATCGAACAGCTTCGCTATCCACATTCCGGTTTTTATCGGTTTCGTTCATACAGTACCGTTCCTTCGCGTAGCGCCATGCGGATAAACGAGCTTTTTGGTTTCATCGTTTCGAGCTCAGTATTCGTGTACCACAGTAAGTCAACGTCATCGGATCTGTCGATTTCGGAATAGAGTACGTTCATGCGTTCCTTAAACGTCATATTACTCTCCCTAACAATGAGCAGATCGATGTCGCTCGACTCACGAGCACATCCTCTGGCAACCGAACCGAAAAGCAAAACGATTTCGGGATCGATACGTTGTACTATCCTCTCACTCATCTCCCTGGCGGTTTTGAGTTTCTCTTCCGTGAAAGCTGGATTCAGAAGCATTATGCATGTAGTATAGATGGAAGCTACGCAGCGTTCAAATACAGACTCTTCGCAATTCCGGCCAGATACGCGCTGCCGACGTGGAGCTCGGGGATATCACCGTACAGCAGGCATGGTGTTCCCCGCCTCTTCTCCTCATCGTCCTCGATCTGCTTGTGAAGCAGCTTCACGTTTCTTCGCGTAGGGACTATAGTGGAGGTGCCCGTGATGGGAGACCCGAGTATGGCGCTGGGAGCAGAGGACGTCAGACGAATCGCCGACTACGTGAAGCCGTGGCTGAGGGACACCGTTCTGGAGATGATCCCGCCGCGGTCGACCGAAATCGACACGCAACTGCTCGAGCGCATGGTTCGTGTTGAAGAGGAGCTCAGGGCACAGCGCGAACTGATGGCAACCCGTTTCGACGCCGTCGATCGGCGGTTTGAGGCGGTTGACCGGCGGTTCGAGGAGGTGCTGGCCCTGATGGAGAAGCGCTTCGAGGCCGTGGACAAGCGGTTCGAGGACATGCAGACGTCGTTCGACAAGCGCTTCGAGGCTATGGACAGGCGCTTCGAGGACATGCAGACGTCGTTCGACAAGCGCTTCGAGGCCATGGACAGGCGCTTCGACGACGCCCGGGCGTCCACGGACACGCGCTTCGAGGAGATGCTGACGTCCATGGACAGACGCTTTGGCGACGCACAGGCGCACTCCGACAAGCGCTTCGCCGCGCTGCAGTGGACAATGGTCATCGGGCTTGCCGTCGTCACCGCCGCTGTGACGTTCTTCGCGCTCTTCGTGTAGCGCACTTCCGCGCGAGCCCGGCCGACCGCTACCGCGCCCTGAGGCTGTACCCGTACTGGATGCCCGAGGCGCCGTCGATGGGGCGGAGGATGGTGAGGAAGAGCTCGGTCTGCGGCGGTACCGTCCGTGTGATCCGCCGGCCGTTGTCCGAACGGAGCCCGCGGAGGTCGAGCGAGATCTCCACCTCCACCTCGCGGTCGTAGCCGTTCTGGACGAAGAGGACGAAGGTCAAGTCGACCTGTTCGACGCGCGCGTCGACGTCCTCGCGCGCGGTGAACGGCTCGGCGTAGCCGGCGAAGTCGGAGGCGACGATGTCGCGCCCGAACTCCGCGCGGAACTCGGGTCCGCCGGGGTGGTAGGCGTAGTAGAATCGGCCTTCCTCCGGGGCGAGCGCCTGCCCGTCCGGTCCGCGGAGGAGGAAGGGAATCGACTGCATTCGGCCCTCGCGGGTGGGGATGCGCACGTCGAAGTGGAGGTGCGGGCCCGAGGAGCGTCCCGTATTGCCGCTGTAGCCGACGAGCTGCCCTTCGCTCACGCGGTCACCGGGCGCGACTTCCGCCCCGCCGTACCGCAGATGCGCGTAGTTGGCGAAGCTGCCGTCTTCGTGCATGACGAGGATGTAATTTGCGTCGTCACCGTAGCTTGCGCTCGTCCCGCCAACACGCGAGTCTTCCTTCACCTCCGCCACGACGCCGCCGCGCGCGGCGAACACCGGCGTTCCCCCCGGCATCTCGAAGTCGATCGCGTACTCGTTCTCTCCGTAGTGCGAGAATCGGCCCCCGAACCCCTGCGAGAGCCTGCGCTTCTCGCCGTGCGCGAACGGAACGACGTAGCGGAAATCGTCGTCGTGCTTCGCGGTTTCCGGGTTGCCCCGGGCGTAGCTGTAGGAGACGCTGTAGCCGATCCGTCCCTGCCGCGCGGTTGGGCTCAGCGTGAACAGCTTGACCCCCTGGGAACCCGGATCGAGCTGGACACCGTAGGGGAGCTCGGCGTCGGGTTGCATGTTGATGAGTCGGGGAAGGTCGACCGTCAGATAGACCGGAACGATGTGCGTGCTGCTCGCCCGCAGCACGACCGACCGGTCGTCCCGTGATTCGCTGAAGACCGTGACGAGTTCCTCCTGGGCTGCGATCGGTCCGGCGGTGGCCACGACAAGGGTGATGACTGCGAGTGCGCGTCGGAGCCGATCGATCATACGCGAAGAAGGTAGTGAAGCGCCGCGGGTTGGGCCAGAGCCGCAGCTTCTTTACAGCCGGCGCCGGCCCGCGGATAATGCGTGGAGGCTCATGGCACACGTCGTCGTTCCCGAAGCAGAAGAGATTCTCGACCGCGAGTTCCCGGTCCTCGACAAGGGGTTCGTGCGGCTCGTCGATTACCTCGGTGGCGACCAGCGGATCGTCCAGTCGGCGCGCGTATCCTACGGCGAGGGCACGAAGAGCTACCGCAAGGACGCGGCGCTCATCGATTACCTCCTGCGCAACGAGCACACCTCGCCGTTCGAGCAGGTCGTGCTGACCTTTCACGCGAAGATGCCCATCTTCGTCGCGCGGCAGTGGGTCCGCCACCGGATGGCGCGACTCAACGAGATCAGCGGCCGCTACAGCGTCATGAAGGACGAGTTCTACGTGCCTTCGGGCGAAGACATCGCGGTCCAGAGCGCCGACAACAAGCAGGGCCGATCCGAGGAGCGGCTGTCGTCCGACGAGGAGGCGCGCGTTCAGGCGCTCGTGCGCGCGGGCCAGGCCGACGCCTACGCCTCCTACACGAAGCTCCTCGACGACGGGATCGCCCGGGAGCTCGCGCGCATCAACCTGCCCCTGAGTCTCTACACCGAGTGGTACTGGCAGATCGACCTCCACAATCTCTTTCGCTTTCTGAAGCTGCGCATGGACGCGCACGCCCAGAAGGAGATCCGCCTCTACGCGACGCAGATGTTCGAAATCGCGAAAAAGGTGTGTCCGGCTGCGTGCGCGTCGTTCGGGCGACACATGCTCGCCGGGGTCCGGTTCTCGCGCGACGAGCTCGATGCGCTGCAGACGATGCTGAGCGCGGGCGCGCCGGCGAGCGAGACCGCAGATGCCGGGGCCGCTGCAGGTGACCTCGAAACGCGGGCGCGTACCGCGGCCGAGGCGGCCGGGATTACCGGCAGGGCCGCCGACCGCTTCGTAGCGAAGCTGTGGGGCGGCGGTCAGCTATGATCGTCCGGTCTGCCCGATGGGGAAGCTTGCTGCTCGTCGTGGCGCTGGCGCTCCTCGGCGGCATCGCGGCGGCCGCGGTTGCCGCCGGTCCGCTGCCTCCGGTTGCGCTGACGCGGACGATCCTGCCGTCGGCGGCGCTTGCGCTTGGCACTCTCGCGCTCTTCGCCGGGCACGTCTCGTACCCTCGCGTGCAGAATCTTCGCGTCTACCTCGCCGGGTACTCGGTGGGGTTGCACAGCGTTCTCCTCGCGCTCTTCATCGGCTTCGGTGGCTACTATGCGGACTTCGTGCCCGACCCGCCCGACGGCTACGCTCGCCTCGTCTACGCGCTCGCGCTCGGGCTCACCTACGCGTACACCTTTGTCCCGCCGTTTCCCACCTATCGCACGACACGCCTCGCGACCTGGATCCTCGTCGCGGCGCAGGTGGTGCTTCTGGCGGTAGTCAGGTTCTTCCCCGCGACCGTTGGCGTTCTCGCGGTGCTCGAGCCCGAACGTCTCGTCTCGGTCCCGGTCCTCGTCGCTGCGACGCTCACGGTGGGGGTGCTCGTCATCAACGCGCTCATGCGTCCCCAGAGCTTCTATCTCCGCGGAGCGTTCGTGGGGCTCGCAGTGCTCGCCGGCGGCTCGTGGGTGCTGCCGCCGGCGCTCGATTTCGTCGGGTACAGCGCGACCTCGCCGCACGTGGTGATGCTGCTCTTCGCCACGGCCGCGCCGCTCTTCCTGATCGCGGCGATCATCGCCCACCTGCTCGCCCGCATGGAGCACCGCGTCTCATACGACCCGCTGCTGCAGATCTACAACCGTGAGTACTGCAACCAGATCCTCGCCGAGCAGTCGAGCGTGCCGACCCGCCCGCCCTTCGCGGTGATGATGATCGACATAGACCACTTCAAGCAGGTGAACGACACGTACGGTCATCAGGCGGGCGATCGCATTCTCTTCGCGGTCGCGCAGGCGATCCAGAAGGCGGTCATCCCCGAGGGCGTGGTCTGCCGCTACGGCGGTGAGGAGCTGATCGTCTTCTTCCCGGGGCGGGCCGGCCGCGATGTCGTGCCGCTCGCGAAGCGGTTGCGCGCCTCGATCGAAGAGATGGAAACGTCGTTCGGCAGCAAGCGGATCGGCGTGACGGTATCCATGGGTATCTCCGAGCGCCGCTCGCCGCGGCACGCGCTGACGCGCATCGTGCACGCCGCCGACAAGGCGCTCTATATCGCCAAGGAGAACGGCCGCAACCAGGTCCGGTTCGTCCGGCTGAAGGAGCCGGGCAGCCGCGGCGCGCGCAGCTGAGCGGGTCGGCGGCCTGGCACGGCCCTCAGGCGCCCTACGCGCCCAGCACGCTGCCCCCGTACCCCGCAGCAACCGCCGCGACGATCGAGCTCACCGCGTTCACGACGTCGTTCGTCACGAACGGGATCCCCCGCGCGCGTTCGTTGGGGCCATCGGGTCCGCGCCGGCGCTCGGTGATCGCGCCGCTTTCGTCGCGGTAGAGCGCTTGCACCGTCGCGCCGAGCACGCTGTCCGCGGTCGTCCCGACGAACCCGGCGAGCCAGACGACGAGAAGCGCCGCGGCCGGCCCGATCGTCGCGGGAGCGAGCAACGCGCCCCCGGCGCCCTCCATCGGCTCACCCGCGAAGCCCACCGAAAGCGCGAACCACACCGCGATCGCCAGCGACCCGGCAGCGGCCGCGACGGTACCGGGAACCGACACGCCGCCGGACGTGCCCGGCTCGAGCTCCCGCCAGGTCACGATCGACCGGGGCGGCCGCCTCGCGAGCACCCCCAGCTCGCTCGCCCACGTGTCCGCGTTCACGCTCGCAAAGGCGCCCGCCGCCGCGAGCGCGAACACCGGCCCTCCGGTCGTGCGAAGCGCGACCACGGCGACGGCGGCAACGGCCCCGTTGGCGAAGACCTGGACCGCGTCGCGGCGGCTGCCCTTCTCGTGCATCCGCTCGAGCCGTCTTTTTCGCCGGATGCCCAGACGACTCGCGAGGGTCGAGCTCACGAAAAACAGCATCAGCATGATCCAGTACGTGAACCCGCCGGCGAAGAGGATGACGGCGCCGACGACCGCGCCGGCCACCCCGCCGCCGGCGGTCACCGATCCGCGGCGCCACGCGCCGTACCCCGCGCCGGCGTTGAGGAGAACGGCGACGATCCCAAGCAGGACGGGCTGGTCGGTCATACGAGATGGAAGAACAGGAGCGTCACGATCGGCACCGTGAGGTTGTCGAGCCCGAACGGAGTCGCGAGCTCGACGAGCGTGGCCACGAGCGCTGTCGCGAGGATCCGCACGACGAGCACCGCGACCGCCGGGTCGCCGCCGGCGCTTCCAAGTGGGCCCGGCGCGAGGAACAGAAGGACGAAGACGGTGACCACGACGGTGGAGACGACGAACATGGTCACCGTTCCTGCGATGCTCTTCGTCGCGCCGAACACCGTCAGCAAGCCCGATCCGCGACTCTCGCCCACGACGGAGGCGAGCCCGTCACCCCAGCCGAGCACGAGGATCGCCAGACCGCCGACCCAGATGGGCACCGGCCCCGCCCACGTCAGCAGCACGCACGCGAGGAGCGCTACCGGAAAGTAGACCGTTCCCAGGTTTCGGCTCCGCTTCTCGTGCTCCATCGCGGGGAAGAGCCGGAAGAGATAGCTCGCGAGATTGATGAGGATGAACGCCGCCGGGCCGACGATTGCGAACTCCCAGCGGTCGAAGAAGACCATCGCCAGGATCCACCAGTGAGCGACGCCAATATGGACGACCTTGCGCGTGACCGAAGGAGAGATCCGCCCGGCGCGCAGCAGCAGCTGAGCGATGCCGATGAAACCGAATACGAAGCCGAACGATACGACGATGCCCCACCAGTTCATCGGCTAAGCATCGATCGACCCGCCCGATCTGTCAACCATTGATCATCCGCGCCCGATGCCGTAGTGTCTACACATGCCAAACAGCGAGGGTCAGAAACGATTGGCCGTCCTTATTGATGCCGACAATACCCGGCCCGACATTATCGAGAGTCTGCTCGAAGAGATCGCGAACTACGGCGTTGCGACCGTCAAACGCATCTACGGAGACTGGACGAGCACCCACCTGAAGGGGTGGAAGGAAGTCCTGCTCGAGCACGCGATCCAGCCCATCCAGCAATTCGCCTACACCCGCGGCAAGAACGCGACCGACAGCGCGATGATCATCGACGCGATGGATCTGCTCTATACCGAGACGATGGACGGGTTCTGCGTCGTGTCGAGCGACAGCGACTTCACGCGCCTCTCCGCGCGGATTCGCGAGGCGGGGCTCATCGTCTACGGCTTCGGCGAGCAGAAGACGCCCAAGGCCTTCGTGGGCGCCTGCGACCGGTTCATCTTCACCGAGATTCTCCGCCAGGAGGACGAGAAGGCAGAGGCTACGAAGAAGCCGATGACGGCGCGCGAGATGAAGAGCGATTCGCGCCTGGTCAATCTCCTTCGCAACGCCACGGAAGACTCCGCCGATGAGACCGGCTGGGCGAACCTGGGTACGGTGGGACAGAATATCGCCAACAAGGCGCCCGAGTTCGACCCGCGCAACTACGGGTACAAGAAGCTCGGCGAGCTCGTGACGGCGATCGATCTCTTCCACATCGACGAACGCTCGACCGTGAACTCGGCCGGGAAGCAGATCTACATCCGCGACAAGCGGCGGAAGTAAGGATGGGCGTCGAACCATGAGCCGACGGTTCGTGACACGCCCGCTCGACTACGTCGCGCTCCTCGTGTCCATCGCGACGGTCGTCGCCGCGAGCGTCTTCGCCTTTGGCGGACGCGCGCAGGCGAGCGAGGTCAGCATCGAGACCGACGAGGGTACCTTCCTCTACCCGCTCGACGTCGACCGCACGATCCCGGTCGCCGGACCGCTCGGCGACACGGTCGTCGAGATCGAGGAGGGGCGAGTGCACGTCCATTCGAGCCCGTGCCGCGACAAGCTCTGCATCGCCGCCGGATGGCTTGACCAGTCCGGACAGTGGACCGCCTGCCTGCCCAACCGCGTCTTCGTTCGCGTGGAGGGCGCCGAAGACGAGGACGGGGTCGATGCGCAGACGTTCTGAGCTCCTCGTCCTCGTAGCCGCGGCTTCGGTACTCGTCGCGTGCGGTCCGCCCGAGACCGACCCCGATGCGCTCCGCGCGGCCGACGGAACGCCGCTCTACCGCGACGGCACGTACGCAGCGGCCTACTCGCACACCGGTCCCGAGGGGTGGCGTCCCTTCATCTACCTGCGCGTGCGCGCCGGGCTCGTGGACATCGTCTGCTTCGACGCGGTCGACGCGGCCGGGGAGCGCCTCTCGGAGACCGAGCGTTTCGTCGAGCGCTACCGTCTCGATACCGGGACCGATCTGCTCGCGCTCTTCGACGAGCTACGCTCGCGACTGATCGAGCGTCAGACGGTGCCGCTGCCCGCAGCCGTGAACGCGGTGACGTGGTCGGTCACTTTCGACGTGCTCGCCCGGCGCGCGCTCGCGGCCGCGAAGGTCGGGCTCACGACGGACGCCGCCGGGCTCGATGTCGTCGCGACGCCCGGACCGTACACCGCCTCCGACGAGCCCGACGAGCTCGGCTGGCGTGCGGAGCTCGTGCTCGCCTACGACGGCGACGGCCTTACCGCCGGCTCGTACCGCGAGGTGCGTCGCGAGCTCGACGGGTCGGTGCGTCGCAAGCGCGACGACGCTGCCTACCAGGAACGCTTTGCGACCGCATCCGGGATCACGTCGGCGGAGGTCGGGTCCACGCTCGTCGAACGCCTGATCGCCGCGCAGCCGTCCGAGCCGCAGGTCGACGCCGTCGCCGGGGCGACGTTGTCGTCGGCGCGATTCGTCGCGCTCGCCGAGCGGATCGCGCGCGACCGGGTCGAGGCGCCGCTTCCGAACCGGCTCTGCCGGTAGCGCCGGCCCGCGTCAGCGATCGGCCAGCGTGAACTGCTCGTTCGTCAGCTCGAAGTACTCGTCCATGCCGCTGGTCATGATGACCTCGCGCTCGGTCGTCACGAAGAACGCTTCTACCTCGGCGAGACCCTCTACGAAGGCGAGCCCGTCCTCGAGCCCCATGGCGAAGACCGCAGTCGACAACGCATCGGCCCTGATCGACTCGCCGGTGATGATGGTCACGCTGGCGAGCCCGTTGCGCACCGGATGCCCGGTGGTCGTGTCGAGGATATGATGGTAGCGAACCCCGTCCTCGACGAAGTAGCGCTCGTAGGTGCCGGAGGTGACGACCGAGAGGTCGACGACGTCTGCGATGCCAACGTACTGTCCGCGCGTCGCGTCGGGCACCTGGATACCGATCCGCCACGCCGAGCCGTCGGGCTTCGTCCCCACCGTCTGGATATTGCCGCCGAAGTCGAGAAGCGCACTCTCTACCCCTTCCTCGCGGAGGATGCGCGCGGCCTCGTCTGCGGCGTACCCCTTCGCGATCCCGCCCACGTCTATGCCCATGTCCGGCTCGGGGAGGAAGATCTCCTGGCTCGGCGGGTCGAGCCGGACGGCGCGGTAGTCGACCGCGGCGACGGCCGCTCGAATCTCTTCTTCGGGCGGAATCGCGGCCCATTCGGTTCCGATGCCCCAGAGCGAGACGAGCGGCTGTACCGAGACGTCGAACGCGCCGCCGGTGAGCCGCGAGTAGTCGACGGCCTGCGCGACGACCCGGAACGTGTCCTCGGAGACGCCGATCGGCATCTCACCGGCCGCGTCGTTGACCGCCATCAGCTCGGTCATGCTATAGTCCTCTTCGCTCGTGCTCATCTTCTCTTCGATCTCGAGCACGCGATCGAAGACGCGCGAGTAGACCTCGTCGGGGACGTCGCCGTAGGTCGTGACGCTGACGGTCGTTCCGAGCAGGAGCTCGGTCTCCGAATGCCGCTCGGTAGGCGCCGAGCCACAGCCGGCGAGCAGGAGCGCCACGGCCGCCGCGACGAGGATCGCCGTGGCGGCCCGGATGACCACCGACCTCGCCGGCGAGACGGTCCAATCGGCCCGCACCGATCCAGGATAAAACCGATTTGTTGTGACGGAAGGTGGTTTATTGTGCATTGTCCCTCTTTCTGGCACAAATCGCGCGCTTAGTGCAAAGAAGTGTTTACCGAAATCGATATATAAGGTACTATTTTCCTCACATACTCGTACGTCTCACTCCGAACGCAAGGAGAACGCATGTCTGAAA
Organism: uncultured Spirochaetaceae bacterium; assembly: GCA_964458555.1. Taxonomy (GTDB): domain Bacteria; phylum Spirochaetota; class Spirochaetia; order DSM-27196; family SLST01; genus SLST01. The sequence continues at coordinate 36,610 of CAYWJH010000004.1, read as the reverse complement.
GAACCAGGATCGCCGTCCTCGGCGGCGGCTACGGTGGCGTCGAAGCCGCCAAGAAGCTCTACAAACACTTCAAGCGCAACGACGACGTCGAAGTGTTTCTCGTCGATCGCAACCCGTATCACACGCTGATGACCGAGTTGCACGAGATCGCCGGCTCGCGGACCGAACCCGAAGCGGTCCAGGTCAGCTTCCGGAAGATCTTCGCCGGTACGAATGTAAAGGTATTCATCGACGAAATCGAGTCGATCGACTTCGACAATAACGTCATGAAGTCGGAGACGGCGTCGTACGAATACGACTACCTGATCGTCGGAACCGGCGGTCGGCCGGAGTTCTTCGGCATCCCGGGCGTGCAGGAGAACAGCTTCACGCTCTGGTCGCTCGAGGACGCGATCCGGATCCGGACCCACGTCGAGGAGCGCTTCCGCGAGGCGGCGAAGGAGCCGGACCCGAAGATCCGCGAGCGCATGCTCAGCTTCGTGATCGCCGGCGCCGGGTTCACGGGCATCGAGCTCGCCGGCGAGCTCTGCGAGCGCCGTGACCAGCTCTGCCCGAAGTATCACATCAAGAAGGACGAGGTCACGATCCGCGTCGTCGAGATGAAGGACAACATTCTGCCGAACCTGCCGGGCAAGCCGCAGGTGAAGGCGGCGAAGTACCTCAAAAAGATCGGCTGCGAGGTCATGCTCAGCACGACGATCGTCGGCGCCGACGAGGGTGTGGTGAAGCTCGAAGAAGACCGTGAGCTGCCCACCGACACCTTCATCTGGACCGCCGGTATCCAGGGGTCAGAGTTCACCGCGAAGATCCCCCTGACGAAGGGCAGGTGCTCGAGCGACGAGTGCTCGGTCGCCTCCGTCGAGGGTATCCACGGCATGGCGGGCTGTCACTTCGACGAGGAAGAGCGCTACGTCGTCGGCCAGCGCGGGCGCGTGCTCGTGAACCAGCAGATGCAGTCGGTCGACTACCGCAACGTCTACCTCGTGGGCGACATGATCTGGTTCGTCGAAGGCGACAAGGTCGTTCCGCAGATCGTCGAGACCGCGCTTCAGACCGCGGAGACGGCGTCCGAAAACGTCATCGCCGACATCGAGGGCAAGGAAAAGAAGAAGTTCGAATCGAACTACCACGGCTTCATGGTCTCCATTGGCGGGCGCTACGGCGTTGCGCACGTCATGGGGATGTCGCTCTCCGGCATCTTCGCGATGGGGGTCAAGCACCTCATCAACATGCACTACCTCCTCGGGCTCGCGGGCATCAACGCGGTCTGGGAGTATATCCAGCACGAGTTCCTCACGATCAAGGACCAGCGGTCCTTCGTGGAGGGCCACTTTGCGTGGAAGATCCCCGTCTACTGGGCGGTCCCGCTGCGGCTTTGGCTCGGCGGCAAATGGCTCGCCGAAGGGATCAAGCACATCACCGAAGGCTGGCTCAATCCGGGCGACGAGGGCCTTTCGGAGGTGTGGACCGGTGCGATCAAGCTGCCCGGAGTGAACTACGGCGACGCGACGAGCGCCGCAACCGACGCGGCGAGCGCCGCAACCCCGGCCGCGGGCGAGGGTGCCGCTGCGGCGGGCGAGTACGGCGAGCCGCTCATCGAGGCGCTGGGCATCTACACCTGGTTCGCGGAGACGGTCCTGAGCGCGTCGCCGCTGCTCGCCTTCCTGCTCCAGAGCGCGGTCGTGCTCGGCCAGGTGGCGATCGGTCTCGCGCTTATTGGCGGACTGCTCACCTTCCCGGCCGCGGTCGTTTCGATCGGCTTCAGCGTGATGTTCATCGCGTCCGGCTGGGGCAACCCCGAGCTGCTGTGGTACATCATGGCGTCGATCGTCATGCTCGGCGGTGCCGGACGCGGATTCGGGCTCGACCACTACGTAATGCCGTGGCTGCACGAGAAGTGGAATGGTACGAAGCTCGCGAAGAAGACCTATCTCTACACCGGGGAGCCGCGTCCGTAATTGAGTAGCTCGGCTGCGCTTCCAGGCCCCGCTTCCTCGCGGGGCCTTCCATTCTCCGACTTCCCGTTCTGGGCCGACGTGCCGGAGCTCGCGCACGACCTGCGGCGTATCCACGAGCTCGTGGTCGACGTCGCCGCCTCGGCGGGCGGACCGATCGGGAACGCGCTCTCGCAGTACGTCGCCCGGCCTGGCAAGATGCTCCGTCCGGGCTTCGTGCTCATCGGATCGTGGGCCGGCCGTGGCCGATCGGATCGACCCGCCGACGAGCGGCTCATCCAGATCGCCGCGGCGATAGAAACGCTCCACATCGCGACCCTGGTGCACGACGACGTGATCGACGACGCCGACCGGCGCCGCGGCGACCCGTCGCTGCACGCGCTCTACGGCCGCAAGCAGGCGGTGCTCATGGGCGATTATCTGCTCTCGCGCTGCTTCTCGATGATCGCCGAGGGGACCGAGCGCGAGAACGCGCTGCGCCTCGCCGCCGCCGTCGGCCACCTCGTCCGCGGAGAGATCAACCAGATGTTCGAGGCCGGACGAGACGCGTTCAGCCGCCGCGCCTATCTGCGCCGCATCGCGGGCAAGACCGCCACGCTGTTCGGGCTGAGCCTCGTGACCGGCGCGTCGGAGACGAAGGCGCAAGCCGGACAGATCGCCATGCTCGCGCGAGCGGGCTACAACCTGGGTATGGCGTTTCAGGTGATCGACGACATTCTCGACTTCACCGCTCGCCCGGACGCGATCGGGAAACCGGCCGCCTCCGACCTCCGCGCGGGCATCTACACGCTGCCGGTGATCGTCGCGGTGACCCGGGACCCGCGGATCCAGGAGCTGGTCGTGCCGCCGCCGTCCGACGAGGACGGCCTCCGCGAGGCGGTGGCCGCGATCCGAAATGCGGGCGGCCTTCGCGCCGCGCGCTCGAGCGCAGCGGCCTACACGTCCCGCGCACGACGGGCGATCGGCGCGTTGGGAGAGCCGCGTCTGCGCGAGGCGCTCGGCGCGGTCGCCGGCAAGCTCCTCGACCGGGAGTACTGAGCGCCGCCCCGGCGCGGCTCCCGCCCCGGCGCTATCCCCGAAACCCCGTCCCCACGAGAAACGTCTCGAAGCTCTCGTCCCTGCTCGCCTTGGGCTTCACGAGCCGCGCGGTCTCGAACCGGGAGCGCAGCTCGCCGAGCAGCGCCTGTTCCTCGCCGCCCTGGAAGAGCTTCGCGACGAGACGCCCGCCGCGAGCGAGGAGCCGCGGCGCGAGCCAGAGCAGGTGCTCGACGATCGCCGCCGAGCGTGCGGTGTCGAGCGTGCGGTTGCCGCTCGTCTTCGGCGCGGCGTCGCTTACGATCGCGTCGAACGGTCCCGCGTGCTCGAGCCGCCGCGCGATTTCTTCGTCGGTGACGTCGCCGATAACAACCTCCACGTTATCAAGGCCCCCGAGCGCCGGGAGCTCGGAGAGGTCGACCGCGACGATCGAGCCGCGTCCGCCGACCACCTTCCGCGCGTACTGCGTCCAGCTGCCGGGCGCGGCGCCCACGTCGAGCACGCGCATCCCAGGGGCGAGGATCGCGAAGCGGCGCTGCAGCTCCTCCAGCTTGTAGACCGAGCGCGCCCGGTATCCCTCGCGCCTCGCGCGCTTCGTGTAGTGGTCCGGGCGGTCGCGGCGGGCCATCACAGCTCCAGCATGTGGGCGAAGACGCGGTCCTGATGGCCGGGCAGGTTCTCGTGCCCGAAGTCCGGGTAGATCACCATGGCCTTCGTCGATGTGATCGCGTTGTACGCGGCAAACTGCGTGGACGGCGGGCAGACCTGGTCCATGAGCCCGGTGAACATGAGCGTGTTCGCGCGGATCCGCGGGCTCAAATTGTGTACATCTATGTAGCCGAGCCGCGTGAAGACCTCCTCCTCGCGCTCGTGCGTGGGGTCGAAGCGGCGGAAGTAGTCCTGGATCTCCTGGTACGCGTTCTTTGCGAGGTCCATTTCCCACACGCGTCGGTAGTCCGACAGGAAGGGAAACACCGGCGCGCACCGCGCGATGCGCGGCTCGAGCGAGGAGCAGGCGACGGTGAGCCCGCCGCCCTGCGAGCCGCCGGTCGCGCCCACGCGCGTGGGGTCCACCTCGTCGAAGTCCATCACGATCCGCGCGAGGCGCACGGTGTCGAGGTAGATCTGCCGGTAGAGGAGCTTGTCCTCGTGGTCGTCGAGTCCGCGGATGATGTGGCCGCGAAGCGTATTTCCCAGAACGCCTCCGGTGTCTTCGCTCTCGCCGCCCTGGCCGCGGCAGTCGAGCGCGGCGTTCACGAACCCGGCGCCCGCCCAGCCGAGGAAGGCGGTCCAGTCGCCCGCGCTCCCGCTGTATCCGTGGAAGTGGACGAGCCCGGGGGCGCCGCCGTCGCCGCGCAACGGCGAGGGATCGCGCGGCTTCACGACCTTCGCGTGGACCCGCGCGCCGCCGGTACCCGTGAAGGAGAGATCGTAACACTCGGCGTGCGGAGCGGAAAACGCCGCCGGCTTCAGCTCGACCTCGGGTGGGGTCGCGTCGAGCTCGGCGAGCGCGCGGTCCCAGTACGCGTCCAGGTCGCGCGGGCGGGGGTTGCGGCCGGTGTACGTGCGAAGTTCCTCGAGTGGCATGTCGATGAGCATCCGTTCCTCCTCGCGCCATCATAGTCACATTGCAGAACCGCTGCAAAAGCGCCGCTTGACCCGACCCTCGGGCTGACATAGCTTGAACGCGTGGAACGACTGCCTTTTTTCCAGCGGCCGCTGCGGTTTCAGTACTACAACGCCGCGCTGATTCTCATCGGTGCGAACGTCGCGGTGTTTCTGCTCGGTTTCGTGGCGCCCGCGATCATCAACCGCATGGCGCTCATCCCGGCCGCGATCATCGTGGAGAGCTGGATCTGGCAGCCATTCACGTACATGTTCGTGCACGGCGGAACGTGGCACCTGCTGTTCAACATGCTCGGGCTCTTTTTCTTCGGCGTGCAGCTCGAGCGCCGGATCGGGTCGAACGAGTTTCTGCTCTTCTACCTGTTGAGCGGCACGCTCGCCGGTCTGCTCTCCTTCGGCGTCTACGTGCTCACCGGCACCTACAACGTGGCGCTCGTCGGAGCGTCCGGCGCCGTGTTCGCGGTGCTGCTCGCCTTCGCGACCTACTTCCCCACGGCGACCATCCTGCTCTTTGGGATCCTGCCCATCCGGGCGCCGATACTCGTCATCGGGTACGCGGCGCTCGAGCTGTTCAACATGTTCAGCCGCACCGGGGGTAACGTGGCGCACATGACGCATCTCATCGGTTTCGGCGTCGCATTCCTCTACCTCATCGTACGGATGCGCATCAACCCGATTGCCGTCTTCCGCGACAGCAGCCGATACTAGGGGCGTGACCAGCCGCCGCACCGCCGGTGCAGTCCTTCTTCTCACCGCCGCGTTTGCGGCTTCCGCGCAAGCTCCCGACGACGTTGTCCTCGCCGTAGAGCTGTGGAGCGAGCTCGACCCGATCGTCGCCGACGGCGGCGAGCGACCGGTGCCGCGTGAGGTGGCGATCGAGCGGTTGCTCGACGAGGCGACCTTCGTGCTCTCCGGGATGATCTACGGGTTTGAGTTCACCTACGTACCGGCCGCGCCGTCGCGGGGCGTCGAGGAGGTCTTCGCGCTCGACCCCTACGCGACGATCGTCCGCGGTGATCCCCGCCTGCGGGTCTTCCAGACCTGGGTCGAGGCCGATCGCCTCTACGCCCGGATCACCTACGAGGTCGACCCCGAGCAGGCCGGCTGGTACCGCGGATGGACGAGCGCGGCGAACCCGCGATCGCGCGGGGTGGGCAGGTCACCCTTCATCCGCGGGCCGACGGCGAAGCCGGAAGCGACGCGCGACGCGATCAGAGGCGCCGTCCGCAACCACGCGCGGACGCTCGAGCTCAATCGGCCCAAGCGCATCACCGGAGCCGTGCTCATCGCCGAGGCGCCGCGCGTCGTCGTCCGCGAAGGCTCCTACGAGGCCACCGTGACCGTGCTGCTGCAGATCGATTCGATCGAACGCTACGAGCTCTACTGAGACCCGCTACGCGAGCGCGAGCGTGGCGAGCGCCGACACTCCGCCTCCGAGCACCATGCCGGTCACGATCTCCGTCACCGAATGACCGACCATCTCCGAGATCGGCTCTTCACCGGCAGGCGCGAGAATCGCTCGGTTGATGATCTGCGCGTGGTGCTGGACGTGGCCGCGGAGGCGGTAGGCGTCGTAGATGACGATCGCGCTGAACACGAAGGAGAGCGCGAATACGTCGGAGGCGAAGCCGTTTCGGATACCGATCGCGACGGTGAGCGCGGTGACGAACGCGGAGTGCGCGCTCGGGATCCCTCCGGCGGTCACGAGGTACGCCGGACGGAACCGTCCGTCGCGCAGCGAGTAATACACGAGCTTGAAGATCTGGCAGACGATCTGAACGCCTACCGCGGTTACGAGCACCTGCGGAAACCAATCCATGACGCCATTCTACCGCTTCAGACCGGTTTGTTCAGAGCGCCACGATTCGGTACCTTAGCGCTATGCCTCAAGACCAGAACGGCCAGAACGGTCAAGATCAGGACGGGGGGCCAAACCAACGGCCCCCGTTCAACTGGCGGCTCATCGTGCCGCTGGTGCTGATCTTCTTCCTGCTGCCCATGCTCATCAACCTCTTCCAGGGGGGAGGCGCGGGCCAGGAGATCAGCTACACACGATTCAAGCAACTCGTCTCCGAGGGTCAGATCCAATCGGTCACGATACAGGGAGATCGCATCACGGGAACGCCGGCCACCGCGCAGCCCACGACGGGGCTGGGTGGACGAACGGGGTTCACCACCTACGTCCCCCAGTTCGGCGATCCGGAATTGTTGACGCTTCTGCGCGACAATAACGTAGAGATAGTGACACGACCGTCGGACCAGCCGAGTTTCCTCGGTATCCTCATCAGCATCGTTCCGTATATCTTCCTGCTGTGGATCTTCTTCGCGCTCTTCCGCAATATCCGCGGGCAGGGCAAGGGGATCTTCCAGGTCGGCGAGAACAAGGCGAAGCTCTACGACCAGACCAAGGAACGGACCACCTTCAACGACGTCGCCGGCCTCGAGGGCGCGAAGGAAGAGGTGATGGAGATCGTCGACTACCTCAAGGACCCCGGCCGCTACCGCGAGCTCGGTGCGCGATCGCCCAAGGGGATCCTGCTCGTCGGCCCTCCTGGTACGGGCAAGACGCTGATCGCGCGGGCGATCGCCGGCGAGGCGGGCGTTCCCTTCTTCAGCATGAGCGGGTCCGATTTCATGGAGATGTTCGTGGGCGTGGGCGCCTCGCGCGTGCGCAACCTCTTCAAGGATGCGAAGAAGAAGGCGCCGAGCATCATCTTCATAGACGAGCTCGACTCGATCGGGCGACACCGCGGAGCCGGTGTCGGCGGCGGGCACGACGAGCGCGAGCAGACGCTGAACCAGATGCTCAGCGAGCTCGACGGCTTCGAGCAGAACGAGAGCACCGTCGTGATCGCGGCGACGAACCGGCCGGACATTCTCGACCCGGCGCTGCTGCGGCCGGGTCGATTCGACCGGCAGGTCACGATACCCATGCCGACGAAATCGGAGCGCGAGGACATCCTTCGGGTGCACGCGCAGACGAAGCCTATGGACCCGTCGGTCGATCTGGGAAAGGTGGCGACGCGCACGATCGGTTTCAGCGGCGCCGAGCTGCAGAACCTCCTCAACGAGGCGGCGCTCACCGCCGCTCGCCGTCGATCGAAGACGATTGCCGACGACGACATAGATGTCGCGCGCGATCGGCTCATGATGGGCCTCGAGCGCAAGTCGATCAAGATGACCGACCGCGAGCGGAAGATCACCGCCTACCACGAAGCCGGTCACGCGGTGACCGCCGCGCTCCTGCCGAACATGGACCCGGTCACCAAGGTCACCATCGTGCCGCGCGGCAGGGCGCTCGGCGTGACCCAGATCGAGCAGGCCGAGGAGCGGTACAACTACAGCAGGGAGTACCTCGAAGACATGCTCTCCATGATGCTCGGCGGACGGGCTTCGGAGATGCTCACCTTCAAATCGATGACGAGCGGCGCCGCCGACGACCTCAAGCGCGCGAGCGACACGGCACGGCAGATGGTGTCCATGTGGGGGATGAGCGACAACCTCGCGCATATCGCGCTCGGCGAAAGCGACCGCGACGTCTTTCTGGGCGAGCAGCTGAGTAGACAGCGCAGCTACAGCGAGGAGACCGCGCGCGAGATCGACGAGGAGGTCAAGTCGATCCTGCGTCGAGCCTTCTCTCGCTCGGAGGAGCTGCTGCGCACCCACAAGGACGCGCTGGACAGGCTGGCCAATCTGTTGCTCGAGCAGGAGCAGGTCTCAGGCGAGAAGGTGAAGGAGCTTCTGGGTACGGGAGACATCGGGCATGACGACGAATCGGAGGAGTAGGCAATGAGCGATCAGGCTGTCGAGAAGATGATCATCGTCGGGTCGGGACCCGCCGCACACACCGCGGCCATCTACGCAGGCCGGGCGGAGCTGAAGCCGCTGCTCTTCGAAGGCTTCATGGCCGGAGGGGTCGCCGCCGGCGGGCAGCTCACCACGACTACCGAGGTCGAAAACTACCCGGGGTTCCCTGACGGCATCACCGGCCCCGTCCTCATGGACGAGATGCGCAAGCAGTCGGTGAAGTGCGGAGCGCGCATCAAGACCGAAACCGTCGATCGGATCGATCTCTCCGAGCGCCCGTACAAGGTGTATACCGCGAGCGGCGAGTACTCGGCGCAGGCCGTGATCGTCGCGACGGGGGCGACCGCCCGGCGTCTGAGTCTGCCGGGCGAGGAGCTCTACTGGCAGAAGGGCATCTCCGCGTGCGCGGTCTGCGACGGCGCGCTGCCCATCTTCCGCGAAAAGCCGCTCGTCGTGATCGGCGGTGGCGACTCGGCGTGCGAAGAGGCGAGCTACCTCAGCAAGTACGGATCGTCGGTGGCGATGCTCGTACGTCGCGACGTGCTGCGCGCCTCGAAGGCGATGCAGCAGCGCGTCTTCAACGATCCCAAAATTTCTATCATGTGGAACACCGAGGCGAAGGAGGCGCTCGGAGAGCAGACGCTCACCGGGGTGCGGGTGGTCAACAACAAGACCGACGAAGAGACGATCGTCGAAGCCGGCGGCCTCTTCTACGCGATCGGGCATAAGCCGAACACCGACTTCCTCGGCGGGCAGTTGACCACCGACGAGACCGGCTACGTCATCACCGAGCCCGACTCGACGAAGACGAACGTTCCGGGCGTCTTCGCGTGCGGCGACGTGAAGGACCGCGTCTACCGTCAGGCCGTGACCGCCGCCGGCTCAGGCTGTATGGCCGCGCTTGAGGCGGAGCACTACCTCGTCGACCTCCAACAGCCCGAGCCACACGCGGTGTCGCGCATCGAGGGCAAGACGTAGGCATGTTCTCGTCGCTCCTCGTCGGTCCGACCAGCGAGCACACCGCGCGGATCCGCCTCAACGACGAGGCGGTGCACGACCTGGAGCTCGGGGCGATCGCCGCAGGCATGGCCCATCACGGCACGCACGAGGCAGCGGTGCTTCGCGTGCTCACCGAGCTGCCGCAGAACCGCGACGAGATCCTCTACCGTCAGGCGACCGCACGCTGCTTCTGGCAGGATCCCCGTCTTCGTCGTGACATGGAGGAGCTCGTGCGCACGATGCAGGAGCTCACCGTTTTCTCGCGCAGCGGCCGCGAGACCGACCGTCCGTTGCTCGAGGCGATCTGGCGGCTGGGTGAGCTCGAGCTCTACGTCGAGCTCGTCGACCGCACGTGCGCGCTCCTCGAGGCGACCGACGACCTCTCCGACGGCCTGCAGCGGCTGCTCGATGAGCTGCGCCGTCGCCAGTCCGACCCCGCCTTCGAAGAGCTGCGCCGCGAGCTGCCCGAGCTCCGCTCGGGTATCAAGCTCCACCAGAGCGTCACGATCGGCGTCAACCTCGACGATAAGCTGCGGCCGGTCGAAGCGGCGCTGCTCGGGGTCAACCGACACCGGTTCCGCGAAGGGCACTTCCTCTCGGGCTTCCTCGGCAAGGCGACCGGCGACTCGTTCATTACGACGACCCCGCTCGAGCGGACGCCCGGCACCGAGGCGGTCTTCGGGGGTGCGGTGGAGCGTCTCCCGCTCGCGCCGCTCTTCGAAGAGCTCGACACCGTCCTGCGATCCATGCTCAGACCGCTCGCCCGGAAGCTTCGCTCCTACGTTACGGTCAACACGGATCTGTTCCGGCGGCTCTTTCCGGAGATTGCCTTCTTCCTCGGGGCGACCGGCTACCTGCGCGAGGTGGCCGACGCCGGGTATCCCGTTTGCTTTCCGGGTGTGCTGGACGGCGCCGAACGGGTCTCCGGGTTCCGCGGGCTCTACAACCTGCGGCTCGCCTCTCACTGGCTCGCCCGCACCGGCGTGCAGCGTATGGTCGGCAACGACGTGGCCTTCGACGACGCAGCGCGGCTCTTCGTGCTCACCGGTCCGAACGGTGGCGGGAAGACCACCTATACGCAGGCGGTGGGGATCGCGTCGGTGCTCGCGCAGGCGGGCCTTCCGGTGCCGGCCGAGAGCGGCGAGATTGCGCCGGTCGACGCGGTCTACACGCACTTTCCCGCAGAGGAAGAGTTCGACGACGAGTTGGGCCGATTCGAGGACGAGGCGAGGCGCATCTCCGCGCTCTTCGACCGGATCACCGACCGCAGCCTCGTGCTCCTCAACGAACCGCTCGCGAGTACCGGACCGCGCGAGGCCGAGCGTATCGCGGGCTCGGTGCTCGCCGGACTCTCGCTCGCAGGCGCGCGCGGGATCTTCACCACGCACTTCCACGATCTCGCGCACAACGCCGCGCGCGTGAGCGCCGACGCCGCCGGCGAAGACTCGCGGGCGAGTATGGTGGGAACGCTGAACGCGGGCGTGTACTACGAGAACGGGCGCGCGCGACGCACCTATCGGATCACCGCCGGTCCGCCGGCCGGGTCGAGCTTCGCCGAGGACGTTGCCCGCCGCTACGGGATCGACCGTGAGTCGCTTGGCCGGCGGATTCGGGGCGACGAGGCGGACACCGACCGCGACCTCGCCTGAGCGTCACGCTCCTGCGCGCGCGCCCGGCTCGGGCCTAGTCTCCGCCATCCTTCACCAGGTCGAAGTCCGCCTTGCGTTCGCGGGTGTCTACCGACTCCACCCGTACGCGGACCTCGTCACCGAGGCGGAAGACCGTGCCCGTTTTTGAGCCGACGAGCTGATAGTTCGCCCGGTCGAGCTCGAACCGCTCGCGGCCGAGCTTGGAGATGTGCACGAGGCCCTCGATCAGGTAGCGCTCGATCTCCACGAACAAGCCGATCGACGCGACGCCGCTCACCACGCCCCGGTATTCGCGGCCCTGCTTGGTCTCGAGGAACTCGAGCGCCTTGAGCCGGGAGTACTCGCGTTCGGCGTCGGTCGCGAGGCGCTCGCGTTCGGTCGCGTGCTCGCACGTCTTGTCGAGAAAACGGCGCAGCGCAGGGCTCGCCTTCCGGCCCCCGCGTCCGCCGCCGACAAGCCGCTTGAGCAGCCGGTGGACGACCAGGTCGGGGTAGCGGCGGATGGGCGAGGTGAAGTGCGTGTACGCCTCCATCGCCAGGCCGAAGTGTCCGCGGTTCTCGGTCGAGTAGACGGCCTTCTTCAACGCCTTCATCGCGACCGTCTCGACGAGGTCGCGGAACTCGAAGTTCTGGATGACCGACAGGATGTTGCGGTAGTCCTGCGATTCGAAGTCGTCACCCGCCTTGTAGGGCACGCCCAGGTCGTTGAGCGTCTGGACGAGCGACTCTACATCGGTCTCGCTCGGCTCGTCGTGGACGCGGAAGACTCCGGGAAAGTCCTTGTGTTCGCGAAAGCGCTCGGCGACGAGTCGGTTGGCGAGGAGCATGCACTCCTCCACCACCCGGTTCGAGGCGAGCCGTTCGCTCGGGCGGACGGAGACGGGCACGCCGTTCTCGTCGAGCCTGATCTGCGGTGTAGAGAAATCGAAGTCGACGCTCCCCCCGGCCTCGCGCCGTTGGCGGAGCATCTGCGTCAGCAGGTGCAGCAGGTGGAGCTGCGGAGCGAGCGGGTCTTCCTTGCCGTTGATGATGTCCTCGGCTTCGCGGTAGGTCAGGCGCCGATCGCTCTCGATCACCGACTCGCAGATCTCTGCGTCGTGGACGGTCCCCGCGCTGTCGAGCGTCGCGATCACGCTCATCGTCAGGCGCGGCTCTTCGGGGACGAGGCTGCAGAGGCTGTTCGAGAGCGTCTCCGGCAGCATGGGCAGCACCGTATCCACGAGGTAGACCGATGTTCCGCGCTCCCACGCCTCGCGATCGATCTCGTCGTCCTCCTCCACGTAGTGGCTGACGTCGGCGATGTGCACGCCCAGCTCGAAGAGGCCGTCCTCGCGCTGCCGGACCGAGACCGCGTCGTCGAAGTCCTTCGCGGTCTCCGGGTCGATCGTGAAGCAGACCGTATTGCGCAGATCGCGCCGCTTCTTCGCGATGCGCTTCACGTTCGGCAGCGAGAGCTTTTCGGCCGCCTTTTCGACCTTCGGTGGGAACTCGAGCGGGAGCCCTCGCGAGAGCGCGATGAGACGCAGCTCCAGGTCCTGATCGCCGCGCCGGGCGACGACCTCGACGGGACGGCCGACGGGATGGTCGTCCTGTGACGGCCACTCGATGAGCTCCGCGCTCACCACGTCGCCGTCCTGGAGGGTAACGCCCAGCTTTGCCTTCTTGACTTCGGACTCCGGGAGGACAAGCGACTTGGCCGATCTGTTGCCCTGCGCGTAGAGATGCAGCTCGCCGCGGTGGCGTCGCACGCGCCCGACGATGGGCGAGTCGTCCCGCTCGGTGACGGAGACGATGCGTCCGGCCGGTTTGTCCGGCGACGAGTCGGGGAAGAGCTCCGCGACGACGCGGTCGCCGGAGAGCGCATGGTCGAGATGATCGAAGGGGATGAGGACGCTCGGCTGATCCGGAGCCTGGACGAATCCGAAGCCCCGGGCGGTCAGCGTGAGACGACCCTCGACGGTTTTCTGCTTTGCCATTGGGGGAACCTACACGGGCGCGCGTGGATTTGAAACAAGGGGCACCCGTACCGTAAAGAAGGTACCTTCGCGCTCGTCGCTTGTGAAGCTCACCGTGCCGCCCAGATAACGATCGGTGAGCAGGCGCACGCTGTACGTTCCCAGCCCGCGACCGCTACCGGGATTCGGCCCAGCAGGCTCTTGAGGGTGGGGTCCCTCGGCGTCTCCATGTCCGTACCTGCCATGTTGAGATTTTAGATGTATATTGCCTCTTCGTACAGGGCGAGAGAAAGACTCAAGACCCGGCGCGCGGAGATCGATACTCGAAGAGTAGAACGGAGGCTGTATGAAGCGGGCTATCTTTGCGCTTGCGCTGATTCTGGTGATCACGCCGGTGTTCTCGCAGGACGCGGGGCAGAACACGATGCCGGAGATCACGATGACCGGCACCTGGGAACTCTACCGCGTCGACACGATCGGCACCTTCACGCTCAACGAGTACCGCAGCAATGCGCCCACGAGCAGTTTCATCGACGCGACCCTCGAGCTCGAGGCCGACGGCACGATGACCTCCGACTCGCAGACGCTCCGCTTCCTCTCCTGGGGCATGGACACCGGCTTCCTCTCCTTCGAGACCCCGTCCGGCAACAGCTTCTACAAGGTCCGCGACCTGAGCCCCGACGTGCTTTTCCTCGTGAGCGTCATCGTGACCGAGCGGAACGCGATCGTCACGCAGATCGAGGCGAACGAGAACGCCAACCTGATCCTCGTACGCGCCGAGCCGTAGAGTCGTGCGCGCCGCTCATCCCGCCGGCAGCGGCCGACCGGCGCTCACCATCTCCAGCAGTTTGTCTGCCGTCACCGGCTGCGCGTAGTAGTAGCCCTGCATGAGGTCGCACCCGATCCCGCGCAGGCGACGCTCCTGGTCGGCGTCGGTCACGCCCTCGATACACACGCGTTTGTCCCGCGACCGGATCGCGCGCACGATGCTCTCCAGATAGACGAGATCCTCCTCATCGTCCTTGATCCGGTCGATGAATACCTTGTCGATCTTCAGCACCTTTGCCGGCAGCTCCTTCAGGTACGCGAGCGACGACTGTCCCGTGCCGAAGTCGTCGATCCAGATGTCCACGCCCAAGTCCTCGAGCCCGCGCATCGTCTCGATCGAACGTTGCGGGTCGTCCATGGAGATGCGTTCGGTGAGCTCGAGCTTCAGCCGGTGCGGCGCGACGCCGTCGGCGTGCTTGAGCGCGAGTCCGACCGCTTCGACGAGGTAGGTGTCGAGCAGGTCCCGCGCGCTGATGTTGATCGAGACGAAGAAATCCGGCAGGTGCGACCAGGCGGCGAGCTGGTCGCACACCTCGTAGAGCGCCCACTTGTCGATCGCGCTCACCAGTCGCGTCTCCTCGGCGAGCGCGATGAACGACGCCGGGTAGAGCAACCCCCTGCGCGGATGATTCCACCGGATGAGCGCCTCGGCGCCGACCGGCATGCCCTCCGCGTCCACGAACGGTTGATAGTGCAGCACGAATCGCCGCTCCTCGAAGGCGGCGACGAGCTCGGTCTTGAGCGTCGCGCGCGCGATCGCCTCCTCGTGCACCGCGCGCTTGTAGAGCGCGTACGGCTCCCGCTCCCGCCGCGCCTCGAGCACCGCGGTGTTCGCGGCGCGGAAGAGCTCCGCGTGGGTCTCTCCGTCGGCGGGAAAGATCGCCACGCCGATCGTCGCGGCAATCGTCACCTCGATCCCCTGGTGCTTGTACGGCATCGTGATCGCCTCGTGGATCTTCTCGGCGACGATCGCCGAGTCCTCCGGGTGCGTGATGCCGATGAGCAGGACCGTGAGATCGGTGCCGTCGAAGCGGAAGACGTAGTCGCTGTCTCGGACCGTCTGCCGTACGCGCAGGCCCGTGTTCTCGAGCAGGATGTCGCCCATCTCTATCCCGAAAGCGCGGTGGATCTCGGAGAAACCCTCGAGCGACACGAACAGGAGCGCGTGCGTCACCGGCACCGGGCTTCGCTTCGCGCGGTAGATCTCCTTGTCGAGGATGACGTCGAGCGAGCGCCGGTTAAAGAGCCCCGTCAGCGGATCGAGATACTCGTAGTGCGTGAGCTTTGTCTCGATCTCGGTGAGGCGCGTGATGTCGTGCGAGAAGACGAGGGCGTGCGTCGTCTCGCCGTGTTCGGCGTACGGGTAGAAGCACACGTGCATGTGCTTTTCGAACGACCCGAAGGTGAAGCGGTCGATGTACTCGATCGTCTCTCCCGCGAAGCAGCGGTCGAGCAGCGGCTGGAGGCGGGTTGAGAAGCGGTCTTCTCCCCACAGGTCGGCTACGGTCCGTCCGACGATGTCCTCCTGCGTACGGTCGACCGCCTCGCAGTACGCCCGGTTCGCGAACTCATACACGTAGTCACGGTTGATGAGCGTGACGAAGTCGCGCGAACGGTTGATCATGTGTTCAAAACGCTGGTGTTCAGCCATGGAGTCTTCTTCCCCGCCGGATGCCGAGGCCGCTATTCGCCCGCCATGCCCTCCTCGTAGGCGACAACGCGGTTGCGCCCGGATTCCTTCGCGTTATAGAGCGCGACGTCTGCGCGCTGGATGATCTGCTCGATACTGAGCCGCTCGCGGCTCGGTTGGTCACCGCCTTCGCGCCCGTCGTCGCCCGGGGTGAGGTACGCGATCCCGATACTCGCGGTCACCTCACGGTCGATCCCGGCAAACGGGGTCGATTCGATCGCGTGGCGCAGCCGCTCGGCGACGTCGTACCCGTCGCGAAGCCCGGTGTCGGTGAGCAGCGCGCAGAACTCCTCGCCGCCGAAGCGTCCGATCATGTCGGTCGAGCGGAGGCTGTCGCGCATGACCGCGCCGAGGGTCCTGAGAACCTGGTCGCCGGTCGAGTGGCCGAAGGTGTCGTTGATCGGCTTGAAGTGGTCGATGTCGAGGATGCACGCGCAGAGCGGCTGCCCCGCGTGGAACGCCTGGTCCATGACCTGTTCGCCGGATTCCATGAACGCCCGGCGGGTGAGCACGCCGGTGAGCTGGTCGATCTCGGCCCGCTGCTGCATGTGGCTGTAGAGCCTCGCATTCGAGAGGGCGAGCGAGAGGTAGTCGGCCATGGACATCACGATCCGGACTTCCTCGCCGGCAAAAGGCTCGCGTGCCCGGGAGATCACGAGCGCGCCGACCGCCGACCCGCGCACGACGAGCGGTACGAACAGCTTGTGCGGCAACCCGTCGTCGGGTGCGGCCGCACCCGACGACCCCTGCGAGGCGTCCTCGTCGGCCGAAGACTCGCGTTCGTTCATCAGGTAGGGGATCCGCGATTTGATGGCCTTGAGAAACGCGCGCCGGCGCGGCCGGGCGAACGATCGCCAGTTCTCCTCGTTGACATCCGACGAACCGCCTACGTAGCGCAGCCTCCGGTTCTCGAGCTCGCAGACGAGCGCGGAGCCGAAGGGAACGAGCGTGTTCAGCTGTTCGATGACCGAGCGAACCGCTGTGGCTGCGTCGAGGCTCGCGACCACGACGGCTCCGGCTCCGCGTAGCGCCTCGGCCTCGCCCGCGCGCTCCTCGGCCTCGCGACGGGCCTCCTGGAGAGCCTCGCGAAGGCTGTGGAGGTCGGTGATGTCCTGGTCGTGGCCCAGATACGTGGCCGGCGTGCCGTCGGAAGCGCGACGCTCGACCATGCCCGACGAGATGAACCAGCGGTAGCTACCGTCGCGGTCGCGCACGCGGTACTCGGCCTGGAACTCGGGCGTCTCGCCGCGCAGATGCCGCTCGAGCGCCTCGCGCACACGGTCGCGGTCGTCGGGATGGACGTGCTCGAGCCACCGTTGGCCGTTCATGTCGGCGGTTGGATGGCCGAGCTGCTCCCAGTGCGTGTTGGCGAAGCCGCCGCCGTTCTTGAGATCCTTGCAGAAGACCCCGAGTCGGCTGAGGACCCGCTTGCGTAGGTTGACTGTTTCGAAGTGTGATCCGTTCACGGGAACTCACCCTTTGTACCTCACCTCGCTATCGCGTGTCACGCGATTGCCGAATTTCCGGATGCCGTTTACACTGCAGGAAAACCGGATAGGAGCGCTCATGGCAGGAACAGCGAATCGACCCCTCTTCTACGGCATGGTGGGCGGTGGTCCCGGCGCGTTCATCGGCGACGTGCACCGGCGAGCCATCGCACTCGAACCGAATACGGAGCTCGTCGCCGCCGCGTTCTCGCGCAACCACGAGAGCACGCTCGAGACCGGAGGCGAGCTGCTGATGGACGAGTCGCGGCTCTACGCAGACTATAAGGAGATGGCGGCGAAGGAGAGCCGGCGCGAGGACGGGATCGACTTCGTCGCGATCGTCACGCCCAACGTGTCGCACTTCGAGATCGCGAAGACCTTTCTCGAGGCCGGCATCAACGTCGTCTGCGACAAGCCGCTTACGACAGACCTCGCCGACGCCGAGGAGCTCGGCAAGCTCGTAGAGAAGACCGGCCTCCTGTTCGGCGTCACCTACACGTATACCGGCTACCCCATCGTGAAGAAGGCGCGCGATCTCGTGCGCTCGGGCGCGCTCGGCCCCATCCGCTTCGTGAACGCCGAGTACCCGCAGGAGTGGCTGGCGACCAGCGCGGAGAAAGAGAACCGTCAGGCGAGCTGGCGCACCGACCCGGAGCAGTCGGGCATGTCGAATTGCGTGGGGGACATCGGCACGCACGTCGAGAACATGGTCAGCTACGTGACCGGGCTCGAGATCGAGTCGCTGTCCGCGCGTCTGGACTCGTTCGTAAAGGGCCGGAAGCTCGACGACAACGCGACCGTCATGGTGAACTACGCCGGTGGCGCGACCGGCGTCTACTGGACCAGCCAGATTGCCGTGGGGAAAGACAACGGGCTTCGTATCCGCGTGTTTGGCGAGAAGGGGTCGATCGAGTTCTTCCAGGAGGACCCGAACCACCTCACCTTCGCCACGCTCGACGGACCGGTCCAGGTCCTCAGCCGGGGCCGCGACGACCTGGGCGAGCGCGGCGAGTCGCTCGTCCGCATCCCCGCCGGACACCCGGAAGGCTACTTCGAGGCGTTCGCGAACATCTACAAGACGTACACCGGGGCGCTTCGCACGAAGCTCTCCGGAGGCAAGCTCACGAAGGCCGATCTGGACTTTCCCGGCGTCGAGGACGGCATCCAGGGCGTGCGCTTCGTCACGCGCGTCGTCGAGAGCGCCGGGCAGAAGAGCGCCTGGGTCGATTTTTAGGAGGATACTATGGCACGACCTGTAACACTATTCACCGGGCAGTGGGCCGATCTGCCGTTCACCGAGATCTGCGAAAAGGCCGGAAGCTGGGGCTTCGACGGCCTCGAGCTCTGCACCTGGGGCGACCACTTCGACGTCGGCAAGATGGCCACCGATTCTAGCTACGTCGAGCAGCACAGGGAGACGCTCGAGAAGAACGGGCTCGGCTGCTGGTCGATCGGATCGCACATCGTCGGGCAGCTCGTGGGCGACAACCCCGACCCGCGGAACGACGCCTTCGCCCCCGACCACCTCGCCGGCAAGCCCGACGAGATCCGCGCATGGGCGATCGACGAGATGATGGCCACGCCGGCCGGCGCGAAGGCGTTCGGTATCGACGTCGTCACGGGCTTCATGGGCTCGCCCATCTGGGCGTGGTGGTACAGCTTCCCGCCCACGACCGAGCAGCAGGTCGCCGACGGTTACGGGAAGATCGTCGAGCTCTGGGGGCCGATCTTCGACGAGTTCGACAAGCACGGCGTGCGCTTCGCGCTCGAGGTCCATCCCGGCGAGATCGCCTACGACCTCTACACCATGCAGCGCCTGCTCGAGGAGTTCGGTAACCGAAAGACGCTCGGCGTCAACTTCGACCCCTCGCACCTGATCTGGCAGGGCGTCCAGCCGCACCTCTTCTACCGCGACCTCGCCGAGCGCATCTACCACGTCCACATGAAGGACTCGAAGGTCACGCTCGACGGGCGCGCGAGCATCCTCGGCTCGCACCTGCCCTTCGGCGATCTGCGCCGCGGGTGGAACTTCGTCTCGCTCGGCCACGGCAGCATCGACTTCGACGCGATTATCCGCGAGGTGAACGCGGCCGGCTATACCGGACCGCTGTCCATCGAGTGGGAGGACAACGGCATGGACCGTGAGTTCGGGGCGCAGGAAGCGCTCGCCTTCGTGCAGAAGGTGAACTTCGGCGCGTCGCAGATCGCCTTCGACGGTAGCATGGAGAAGTGAGTATCGCCGCCCCGCTTCTCCAACGGTGCCGGGACAGGTACAGCAACGACGTTGTCGCCGTTCGGGAGAAGGCGGCCTCGCTCTTCCTCCTGAACGCGACGCTGTCGCTCGGGTTCCTCGTGCTCGGCGCCATCCGGCTCGCCGAGGCGTCCTTCGTTATGGGGGGCGCCGAGGTGGGCATCGCCGTCCTGCTCGGCGTCTCCACCGTCGGCATCCTCCGCGGCGCGTTCCGGCCCGTCTCGGTCGCCACCGTGCTGCTCTTTCTCTTCGCGGCGGTCGGGCTGTTCATGATGCGCGAGATCGGCTCGCCGAACGACATCTACATCCAGACGACGTACATGATTCCGGTCTTCACGACCGCACCGCTGCTCGCCTACGCGACGTGGCAGGTCGTCATGATCATCGGCGCCGGCGCAGGCGCGGTCGTTCTGCAGTACGCGCTGCGGGTGCGGCCCGCGCTCGCGGCGCTCGGCCTCGAATCCGGGCTCTCGGAGTTCCTCGTCGCGCTGCTGCTCACCGTCTTCACGGCGCTGTTCATCCTCCAGATCTTTCGGATGAACCAGCGCACCCAGCGGCTCGTGGCCGATCAGGCCGCGGAGAGCGACCGGCGCCTGACTCGCCTCTCCGGACTCGTCGAGCGGCTCGGCGACGCGTTCAACGTCGGCGAGCGGCTCAAGGAGAGCGCGGCGGAGAACGCCCGCGTCTCCGAGCGCATGACCGGCGACCTGGGAGCGATCAGCAAGCACCTTGCCGGGCTCGACGGGAGCGTCGGCGCCACCCGCGAGGCGAACGCGAAGATCGAGCGCTCGAAGGACACCGTCAACGAGGTCATGGAGGAGCAGACGCGCGCGATCGACTCGACGGGCGCGACCATCGCCTCGATCACCGGGAACGTGATCGAGATGCGCGACGACGTGCATCGGCGTACCGATATCGTGGGGCGACTCGTGGAGACCTCCGGCCGTGCGAGCGAGACCCTTTCCCGCGCGGTCGAGAGCTTCGGCCAGATGTCCTCCATGTCCGAACGGGTCCTCGAGGTCATCACCGTCATCCAGAGCGTCGCCGCGCGGACCAACCTGCTCGCGATGAACGCGGCGATCGAGGCCGCGCACGCCGGCGACGCGGGCCGCGGCTTCGCGGTCGTCGCCGAAGAGATCCGCAAGCTCGCCGACGAGACCTCCGCGAATTCCCGCATCATCCGCGACACGCTCACGGAGAACCGGCAGATCAACGAGCAGACCGTCGCGGAAAGCGCGACGCTCACGTCGGTTTTCGAGGAGATCACCGCGTCGGTCGAGGACGTGCGCGGCCTGCTCGACACGATCATCGGCGGTCTCGACCGTCTCGCAAGCGGGCACGGCGAGATCGAGGCGACCACCGGTGACCTGCGCCGCGTCAACGAACGCGTCCGTGAGGCGCTCACGTCGATGAGCGGCGATCTCGCCTCCGAAACCGAGGGTATCGAAGACGTGGTCGCGCGCGCGGAGGAGATCACGCGCCTCATCGAGGAGCTGCGCGGGCTCGCGACCACCGTCGAGAAGCTCGCCGGCGACATCGAACAGATCGGGGCGACGAACGTAGAGAACTTCGCCGAGTTGCGCGCCGGGCTCGACGCCGTTGGCGACGGCGGGGCGGATACCGTACACTGAGAGCTCACCGTCTTTTCGTTGCGCAAGGCTCCCGGACGGGGTAGAGTAGCGGTGATGCCGCACACGACTGCTCCCCGCTCGCGCAGCATGCGACCGCTGCTCCCCGTGGTCGTCCTCCTCACAGCCCTGGGTCTCGTCTCGCTTTCCGCCACCGGCGTT
Organism: uncultured Spirochaetaceae bacterium; assembly: GCA_964458555.1. Lineage (GTDB taxonomy): Bacteria > Spirochaetota > Spirochaetia > DSM-27196 > SLST01 > SLST01. The sequence goes on along the minus strand of CAYWJH010000004.1, from coordinate 15,539 downwards.
ACGCAGGAGGGCGAGGGGACGTCGCCGCCGGCCTACCGCGACCTCGGCACCGTGGCGCGCCTGCCGGTGAGCGCGGTCGACCTCTTCACCAGCGGCGTCGGCTACTTCCAGCACGACGGGGTCGTGACCGGCACCACGGAGATCGCCCTCACGGTGGCCGCCGGCGACATCGACGACCTGCTCAAGAGCCTCGTCCTCCAGGACTTCGACGGAGGCTCGGTCACCGCGGTGACCTATCCCTCGCAGGACCCGCTGTCGCGCATTCTCGACAGCTTCTCGCTCGACGTCGCCGACAACCCGGCGCTCGCCGAGCTCGTCAACCGGGCCCGCGGCGAACGCGTCGCCGTCGAAGGGGCCGTGTCGGCGACCGGCATCGTCGCCGGTGTCGAATACCGGACCCGCCAGACCGACGCCGGCACCGAGCGCGAGGCGATCCTCAACCTGCTGAGCGACGCGGGCTTGAGACAGCTCGCCTTCGCCGAGATGCGCTCGATCCGGTTCACCGACCCGTCGCTGCAGGCCGAGCTCGACGCGGCGCTCGCGGTGATCGCGGAGAACCGTCACCAGGACCGCAAGAGCGTCGCGATCCGCTTCTCCGGCGCAGGAGAGCGGCGCGTTCGCGTCGCCTACGTGCGCGCGGTGCCCGTGTGGAAGACGAGCTACCGGCTCGTGCTCGACGACGACGGCCGTGCGCAGATCCAGGGCTGGGCGATCGTGGAGAACACCGGCGAGGTCGACTGGACCGATGTCTCGCTCGGGCTCGTCTCGGGACGCCCCATCTCCTTCGTGATGGACCTCTACTCGCCCATCTACGCCTCGCGCCCGCGCGTGGAACCGGACGTTGGAGTCGCCCTCGCGCCGCAGCGCTACGAGCGCGACGTCCCGTCGCCACCGGCGCGGAGCCTTTCCCGCGCGGCGGAGCCCACGGCGGAGTCGGGGGCGTACTTCGACGACGAGCTCGCCGACAGCCTTCGCCGCGAGTCGCAGCCGATCGACCTCGACCAGGGCGTCTCCTCGGCCGCGCGGCTCGAGGGCGGCGCTGTCTACCGCGTCGATCACCCCGTGTCGATCCCGCGGCGCGGCGCTGCGCTCATCCCCATCGTCGCCGCGCGGATGCCCGCCGAGCGTCTCGCGATCTTCGACCGCACCGTGCTGCCCGACCGTCCGCTCAGCGCGGTGCGGCTCACCAACGCGACCGGGCTCCAGCTCCCGGCCGGACCGGCGACGGTCTTCGACGCGTCGACCTACGCAGGCGACGCGCGGCTGCCGGAGCTCGTCGACGGCGAGGAGCGTCTCGTCAGCTACGCGGTCGACCTGGAGACCACCGCGCTCGTGCGAGAGGACGCGGATCCGCAGGAGATCACGCGCATCCGCATCACCGACGGCGTGCTGCGCGTCGCGCTCCGCGATCGGCGTGAGACCGATTACGTGTTCGAACGGCTCGGCGCGGACGACGTGGACCTGCTGGTCGTCCACCCGCGGTCGAGCGGCTGGGAAATCGCCGGCGACGCGCGTCCGGCGAGCGAGACCGCGTCGACCTTCCGCTTCGAGACGGACGTGGCCGCCGGAGCAAGCCGCACGCTCACGGTCACCGAGGAACGCGTGCGCTCGCAGAGCGTGAGCCTGTCGACGATCGGCGATGATCAAATCGGCTTCTACCTCTCGCAGCGGACCATCGACGACGAGACCGCCCGCGAGCTGGAGCGTATCCGGTCGCTGCGGTCGACCGTGGCCGAACGCGAGCGCGAGCGTCGCAGCATCGAGCAGGAGATCGACGACATCTTCCGCGCGCAGGAGCGAATCCGCGCGAACCTGGGCGTGCTCGAGAGCGGCACCGATCTCTATCGCCGGTACGTGGAGACGCTCGCATCGCAGGAAGAGACGCTCGCGCAGTTGCAGGCCGATCTGCGGCGCGCGCGCGAGCGTGAATCCGAGGCGCGGAACGCGCTCCGCCATTTCATAGAGTCTCTGTAGGGTACCATGTTCACGACACGTTTCATCCGCCGGGTGTTCCGGCTCGTTCCGGTTCTCGTCCCACTGCTGCTCTCCTCGTGCTTTCTGCTTCCGCAGGAGGAGGAGATTCTCGCACCGCCGCTCGCCGAGCCGCCGCCCATACGCTATCGCACCGAGGCGGTCTCGCGCGGCTCGCTGCAGGACACGATTCGCGCCTTCGGCAGCTTCGTCTCCGGCTCGCAGTCGGACCTCTTCTTCGACCGCCGCGGCGGCCGGCTGAAGACGATGCACGTGGCGATCGGCGACGAGGTATCGGCGGGCGACCTTATCGCCGACCTCTACACGGACAACGTCGAGGCCGAGATCGCGCAGGCTGAGCTCGACCTTCGCCGCACGGAGCTCGCGCTCGCGCGTACCCGCGAACAGAACGGCGACCGGTTCACGCTCGAGTTCGCGCTCGCCGATCGTGACCTCGCGGCGATGCGGCTCGGGCAGCTTCGCGAAGACCTCGCCGACGAGCTCGAGCTCGCAGAGGTCACCGGCGCGGAGAGCGAGCAGGTACGCGACCTGCGCCGGCGGATCGACGAACAGGAGATCGTACTGCGCAAGGCCGAGCTCTCGCTCGAGCGCATCCGGGAGCGGGAGACGCCCATCTCGCTCGAGCTCGCGCGCATCGACGTGGAGGCGGTGCGAATCCGCCTGGAGCGGCTGCGCGAAGAGCTCGAGGCGACGAAGCTCTACGCTCCCATATCCGGCAGGGTCACGTGGATCAGTCGCCAGGCCGAAGAGGGTGAGATCGTCCAGGCGTTCCAGCGGATCGTCCGCATCGCCGACCCGACCGACCTCGTCTTCGAGTACGAGGGGCGCGACGCGAACGAGTTCAGCGTGGGGATGGAGTGTACGATCACCGTCGGCGACGCCGAGTACTCCGGAACCGTGATCCTGACGCCGACCAGCGTCCCGTTCGACCAGCGCGAAGAGTACGAGGATACCGTTCACATCCGTCCCGCGAGCGCGATCCCGGAGGCCCGGTTGGGCACCAACGCGACCGCGCAGCTCATCCTCGCCGAACGCGAGGACGTCCTCGTGCTGCCCAAGCGCGCGGTGCAGCGATACTCGACGCGCCGTTACGTCCACGTCCTGGTCAACGGCGTGCGCGTCGAGCGCGACGTGGAGGTGGGCCTCGAGACCGCGACCGAAGTCGAGATCGTGCGCGGGCTCGAGGAAGGCGAAGACGTGGTGCTGAGGTAAGGCGTGCTGCTCTTCGTTCTCCGCAAGATGGCGGCCAACCGGTGGATGGTCGCCAGCCTCCTCGTGGGGGTGATTCTCGCCGTCGCGATGGTTACCACGATCCCCATCTACAGCCGTGGGATCCTCACGCGCCTGCTCATGCGCGACCTGCAGATCTACCAGGAGACGAGCGGGATCTTCCCCGGCTCGGTCCGGATCGAAGGGTATATGACGCTCGACCCGGAGGTCGGCGAGACGCTCGCCGAATTCGACGAGCTGACCGACGCGGTCGATCGGGAGGTGCGCCGCGGGATCGTCGCGCCCATTACGACCGCCTCGCAGAGGCTGCAGCAGAACTTCCTCCGGCTCTTCGACCCCCGGTTCCCGGAGGACGATCCCGTTCCTGCAGGGATCGTGTCGGTTGGCGGATTCTTCGAGCGCGTCCGGCCGGCGTTGGGAGAGACGCCGCGGGCGGCCCGCTCCGACGATACGCCGGTTCTCGAGGCGGTGATCACCCGGGAGACCGCCGCGAGCGGCAGGATGATCTACGGCCAGACGTACGATCTCTTTGCGTCGCGGGGTGAGTTACCGTTGCCGTACCGCGTGGAGATCGTGGGAGTCGTCGAGGTCGCAGACCCGTCGGACGTCTTCTGGACCTCCCCTATCCGCTCCTACCGCGACCTGCTCATCATGCACGACGAGGACGTGCGCCGGGTCATCGCGAACGACAATCCGACGCGCAATCTCGAGGCCGGGTGGAACTACACGTACGACTACCACGCGCTGTCGAGCGAGCACGCTGCGCCCATGGTCGACTTCGTGGACGAGTACACGCAGATCGCCCGCAAGCTCGGCTTCTCGGTGCGCGTACCGGCGTACCGGATTCTGCAGGACTACATGGTGCGCGAACGGGCGCTCACCATGACGCTCTGGGTCCTGCAGGTACCGCTGCTGATCATGCTCGCCTTCTACCTCTTCATGGTCTCGCAGGTGCTCATCGACCACGAGCGCAACGAGATCGCGCTGATGAAGAGCCGCGGCGCCGACGTCTGGCAGGTCTTCCTCACCTACGTCCTGCTGGGGCTGATGCTCGCTATCGTCGGCGTCCTGGCGGGACCGTTTCTGGGCCTGGTTATCTGCCAGATCCTGGGTGCGTCCAACGGATTCCTCGAGTTCGTCCAGCGCCGGGCTCTCCAGCTCGAGATCACCGGACGCACCTGGCTCTACGGGTCGCTCGCCGCGACGGTCGCGCTCGTGACGATCCTCGTGCCCGCGCTCCAGGCCTCGCGGACGACGATCGTCCATCATAAGCAGCGCCGCGCGCGCGGGAGAAGGCGGCCGTTGTGGAAGGTCCTCTTCCTCGACCTCGTGCTCATCGCGTTCTCCGCCTACGGGCTCTACCGCTATCGCGAGCGCGAGGCGCTCGTGCAGCTCACCGGACTCGAGGGAACCGAGCTCGCGCTCGACCCGGTCCTGCTCTTCGTCTCCACGCTCTTTGTGCTCGGACTCGGGCTGCTCTTCCTGCGCTTCTATCCGCTGCTCATTCGGCTGCTCTACCGCGCGGGCGCGAAGCGGTGGCCGCCGGCGCTCTTCGCGTCGCTCATTCAGGTGGGCCGGGGCGGGGGCAAGGACCAGTTCCTGATGCTCTTCCTCATCCTGAGCATCTCCATAGGGGTGTACAACGCGGACGCCGCGCGGACGCTCAACCTCAACGTCGAGGAGCGGACGCGGTACAACATTGGCGCGGACATCGTCGTGCAGGAGGAGTGGAGGCAGGTCGTCGACCCCGGCGCCGCGTCCGCCGGCCCGGCGGCGTCCGGCGGGTTCGGTACGTCCGGCGGCTTCGGCGAGCCGGAGGCGTCGGGGCGATACGTAGAGCCCGAGTTCCGCCGGTTCGAGGAGCTCGAGGGCGTGGCCGCGGCGACGCGCGTCTTCTACGAGCCCAACGCGAGCGGCCGCGAGTTCGGAGGCGCGTCGTTCACCCAGACGGCGGTCTTCGGAATCGTCCCGCAGGAGTTCGGCAAGGTGGGCTGGTTCCGCCACGACCTCCTGCCGGCGCACTGGTACAACTACCTCAACCTCCTCGCCGAAAGCCCGGCTGCGGCGCTCATCTCGCGGTCGCTCGCCGAGGACGCGGACATCGAGCCGGGCGACCCTATCTACATCACCTGGGCCGACCAGCCGGCGACGCTCTACTACGTCTACGGGCTCGTCGACTACTGGCCCGGCTACAACCCGCACGCCGCGCGGTTCGCGAGCGGGAGCCGCCACCTCGCGGTCGTGAACCTCAACTACCTGCACGCGAACACCGCGCTCGAACCGTACGAGGTCTGGCTCGATCTGGAGGACGGCGCGAGCAGCGCCACGATCTACGAGCAGTTCACCGACGCCGGCATCCGTCCGGTGCGGCTGCTCGACGCGCAGCAGGAGCTCATCCGCGAGCGTAACGACCCGATGCTCCAGGGCACCAACGGGACGCTCTCGCTCGGCTTTCTCGTCAGCCTCGGTGTCTGCTTCGTCGGGTTCCTGCTCTACTGGACCTTCTCCATCCGCGAGCGGACGCTGCAATTCGGTCTCTTTCGCGCGATGGGGATGAGCCGCGCGGCGATCGTTGCCATGCTCGGCTTCGAGCAGCTGTTCATTTCCGGCGCCGCGGTCGTCGCCGGCTTCGGCATCGGACGGCTCGCGAGCCGGTTGTTCGTACCGCTGCTGCAGGTGATTCGCAACGCGGAGCAGACGGTTCCGCCCATCCGCGTGGTCTCGTTGCTCGTCGACGAGCTGCGCATCGCCGCCTTCGTCGTCGTTATGCTCTTTCTGGGATTCGGGATCCTGTCGGTCTTCCTGTTCCGCATCCGGATCCACCAGGCCGTCAAGCTGGGGGAGGAGTGATGACCGATCGCGCGATTCACGTCGAGGGGCTGGACCGGAGCTTTCGCGTCGGCTCCTCCATCGTAGAGGCGGTGAAGCACGTCTCGCTCACGATCCCCGACGGCAGCCTCACGGTGATCCGGGGCCGGTCTGGGTCGGGCAAGACGACGCTCCTCAACCTCCTGGGGCTCCTCGACCGGCCGAGCGCGGGAAGCCTGCACTACGGGCAGGTCGATGTGCTTCGCATGGGCGATCACGAGCGCGACCGGTTCCGGCGTCACGAGATAGGCTTCGTCTACCAGACGATCGCGCTCGTCGCGCTCATGACCGCGCAGGAGAACGTCGACTTCCGCATGCGCGTGGCGGGAATCCCCTACGCCGAGCGCGAGGAGCGGGTGAGGGAGTGTCTCGACCTCGTGGGGCTGCAGAGCCGGATGACGCACCGGCCGTTCGAGATGTCGGGCGGCGAACAGCAGCGAGTCGCGATCGCCCGCGCGATAGCGCATCGGCCCCGCGTCATCTACGCGGACGAACCAACCGCGGAGCTCGACACCGTGACCGGCGTGCATGTCGTCGCGATCCTCAAGCGGCTGATCGAGGAGGAGGGCGTTACGGTCGTGATGACGACGCACGACCCGGCGATGATGGAGCTCGCCGACCACGTCATCGAAATGGAGAACGGTCTCGTCATGGAGCACGCTGAATGATTCACTGCGATAACCTGGTGAAGATCTACAAGACGCTCGACACCGAGGTGGTCGCGCTGCAGGGGCTCGACCTCGACGTCGAGGACGGCGAGCTGATGGCGATCATCGGCAACAGCGGGAGCGGCAAGAGCACGCTGCTCAACATTCTCGGTGGGCTCGACATACCGTCGGCCGGTCAGGTCACCGTCAACGACACGAACATCCTCAAGCTCGACGACCCCGGCCTCGTCGCGTACCGGCGGAACACGATCGGCTTCGTGTGGCAGAACTCAGCGCGCAACCTCATCCCCTATCTCACGGCCGTCGAGAACGTCGAGCTGCCCATGCAGATCGCCGGCAAGAGAAGGCGACAGTGGGCGCGCGAATTGCTCGATCTGGTGGGCCTCTCGCATCGGGAGAAGAGCCGGCTCGATCAGCTCTCCGGGGGCGAGCAGCAGCGGGTGGCGATCGCGATCGGCCTGGCGAACAACCCGCCGCTGTTGCTCGCCGACGAACCGACCGGCGCGGTGGACACGCAGACCACCGACGCGATCATGGACGTATTTCGTCGCTTCAACCGCGAGCTGGGGATCACCGTGGTCATCGTGACCCACGACCGCCAACTCTCGCGTGCGGTCGACCGCGTGGTCGCGATTCGCGACGGCAAGACGTCGAGCGAGTTCATCCGGAGGCACCTCTACCGCAAAGTCTTCGAGCACGACGTGGAGGCGCGTGCCGACGGGCTCTTTCCCGACTCGGACGCGACGCACGAGGAGTTCGTGCTCGTCGACAAGGTGGGGCGGCTCCAGCTACCGCACGACGAGATGGAGCGCCTGGGTATCAGGCCGAACAGCAGGCTCCGCGTCCGCGAGGAGAACGGCGAGCTGATCATCTCGCCGCTCGACGACGAGTAGGTCTACTCGGTCGGTCGGTCGCGAACGAGGAGGTCGAGGAGCTCGCGGACCGTCCGGTGCGCCTCCACCGGGTGGCGTAACGCGTGGTCGGGTGCGATCTCATAGTGGTTCCGCCGGCCGGTCCGTTCCTTCTGAACGACGCCCGCCTGTTCGAGATCCTGGACGATCATCTGGACCGCCCGCTCGGTGATACCCACGCGCTCGGCGAGGTCGCGCAGTCGTGACGACGGATTTTCCGCGATGCAGATGAGTACGTGCGAGTGGTTGGTCAGGTAGGTCCAGCTGGACGCCGACTCTTCATGGTTCACGTGCATAGAGTACCACCGAACGCGCCTTCGCGACAGCGGGCGCTCGGGCGGCTTTCCTATTCGATGAGCCGGAGCCTGCGCAGCTGCTCTTCGAGCGCGTCGGTCTCGATCGGCTTTACGAGGTAGCCGTCGGCCTCCTGGCGAAACGCGTTCATGACGTTGTCCGCGTCCTTCAACGCCGTGGTCATGATGATTTTCGATCCCTGGCCGACCTTGTATCCCGCTTCGCTCTCCGCGGTGCGGATCTTCTTCAGCGCCTCGTGGCCGTCCATGTTGGGAAGCATGATGTCGAGGCAGACGAGGTCGTAGAGGCCCCCGCTCTCGAGCATCGCGTCGACCGCCTTCACCGCCTCGTCGCCGTCGACCGCAATATGAACGTCCCCGTACTCCTCGAGGCGCTTCTGGAGCACGAGTCGGTTTACAAAATCGTCTTCAACTATCAGCGTGGTCACGGGGTCCTCCGAGGATGCTCGACTATAGGCCAAATCTAGCCTATTGTCTACGGACGGCCAGGGATCATGGATCACAACGGACGACATCTGAACGAGCTAGGTATAGGGTGCGCGGAGGTCCGCCTCGAGCGTGACGCGGAAGGCGAGGTGTCGCAGGCGCGACTACACCGCTGCAACGACGCGTTCCGCGAGCAGACCGGCGTGTCTGCCGACGTCGGCGACCACTATCTGGAAATGGCCTTCGGCGAGGGCGCAGGCGATGCGCTCGGTGCGCTGGCGGGTGTGACGGAGGCGGCCTCCGTGTTTCCCCAGCACTACGCCCCGAACGATCGCTGGTTCTCCTGCCACGCGCGGCTCGTGGGCGAGGATGTCGTGGAGATCGCGCTCCTCGACGTCACCGACTACCGTGCGGAGACGGAGGTGCTGCTTCTCCGCGAGCGCGCGTACCGTTCGTTCATCGAGCACCTCCAGATGATCGCCTTCCTGCGCGTAGTCTCTCCCGAGCCGAAGATGCTGTTTACCGCCGGCTCCTTTCGCGAGATCACCGGCTACGGTCCGGAGAAGGGGATCTCGCCGGAGGCCTGGCTCGAGGTCGTGCATCCGGACGACCGCGAGCGCGTGCGGGCGGAGGCCGATCGGCTCGAAGCGCATTCAGACTACGACGAGGAGCTCGAGTACCGCATCGTCCGACGCGACGGCCAGCTGCGATGGGTGCGAAGCTACGACCGTCAGTTCACCTCGGACGACGGGATGACGCAGCTCGTGCAGGGACTCGTCATCGACGTGACCGAGCAGAAGCGCCAGCAGGAGGCGCTGCGCGACGCGAACGAGCGGATCGGTGAGCAGAACCGGCTGCTCGCCCGCCTCGCGCGCACCGACGCGCTGACCGGGCTGCTCAACCGGCGGGCGATGCAGGAACAGCTCGAGCGCGAGCTGCGCCTCTTCAGCCGCGGTCGCAGCGCGTTCAGCGTCCTGCTCATCGATCTCGACGAGTTCAAGAAAGTCAACGACGTCCACGGCCACCGCGCCGGCGACCGCGTCCTGATGCACCTCGCCGAGACGCTTTCCGACCATCTGCGCACGAGCGACGTCCAGTCCCGCTGGGGCGGCGAGGAGTTCATGGTGCTGCTCACCGAGACCGACGGAGAGGCGGCGTTGAAGGTGTCGAGGAAGCTGCTCGACCGGTTCGTCGCAGATCCTACGGTTATCGACGACCGAGAGCTGCCGGTGACGTTTACCGGCGGGGTGACCGAAGCGCAGGAGGGCGACACGGTCGACTCGGTCTTCGCGCGCGCGGACAAGGCGCTCTACCAGGGCAAGAACGCCGGCCGGCGCAGGATCGTGGCGCTGTTCGCCGACGGTGAGGTCGCCGAGCTGAAGTGATAGAGACCTCACCCCGCGGGGAGGGCAGGACCGTCCATCGCACCGTGGACCACGCCCATACGATCGGCAACCACCTTCCCGACGACATCGAACCGCTGCTCTCGACCTCCGGGCGCGCGGCAGCCACGTTGGAAGGCCGAGAAGGCGGGTGATGCCGATGGTGGAACCGCGCGACTGCGACGCCATCCTCCTCGC
>CAYWJH010000004.1:0-5450 GCA_964458555.1 uncultured Spirochaetaceae bacterium | reverse complement strand
GAAGGCGGGTGATGCCGATGGTGGAACCGCGCGACTGCGACGCCATCCTCCTCGCTGCTGGCCTCTCAACCCGCATGACCGGAAGCAAGATGCTCCGCGAGATCGACGGGCTGCCGCTCGTACGCGTCGCGCTCGAGCACGCGCACGCAGCCTGCGGTCGGGTTATCGTCGTCCTCGGGCACGACGCTGCTGCCGTCCGAGACGCGCTTGGAGCGCCGCCTCCACACGTCGAGGTGGTAGAGAACCTCTCCTACCGCGACGGCATGTTCGGGTCGATTCAGGCCGGCATGCGCGAGGTGGAGAGCGAGTGGTTCTTCGTCGTGCCCGGCGATATGCCGCGACTCGACGCGCGGGTCTTCCACGCCGTGGCGCGCGCCGCGCCGCCGCGCGAGGACGCTGCAGAACCGGGCGCGCCGCTCGCCGTCGTGCCGTACCACGGCGACGTCCGCGGCCACCCGGTGCTCGTGCATCGGTTGCTCGTTCCCGCGCTGCTTCGCGAGCCCCGGAGCGCCGGCCCCATGCGCGCCCTGCTCGAGCGTTATCCCACCGCGCGCGTCCACCTCGATCGGCCGGAGATCACGCTCGACCTCGACACCGACCGGGAGGTTGCGCGATACCTCGGCGGCGACGGGGCGGCGCCGGAGCCGCCGCCTCCGGGCTGACCGGACGCGGGCGCCTCAGTCGTCCGCCGGCACGAACCGGAACGAACGGATGACCGCCTCGTGCGTCCGCGTGGGAGCCTCGCGCCGGTAGAGCCAGAAGTTGATGCGCAGCCGCTCGTTGCCCGGCTCCGGGACGCGCGGTCCCTCGATCGACCAGAACGCGATCTGCGACCCCCACGCACCGGCGCCGTCGAGGATGTCTTCCTGGTGGCCGTGCGCGCTCGCGAAGTCGATCATCTGCGGCGCCCACCGGAACGCGTGCGTCGAGTGCGTCCCGTCCAGTTTCAGGTCGAAACGCGTCCGGTTCCCCTCCGTCTCGGGCGGTTGGAGGACGTACTGCGTGGTCGGCGCGTCGGCGTCGCCGAAGCGTCCGAGCTCGACGTCGATCTCGCGGTAGTGCTCATCCGGCGCCGACTCGTCGTAGGTGAACAGCCCCAGGATCACCGGCGGGTCGAACGCGGCGGGGGCTGTCTCGATCTGAAAACCGTACGTGCCGTAGCCGACCGGCGCGTCGAGGATCACTTCGGCGGAGACCCAGCCTCTCCCGCGCGGGTGGATCACCAGCCGGAGCGCGCCGTCTTCGTCGACCCGGACGGTCTCCTCGTCGTCGCGGAAGGCGTTCGGGCCGGGACCCTCGAGCCCGTCGCTCCGTCGGACGATCCATTCGTAGCCGGAGAACTCGATCCTGCGCTCGGCGGCGGCCCCTGCCGCGACGCCGGCCATGAGCGCCGCGATCACCATGAGTGCGATTGGTCGCATGGTCCCTACAGTACGCCATCGCGCGCCGCGAGACCAGCCGGCGTCACGACCCGTACCGCGGACGCCGGCACGCCGTAGTGGTCGAGCGCGCGGTTGACCAGACTCTCGCGGACGACGAGGAGGAGCCGGGCCGATGCGCGTCGCCCCAGCGCCGCCGTCACCGCCGTGCGGACCGCCGGCTCGAGCCCGGCGCCGCCGAGCTCGAGCGGTCCCACCTCGTCGACGACGAGCCAGCCGGGCCGGGGACCTGCGCTCCCGGCGGCGGCGCTCCCGGCCCCCGCCTCGGCGATCACCCCGCGCGCCCAGTCGAACACTTCGCCGTCGAAGCGGTGCGGACCGATCGCGACGAGGTGCTCGTCGGAGACGTCGGCCGCGGCGGTGAGCACACGGCACTCGCCGGTGGCGATCGAGCAGAGGCTGCGCTCGTCTGTCGTCGCGGGTGCGAGGATGCCGGCGACGGGTTCGCCGGCGGCCGCGCGGGCCCGGACCCACGTCGCGAGCCGCGTGGTCTTGCCCGAGCGGACCGGGCCGGTGAGGACGACGAGCGGGGGGTTCATCGTGCGCTGCCGCTTCGCCAGGCGCATGGCGGCGGGACCTCCGCACCAGAGTATATGTGTTGACACTTTAAGTGTCAATTTATATCCTCCGGCCATGCCCGCTTCACGCGTCGCCGACGGGCGGCACACCAGACAGCTCGAGAACAAGGCCAAGGTCATCCGCGCGATGCTCGAGCTCGTCCGCGAGACCGGCGAGGTCCCGGCGGTCGAAGAGGTCGCCGATCGGGCCGATATCTCGCGCCGGTCGGTCTTCCGCTTCTTCGCAAACCGCGAGCTGCTGCTGCGCGCGACGATCGACCTCATGAGCGACGAGGTGCGCGAGCGATTCCCGCTGCCCGAGCCGTCGGACGGACCGATCGCCGATCGGATCGCGCGATTCGTCGACCACCGCGCGGACTACTACGAGTTCATCACCCCGCTGCGCAGGATCGCCGAGCGGAAGAAGGACGTCGCCGCTCCCATTCGCGAGGCGCAGGCGCGCTCGCGCGCGGCCGAGCGCGAGCACATCGGCGCCTACTTCGCGGACCTGGGCCCGCGGCGCGCGGCCGACCGCGAGCGATGGATCGACTCGGTCCAGCTCGTCGCATCGTGGAACGCGTGGGCGGCGCTGAGGCTCGACTACGGCAGATCGGCCGACGAGGCGCGGGTCGTGGTCGAGCGGTCGCTGCGCGCGATCGTCGACGGGCACGCCGGGAGCGATGACGCATGAATCGGAATACCAGACGGATCACCATGCTCGCCCGAGGCCCGGTGGGCCCCACGCTCTTCAAACTCTCCGCGCCCGCGATCGCGGGGATGGTCGTCATGGCCGTCTACAACGTCGTGGACACCGTCTTCGTGAGCTTGCTCCGCGACACCACCGCGATCGCGGCGACCGGAATAGTCTTTCCGCTCTTCCAGCTCATCGGTGCGGTCGGGCTGACCTTCGGGATGGGCGCGGCGAGCGTGATCAGTCGGAAGCTCGGCGCGAACGACTACGACGCGGCGAACCAGGCCGGTGCGACCGCCTTCTACTCGTCGGTGGGCGTGGGGCTCGCGCTCTCGCTCACCGGCGCGATCTTCATCACGCCCATCCTGACGCTCTTCGGCGCGACCGAGACGATCCTCGAAGAGGCGACGCTCTACGGGCGCGTTATCCTGGGCGGGTCGGTCTTCCAGGTCGTCAACATGACGACGAACAACCTGCTGCGTTCGGAGGGCGCCTCGGGTCACAGCAGCATCGGCCAGATCATAGGCGCGGTGCTCAACATCGCGCTCGACCCCATCTTCATCTTCGCGCTCGACATGGGCGTGACCGGCGCCGCGGTGGCGACCGTCATCGCGCAGGCGGGGTCCACGCTCTTCCTGCTCGCCTACTACGCGCTGCGCAAGGGAGTGCTCGCTCCGACCAATCCGCGCCACGTTCGTCTTCGGCTCGCGACCTACCGCGCGATCATGGTCCTGGGGTTCCCCACCTTCGTCCGGCAGATCCTGGGGAGCCTCTCGTTCGGCGTGCTCAACAACGCCGCCGGGGCGTACGGAGAGTCGGCGATCGCCGCGATCAGCGTGACGCTTCGCATCTTCATGCTCATGTTCATGTCGCTGATCGGCCTCGCGCAAGGCCTCCAGCCGCTCGTCGGGTACAACTACGGGGCGAAGTCGTTCGACCGCGTGCGCGCCACGATCCGCCTTGTGTTCGTCACGGCGGTAACGATCGGCCTCGTCGCGGGTACGGCCGGGTTCGTGCTCGCCCCGTCGATCATTCGTTTCTTCGCGCCGCAGGACCCGGCCGTCGTGGAGATGGGCTCTTTCGCGATGCGCGCGATGAGCGTCGCGCTCATTCCGATTGGCCTCGTCGTGATGTTCGGCGGGATCTTCCAGGCGCTCGGCGACGGCCGCTCCGCGCTCGTCCTCGCCGCCGGCCAGCAGGGCGCCTTCCTCATCCCGCTCGTGCTCGTGCTGCCGCTCTGGCTGGGCACCGACGGCGTCTTTCTCGCCCAGCCTGCCGGCTTCCTGCTCGCGTTCACGGTGGGGCTCGTGCTGATGATTCGCACGTACGGGAAGCTGCGGGAGGAGGAGGCGACAACGGCGGCTGCCCGCGCCGGCGGATAGCGCGGCCCTCACCCCCTTTTCACACACGCACGTTCCGTAGCATTCTTGTCAGCGAACGGGTGGGGTACATGATCGTACGAGTTCTGGACGTTCTCGGGCGTGACCGTGCGTTCGAGCTGTTCGAGTACCTGATTCTCTTCTTCATTCTCACGTCGCTCGCGACGCTGGCCGCAGTGTTCGTCTACCAGCTCCGCTCGCGGCGCGCGCTCCGCAAGGCCAACGAACGGCTCGAGAAGGTCGTGGGCTACCTGGGCAGGAGCCTCTTCGGCGCGGGCGGCTGGCGGCAGGTCGAGCAGACCGCAGCGGCGAACGGCAGGCGGCTCGACTCGCTCGTGTCGCTGCTCGACCCCGCGTCGTTCGAAGAGTGGGCGCGCGACCGCGTCGCGCGCGGGCTGATCGATGCAGAGCAGGCCGATGAGCTCCGCGAGCGGATCACCCAACCCCCCGAGCTCACCCGCGCGGTCGGCGGCGGCGAGGGATTCTCTGAAGTTACTCCCACCTCCGGCATGCCCATCGCGGTCCGGCAGGGCGAGGTGAACGCGCGCGGGACGATCGCGGAGGTGGGCGAGAACGCGTTCACCGTCTGGCTCATCGACGGTAACGACGATCTGCGCGAGGACGAACCCGCGACGCTGCTGCTGCTCTCGCGCAGCGGGCCTTACACGTTCGCGGCGTCGCTCCGCAAGGACGACGATGGCAGCCTCGTCGTCGAGCGGCCGGGGCGCATCGTGCGCACGCAGCGGCGACGCTTCGAACGCCGGCCCGCCTCGCTGCCGGCGACGGTGAAGGAGTACCTGGGCGCGGACACGCTCGCCGCGGAGGCCACGATCAGCGAGCTCAGCGGCGGCGGGGCGACCGTCTCGAACCCGAATCATGAGTTCGCCGTGGGTAACGTGCTCACCATGTCGTTCTTCGCCGGCACCCGCCACTACACCGTCGCGGGTAGGGTCGTGAGGACGAGCGCGAACGACGATCGGCTCCACGTCCGCTTCGAGGCGATGAAGGACCAGCAGCGCGAGGACATCGCCACCTCGCTCAAACGGATCGATCTGGGGTAGAATCTCGCCCGAGGGAGGCATCATGAAAGGCATCATCCTCGCCGGTGGCGCCGGCACCCGGCTTTATCCCATTACGCAGGTCGTGTGCAAGCAGCTCCTGCCGGTCTACGACAAGCCGATGATCCACTACCCGCTGTCGGTGCTCATGCTCGCCGGGATCCGCGAGATCCTCATCATCTCCACCCCGGAAGACACCCCGCGATTTCGCGAGCTACTGGGTGACGGCAGCGACCTTGGCCTCTCGTTCGCCTACGCGGTCCAGGACGCCCCGCGCGGGCTCGCCGACGCGTTCCGCGTTGGGCGCGAGTTCATAGGCGACGATT
>CAYWJH010000003.1:0-79668 GCA_964458555.1 uncultured Spirochaetaceae bacterium | reverse complement strand
GGCGGAGGAGGTCCCCGCTGAGGGCCCTGACCGGCGAGACGACGAAGTCGTAGCCTCCGGGCCCGAATTGCCGGAGAACGTCTCCCTGGAGAACCTCGACGAAGCGGCGGAGCTCGAGTGGCTCGCTCGCGCCGAGTCGGACGAGCTTCCCGGACCGGTGTTCAGCCGGGAGCGCCGGGAGTACGAGCGGCCGGGTCTCGAGGAGGGCTCGATCGCGGACTCCGTCGTGGACCCGGACGCCGGCGAGCCCGAGAAGACGAGCTACCGGGACGCCGACGAGGCGGAGACTGGCGAGGGAGAGCTTGCCGAGGACGTCGAGGCAGCGCCGGTGGAAGAGGCCGAAGAGCTCGACGAGCTCGAGCCGGCAGAAGAGCTCGAGGCGCCGGGCGAGGCGGAGGAAGAGCTGGAGGAGCTCGAGCTCGAGGAGCTCGAGCCGGTTGAAGAGGCCGAGCCGGTTGCCGAAGGCGAGGCCGAAGAGGAACTCGAGGAGCTCGAGGCCGAGGAAGCCGAAGGTGCGGCGGTCGCGCCTGAAGAGCTACCCTCCGCACCCGCCGGGTCCACCACCTTCGGCAGCGCTCTGTTCTCGTTTGGCCGCGGGATCGATGCCCGCCCGCCCGCTCGCGAGTCCGAACCAGGTGAGCTCGAAGCCGCGCCGTGGGCGTCGGCGACCGAGCCGGCCGAAGCGGAGGTTTCGGCCGAGATGGAGTCGATCGGAGAGGCCGAAGAGCTTGAAGAGGTCGGTGCTTCCGAATCCGTGAGCCCGGCAGAGCCGGGGCGGCGCGCTGGATCTGTCGGCGCCAACGGTCTCATCAGGTTCGAATCCGGACGCGAGGGGCCGGGCGACGGCTACGAGACGGCGAGTCTACCGGACGTGTTGGATCGCCTGCACATCGACAGGGAGGTGCTCGTCGAGAACGAAGGCGTGGTCGAGATCGATCGCAGGGCCTACGCCGACGGACGTGTCGGCCACGACGAGGAGATGCGTTCCCTCGTCGAATCGGTCATCGGGCAAGAGGGGACCGACGCCGGTTCCGGCATCGAATCGCTGTTCGGTGGTGGAGTCGACGAGTTGCTTTCGGTCATGCGCGACGCCGGGGACGAGGAACGTCGCGCACGTCGCGCGGACCATCTCTCGCTCTTCCGTTTTGGAGAGCAGGGCTTCGACTACGATGGGTTCCTGCGCGGCTATCAGAATAACGAGGGTGGCGTGCTCAAGTCGCTGGTCCGCTTTACCCGTGTATGGAATGCCCGTGTCGGAATCGTGCTCGTCGAGGACGAGCACGGGCTCGTACCGGCCTACCAACTCGGGCTCGACCCGGCGTGCGCCGAGTCGCTCGGCATCACCAAGAGTAGCGGTCTCTACCGACGCGTGCTCTCACGCCGAAACGTCGTCTTCATCGAACGGCCGATCACCGACGTGGAGTACTTCCACGGCCTGTGCCGCCCCGAGAGCCTGGGCCTCTTCGACCGGACGCTGATGCTGCCCATGGTCTTCCGGGGGGCGAACGCTTACGCGATGCTGGGGCTCCCGCGGTCGGTCGAGTCGCTCGATGACGCGTTCCGGGCGGTCGTCCCGCGTATGAGCCAGGTGCAGGGAGTACCGACATAACGTCCGACGGCGACGGTCGGATCAACGCGCGGGCGCCTGACCGCGGGGGGCTTCTGCCGCGCCTCGTGCCGTACGGGCTCGAGAAGCTCTACCGCCCGGAGCTCTACCAGGGACGCCGAGGCCGGAAGAGGCGTTACTTCGAGGGGTGGTACTTCAAGCTCGTCGGGTCCGATCGCGCCTTCGCGCTCATACCGGGTGTCTCCCGCCCGCCCGACGATCCACACGCGTTCGTGCAGGTGATCGACGGGATTGCCGGGTCATCGGCCTACCATCGCTATCCGCTGGACAGCTTTCGCTGCGAACGCGACCGCTTTGCCGTCACGGTCGGGGGGAGCTCGTTCTCGCTCGATCGGCTCGACGCAGTGCTCGACGGCTTCGGCGCGAGTCTGCGCTTCGAGGAGGCGAGCCTGTGGCGTGGGACACTCTTCCAGCCCGGTACGATGGGGTGGTACAGCTTCGTGCCGTTCATGGAGTGCAAGCACGCAATCGTAGTCATGGACGCCGCGGCGCGCGGGGCCGTCGGCGGTGAGCCGTGGGAAGGCCGACTCTACGTCGAGAAGGACTACGGCCGGTCGTTTCCGAACGCGTGGATCTGGTTTCAGACGAACAGCTTCGAGACGCCTGGGGTGTCCGCGACGTGCTCGATCGCGAACGTACCCTTCGTCGGAGGGGCGTTCACGGGCTTCCTCGCGGGGATGAGCGTCGGCGGCGAGCTGTTCAAGTTCACGACGTACGTCGGAAGCCGAATCGAGCGGCTGGCGGTTCTGGATCGGAGCGTGGAGATCGAGCTCGTCGGTCCGGGCGCACGGAGACTGGCGATCCGTGCGACGCGTGAAACCGGCGCCGTGCTGCGGTCTCCTCGCGACGGCGAGATGCGAGGCAGGATCGTCGAGACGCTTGGGAGCAGCGCCGATGTCATGCTCGAGGTCGATGGGCGTGTGCTCTTCGAGGGCGTCGGGCACTCGGCGGGGCTGGAAGTCGTCGACGCGGAGCGGCTCATTCCTCCTCCGCCTCGTCGTCGATGATCTCGCTCTCCGGGACAATGTGCGCGCGCAGGGCGTCGGTGAGCCCGTCGATCTCTTCTCCGGTGAGCGAAAGCGGTTCGAGCCCCGATCGGTCGAGAATCTCCTCCTCGAGCGTGCTCATCTCCTCGTACTGCGGCGGGATCGTCAGAAGCTGATCCTCACCTTCGGCGTATACGAAGAGCTCGCGGTAGCCGCTGTCGGTGGTGTACCAGCCGGCGTGCGTGAGGTCGTCCCAGGAAACGCTCATCTCGCTTCCCATTGCGGTGGCGCAGATCATGCCGTCGTCGGACGTGCGCACGTGGCTGTTGAGCGTGTTCACGAAGAACTTCACGAGGTGGTACGAGATGAAGCCGGTCACGGCGAGGGCAAGGATCCCCAGGAAGACGTGATAGAACGCCATGATCGCGATTGACGCGGCGACGAGTACGAGCGCGATCCCAGGCACGACGAGGCTCTTGAGATTCCGCCTCAGCAGAAAGCGATAGACCATAGGGCATGCTACTGTGGTGCAGATGCGCGGTCAAGGTTGGCCCGGCCGCCCTGAGGTGGTAGGATGCGCCGTGCAGCAAATCGACGTATACACCGACGGTGGTTGTCACGGGAATCCGGGTCCCGGGGCGTGGGCGTACGTGATCGAGACTACGGACGGCCGCATGGAGGAAGCCGGCGGCGAGCCGGACACCACCAACAACAAGATGGAGCTCGAAGCCGTGATCCGAGCTCTCCGCGTGATCGCCGAGGGAACGCGTCCGCCGCGGCTGGTGACCGTTCACACCGATTCGCAGTACGTGAAGAACGGCATCACGACCTGGATCGCGACGTGGATGAGGAACGGGTGGATGACGTCTGCGAAGAAGCCGGTCAAGAATCAGGACCGATGGGTACGGCTGCACGAGCTGGCGGGGCTTGTTGAGCCGCGGTGGGAATGGGTCCGCGGCCACGCCGGGAACGAGCTCAACGAGCGGTGTGACGAGCTCGTCCAACAGGAGATCGCCCGGCTCGAGCGTTGACGACTTTCGAAGCGTGGCTCACATCCTGCGCGTTGCAGGGGTGGAGGCACGATGACCATCTTCTCGTACGCACCCGGGGGCTATCACGGCCACATCGTCACGGTCGAAGTCGACTGCCGCGTGGGCATCCCCGGGATGGATATCGTCGGACTGCCCGCGAGCGAAGTCCGCGAGGCGCGCGATCGCGCGCGGGTCGCGATCCGCAACAGCGGGCTTACGTTTCCGGCGCAACGCATTCTCGTCAACCTGTCTCCGGCCGACGTTCCCAAGGCCGGGAACGGGTTCGACCTCGCGATCGCCGCGGCGATTCTCGCCGCCTCCGGCCAGCTCGATCACGTGGAGCCCGCCGGCATCATGATGATAGGCGAGCTCCACCTCGACGGTGCCGTCGGCCCGGTGCGTGGCGTGCTCGCCGCGGTGGCCGAAGGCGCCGACGAGGGGATCGGAGCCTTCGTGGTGCCGAGCGAGAACGCCGAGGAGGCGCAGGCGGTGAGCAGGGGACGCTCGGTTGCGGTGCGTCGCCTCGTCGAACTGCCTGGGGCGCTGCGCCGCCTCGGGACGGGGCCGGAACCGGATGCGGTCGACGGCGAGCGAATCGTCGGTGGGGGGCGCTCGCCGGTGCGATCGACGGCGCCGACGGCCGCCGGTCTGCTCGGCGACTACGAAGAGCTGCGGGGGCTCGGCGACCTGAAACGGGTCGTGGAGATCGCGGCGGCGGGAGGCCATCACCTCATCGTCGTCGGCCCGCCCGGCGCGGGCAAGAGCGCTGCGGTCGGTCTCATTCCCACGATCCTGCCTCCGCTGTCGCACGACGAGGCGGTGGAGGTCACACGCATACACTCGCTCGCCAGTGAACGAGGTGGGAGCGCCGGTCTCGCCGTCGAGCGACCGTTCCGGACCCCCCACCACAATGCTTCTACCGAAGGGCTCCTCGGGGGCAGGCTTCCGCAGATACCGGGGGAGGTTGCGCTCGCGCACTGTGGAACGCTGTTCCTCGACGAAGCGCTCGAGTTTCGCCGGCCGGTCCTGCAGGGTCTGCGCGAGCCGCTCGAGCGCCGCCGCGTGCGAGTCGCTCGAGCTCGCGGGAACTACTGGTTTCCCGCCCGAATCCAGCTCGTGCTCGCGACGAATCTCTGCCCGTGCGGGATGCTCGGGCGTAGCGACCGGATCTGCATGTGCAGCATCGCCGAGGTCGAGCGGTACTGGCGCCGATTGGGCGGTCCCCTGCTCGACCGGATCGACCTCCGTGTGCAGGTGGAACCGCTACCGCTGGAGCAGCTTCCGCGGACCGACTCGTCGTCGACGATGGCTCAGCGCGTGGCCGACGCCATCTCGTTTCGTCTCGATGAGCGGCGGCAGACGCTCCGCAACGGCGATCTGACCGCCGTACAGGCGGTGGAGGAGGCGCGTATGACCGCCGCCGCAAGGTCGGCATTCGAGCGGGCGGGGAGGGCGCTCGGCTTCTCTACGCGCGCGTCGTTGTCGGCGCTTCGAATCGCGCGAACCGTGGCGGATCTCGACTGCGAGGCGCGGGTAGACGAAGAACACGTGCTCGAAGCCGTCTCGTACCGGCGGACCGGCGAGATGAGACCGCTCTGGCAGCCCGAGCTCTGAGATGGCTTGGCAACCAATCTGCACGCCACTATATTGGGGTCGAGGTCGCGATGAAGCTCTACAGCCGGGGGCAACTCATACTCTTCTCCCTCGCTTCTGCGCTCATCGTGGTGCTGCTCGCGGTCGGGTTCGGCTTGCTCGGCGGCGAGGGAGGCGAGGAGACGTCGGTCACCGCGCAGATTCCGGAGACGGAGTTCGAGCTCCAGACGAGCGCCGATCCGTCGACGCACGTCGTGCCCGCGGTGCGGGGCGACGGGTTGACCGAAGGGGAGCTCGAGACGATCCGTGTGTTCGAGATGCGGAACTCCGGCGTCGTCAACATCTCTACGCAGCGGTTGACGCTGAACTGGTTCTTCGAGGCGGTGCCGGAGCAGGGGCAGTCGGGATCCGGGAGCATCATCGACCGGCGCGGCTACGTGCTGACCAACAACCACGTCATCGAGGGGGCCTCGGAGGTGAACGTCACGCTTGCAGACGGGACGACGCTGAGCGGTGAGGTGATCGGTTCGGACGTGGAGAACGACCTCGCCGTGGTCAAGATCGCCCCGGAGGGTAGAGAGCTGAGCACGATCCCCCTCGGCTCGTCGGACGAGCTGCGTGTGGGCCAGAGCGTGCTCGCGATCGGGAATCCGTTTGCGATCGGACGTACGCTGACGACCGGCGTGATTTCCGGTCTCGGGCGCAGTATCCGAAGTCAGGACAACTTCATCATCAACGGGCTCATCCAGACCGACGCGAGTATCAACCCGGGCAATTCCGGCGGTCCGCTCCTCGACTCGAAGGGGGACATGATCGGAATCAATACGATGATCTACTCGCAGAGCGGCGGCTCGATCGGTATCGGGTTTGCCGTCCCCGTGGATACGGCGCGACGCGTCGTCCCGGATCTCATCGAGTACGGAATCGTGCGGCGAGGCTGGATCGAGATCACGCCCGTGCAGCTCTTTCCCCAGCTCGTTCGCTACGCCGGCCTGCCGGTGGACGAAGGACTGCTGATCTCTCAGGTTGACCCGGACGGCAACGCCGCCGAGGCGGGCCTGCGGGGCGGCGACCCCCGCGAGCCGATCCGGGGGCTCGGCACCACGGTCTACCTGGGCGGTGATATTCTCATCGAGGTCAACGGAACGCGAACGCGAACGCTGGCGAACCTGTTCGAGGCGCTCGAGGACACCCGGCCGGGACAGACGGTCTCGGTGAGGTACGTTCGAGGCCGTCGCGAGCTGGAGACCGAGGTCACGCTCGTCGAGCGGCCGAGCAGGGTGAGGCTCGAGTAGATGCCCAGGAGATTCCGGGTCGCCTCCGAGTACGAGCCTGCCGGCGACCAGGGGCCTGCGATCGAGCGCCTCTCCGAGGGCATCCGCGCCGGGATGCACGCTCAGACGCTCAAGGGAGTCACCGGGTCGGGCAAAACCTACACGATGGCGAAGATCATCGAGTCGGTGCAGCGTCCCACGCTCGTCGTCAGCCACAACAAGACGCTTTCGGCGCAGCTGTTCCGCGAGTTCAAGGGGTTCTTCCCGGACAACGCCGTCGAATACTTCGTCTCGTATTACGACTACTACCAGCCGGAGGCGTACGTCGCGAGCCGGGATCTGTATATAGAGAAAGACGCGTCGATCAACGACGAGATCGAGCGGCTCCGGCTCTCCGCCACGACGAGCCTGCTCGAACGGTCTGACGTCATTGTCGTCGCGACGGTGTCGTGCATCTACGGTCTCGGCAGCCCGGGCGACTACAGGGACATGCGCCTGCGGATCGACGTGGGCGCAGAGGTGGACATCACGCGCATCCGTCGGAAGTTGATAGACCTGCAGTACGAGCGCAACGACGACGTTCTGCAGCGGGGGCGATTTCGCGTGCGCGGCGACGTGATCGAGGTCTTTCCGGCGTACGCCGAGACCGCGTTTCGTATCGAGATCGACTGGGACGAGGTCGCGTCGATCCGGACCTTCGATCCGGTGAGCGGTGAGGTGATTGAAAACCTCGAGGTTGCGATGGTCTACCCGGCGAAGCACTTCGTGATGCCGCAGGACCAGATACGTACGGCGATCGAGCGTATCAAGGACGAGCTCGACCGGCGGCATCAGCAGCTGCTCGACCAGGAGAAACTGGTCGAGGCGCAACGGTTGAAGAGCCGCACCGAATACGACATCGAGATGATGCACGAGATGGGATACTGCTCGGGTATCGAGAACTACAGCCGTCACCTGAGCGGTCGCGAGGAGGGTGAGCGACCGGCGGTACTCATCGACTACTTTCCAGATCGATTTCTGACCTTTATCGACGAAAGCCACGTGACCGTGCCGCAGGTGCGAGGGATGTACGCCGGCGACCGCAGCCGCAAGCTCTCGCTCGTCGAGTACGGCTTCCGACTTCCGTCGGCGCTCGACAACCGACCGCTCGTCTCCGACGAGTTCGAGTCGCTGCTCGATCAGGTCGTCTACGTGTCGGCGACGCCTAGTGACGAGGAGGTCGAGAAGAGCTCGCAGGTGGTCGAGCAGATCATCCGCCCCACCGGTCTCGTCGACCCGGAGATCGTCGTGCGACCGAGCGAGGGCCAGATTGAGAACCTCTACGGTGAGATCCGCGAGCGGGTCGCGGCGAACGAACGCGTTCTCGTCACTACCCTCACGAAGAAGATGTCCGAAGACCTGACCGATTACCTCACGAACCTCGGGCTCAAGGTGAGGTATCTGCACTCGGAGATCGAGACGATCGAGCGCGTGGAGATCCTCACCCAGCTGCGCCAGGGGACCTTCGACGTGCTCGTCGGGATCAACCTGTTGCGCGAGGGCCTCGATCTTCCCGAGGTGTCGCTCATCGCGATTCTCGACGCGGACAAGATCGGCTTTCTGAGGTCGGCGACCTCGCTTATCCAGACGATCGGTCGAGCCGCGCGGAACGTTAACGGCAAGGTGATCATGTACGCCGATCGGATGAGCGAGGCGATGGAGACGGCGATCGGGGAGACCGAGCGTCGTCGCCGGATCCAGCTCGAGTACAACCGCGAGCACGGCATCACGCCGCGTACGATTTCCAAGGCGATCCGGGAAATACTGACGCGCGAGAAGGAAGAGCAGCGGGAGAACCAGGAGCAGTCGATCGAGGTGATCAAGGAAGGCTTCAACGTGATGATCCCGTCGCAGCGCAAGGAGCTCATTCGGGTGCTCGAACGGGAGATGCTCGAGCACGCGAAGAACCTCGAGTTCGAGTCCGCCGCGGTGATCCGGGACGAGATCGAGCGGTTGAAGCAGATCGGGGCCGGGGCGAAGCAGGGACGGACGTGACGGGTCTGCGCCCGCGCGCGAACCGCTTCGCGGGCGCTCACCGGGCCGGGAAGAGGATGAAGTCGACCGCACCGCCGGTGACCCGCGGCACGAACTTCTCCTCGGCGACGAGCTCGCCGTTCGCTACCGCCCGGATCGCCGCGACGGCGTGAGCGTAAGCCTCGGTCGCCGAGACGTAGCCGTCGTAGTCGTAATCGGCCGCGTCGCGCGCCTCGAGGAAGAAGTGCGTGAAGACGCCGTTCGGAAACCCCCAGTAGCTTCCCTCGTAGGAGAAGTCCTGCTCGCCGGCCGCGGCGATGACGATCCCGTCGCTTTGATCGAGGTCCACAGGGGCGGCGGTACGATACTCGAGGTACAGCGTCATCGCGTTGAGCGCGTCGACGAGCCGTGCGCCGTCGTTATACCCCTCGTATCCGGCCGGCACGGTATCCACCGAGCTCGCACTACCGATGAACCCGCCCGAATGGCACGCGTCGATGATCACCACGCGCTGGCGGGACGGGACCGACCGCACGAGCGCGGCGAGCTCGTCGTCGGAGATGCTCTCTTCGAGCGCTCCCGGCACATCGTCGAACGGATCGGCGCCGTGGAGAAAGAGAAACTCCGGGTAGGCGCCGGCTCCAACCGGCTCGTCTCCGGCGGCCTCGCTCGCGAGGTGGTCGGCCCACTCCTGCGAGAACGGCGGGGTGTCGTACTGGGACTCCATGCCGTCGCCGAACCCGTGCCCGGCGAAGTAGAAGACGAAGCGGGAGTCCGGCGACGCGGTCGCCGCGGCTGCGGCGAAGTCGGCCTCGACGTTGGCCCATTCGGCCTGTGCGTCCGTTCGTGCGCCGTTCGTCTCCGGTCCGCCCCCGATGATCGTGTAGCCGGCCTCCTCCAGCATCGCGGCCATCGCGATCGCGTCCGCGGCGGGCTGGCCCAGGTCGCTGATGCTCTCATAGTCGGACACGCCGTAGACGATCGCGTACCCGGGCGGGAGATCCGGCGTTCGACCGCAGGAGGCGAGCGCGGTCGCGAGCGCGAGGGCGGTGGCGAGCACGATCAGTCGGCCGGCCGCGCGTGGGCGGCGTTTCCAAGATCGGTGCGTGCGATCGAATCGATCCATCACAGCACGAATCTATGACTCCGGCGATGAGAATTCCAGTGCAACGGTCGCCCGCAGGCCTATGCCTACCGCGTACGCGAGGTCCTGCCGGAACTGGTAGAAGACCGGAAGAGCCCAGTCCACGCGAATTCGCTTCGCGAGTCTCATGCGCAGCGTAGGCGCGATCTCGACTTCGGGGTAGAAGAACAGTAGCGTCGTAAGCGCGTACGACGCAAACGAAGCCGCAGCACCGACTCGTACCCCGACACCCGACGGGCTCGTCCACGCGCCGGTGACCGTGAGCGAGCGCACGGCGAGGCCCCGGTAGAAGTACCCGGCGAACGCCGTGCTCGGGCCCACGCTGGCTACTGCGAGACCCAGACCGGCGGCGATCGCCCCTGCGCGGCCGCCGCGGAGCTTCCACCGACCACCCACGCCGGCGCCTACCTCGCTCGCGAGTTGAACGGCCGGGTCGAATCGAGTATCCTGAACCACCAATGCGGCGTGACGGCTACCGACCGTGACGGCGAGATCGGCCGGGAGCCCGGCGGCAGCGATCGCCGCGAATGCGACGAGAATGGTACAACGCTTCACTGACCAGCAGCATGCACGCCCGTCGTTGGGCGGTCAACCCACGTTTCGTCGGCGACAGGCCGCGATCGGCGCCGCGCTTGCGCGCCTGGCTGTGGTGTGTGCCGGGGCGCTCCTGCTCGGTTCCTGCGGTCGGGATGGTCGGTCGGCGACCTCCGTATCGCTTCCCCCGACACCGGTCGTGACGCTACGGCCTACCTGGGCCGTCGTCTCCGAGACGTACGTCCGCCTTCGCGCCGAACCGCAGATGGACGCGCCGATCGTCGGGCACCTGCGCCGCGGCGACGTCGCGCGCATCGATGCGATCGGGACGGTCGTCGAGCAGGTCGACGACGAGCGGTTGTACTGGTATCGGCTCGAGTCCGGAGCCACCTCGGGGTGGACGCTCGATCGGACCCTCGAGGAGTACGGAAGCGAGTACCGCGCTCGCAACGCGGCCGATCGGTTTGGCGAGGGTCGGTGACCATGGACGCGCTGGTCCGAGTGCTTCCGTACGCGTTGCCGCCGCTTCTCGGCGCGATTATAGGCTACGTCACCAACGCGCTCGCGATCCGAATGCTGTTCCGTCCGCTCGCCGAGAAACGCGTCTTCGGTATCCGCGTTCCGCTTACCCCCGGTGTTATCCCCCGGCAGCGAGACCAGCTTGCGCACAGCATCGCCCGGATGGTCTCGACCCGTTTGCTGACCGAGGAGGTGCTTCTCGAACGCCTGCACGATCCTCGGTTCGAGGCGGCGCTCGAGACGAGCGTGGGCCGATTCACGTCGGACGTGCTGAACGGTACCCCTACGTCGGAATCCTCCGACGCCGAGGGCGCCTCCGCACGGGAGCCCGCCGCCGGCGACGACGAGGTTCGCGCCGCCTTCGGCGAAGCCGCCGGGAGCGTGCTGGGGGCGTTCTTTCGGTCTGACCTCTTCGCCGAGGTGGTTCATCGCGTCGCGGAGACGGTAACGACGGGGGCGCTCGCGACGAACCCGAACCGCGTGATGCCGTCGGCGGCGCGGCTCGGAGAGCTCGTCGACGGTGCGGTTCGCTCGCTCGCCTCCGGCCCCGCCGCACCGGCGGCCGAGCGTGCGGTGCAGCGTTGGGTCGCTTCGCACGTCGAGCGGGACACACCGCTGGTGGAGATCGTGGGCGATCGATCGATCGAACGGTTGGCCGCGACGGTTCCCGGCGTCTACGAGCCGGCGCTCGACGCGCTCGTCGTCTTTCTCCGGGAGCCGGCGACAAGGCGGGAGCTCTCCGTTCACGGACGCGGTCTGCTCAAGCGAATCCTCCAGAGGTTGAACCTGGTCCAGCGCTTTCTGGTGTCCGCGACCCAGTACGATCGCACGCTGAACGAGAGCATGCCGGCGATCGTCGACGACGTCATCGCGAGTGTCGACCGGGCGGGCCACGACGCAGAGAACCGCGACCGGCTCATCGAGGCGCTCCAGGACGAGCTGCGAACGCTCGGTCGTACCGGGATCCGTACGTTGCTCGAGCGATTCGGCCTGCACGCCGATCGGTTGGTGGCGCGCGTGTTCGCGCTCGCTGTCGAGTTGCTCCGTCGTGACGACGTGAGGCGCAGGATCGCCGCCGGCGTGGCGCGTTTCGCGGAGGAGCACCGCGAGCGCTCGCTCGGAGAGATCGTCCGCGATCTCTTCGGTCAGGAGCCGGAAGAGGTCACCGCGCGCGTCGTCGAGATGGCCGACAGGTGGATAGCGCGACCGGAAAACGTGGACCGGCTCTCGGAGCGGACCATCGAGCTCGCGACACGGTTCCTCGCCCGGGAGGAACGCAGGCCGCTCGGCCACCTCCTGCCGATCTCCGAGGAGCAGAAGGCGCGCGTCGACCGCTATCTCACGTCGCGGCTCCAGTCGCTCGTCTCGCGGCGCGTGCCGGAGATCGTCGCCGGGCTCGACGTCTACACGATGGTCGTCGAGAAGATCGACGGGCTCGACATGGAGAGCGTGGAACAGCTGCTGCTGATGGTGATCGCGCGGCACCTGAAGTGGATCAACCTATTCGGAGCCTTGCTCGGAAGTCTGATCGGCGGCGTTCAGGTCGTGGTCGGTATCCTGACCTGAAGGCGCGGAGGTCAGCTGGTCCTGAGGGAGCTCGACGACGAAGGTCGAACCCTGACCGAGCGTGCTGTCGACGGTGACCTCGCCCCGGTGCGCCCTGACGATGTGCTTCACGATCGCGAGCCCCAGACCGGTGCCGCCCAGCTCGCGGCTGCGCGCCTTGTCGGTCCGATAGAAGCGCTCGAAGATCCTTGGCAGGTCCTGCGCTCGGATCCCCTGCCCGTGGTCGATCACGCGTATCACGAGCCGCCGGTCCGTTTTCGCAATGTCGATCCTCACGATGCTGCCCTCGGGCGAGTACTTGATCGCGTTGTCGACGAGGTTCACCAGCGCCTGTTCGATCAGGTTCGGAATCCCCCAGGCGTGGCCGTCGCCGGTCGTTGCGAACGAGAGCTCGATTCGCTTCTCGCTCGCGCGTGGGCCGCAGATCTCGAGCGTCTGGTCGATAATCGGCTGCAGCGGAAAACGCTGCAGCGCAACGCGCTGGTCGTTCTGTTCGAGCCGTGAGAGGCTGAGCAGATCCTCTATGATGAGGTGGAGACGGTTGGTGTGGTTGAGGATGATCTGCAGGAACCGCTCGACGGTGGCTGCGTCGCCGCTCGCGCCGTCGAGCAGCGTCTCGACGAAGCCCTTGATGGACGTGATGGGAGTCTTGAGCTCGTGGCTGACGTTCGCGACGAAGTCCCTGCGCAGATCCTCGAGGTGCTTGAGCCGGGTGATGTCGTTCATGACGAGCACCGAGCCGGTGGGCCGCGAGGTGGATTCGCCGCGTAGCGGCGTGGCGTGAACCTGCACGTAGACCGGTCGCTCTCGGTAGAGTGTGACCGTCCGTTCGACCGGCTCATCGCTGCCGAACGCGAGCTTGGAAAGCTCGTCGAGCTGCGCGTTGCGCAGCGACTCGATGAGCGTTCGCCCGCGCGCGTCGGATGGGGAGACGCGGAGGAGCCGACCGGCGGCGTCGTTCATACTGACGATACCGCGATCGCCGTCGAGCACGACGACGCCTTCGAGCATGCTCGAGAGGATCGCCTCGAGTTGGTTGCGCTGCTCGCTGATCGCGGCGATCCGGCTGCGCAGCTGTTCGGCCATGAGGTTGAGATCGTCGCCGAGCCGCTGGAGCTCAACGGGTCCGTTCGTGCGCGTGTGCACCGCGAGCTCGCCCCGGGCGTATCGACGGGCCGCCGCCTGGATGGCGTAGATGGACCCTTTCGTCCAGTCGAGCGTGCGGTAGACGAGGAGCGCGATCACGGTGAGTAGGGCGATCGCGCTCGCGAGCACGAGCGCAATCGCCGGACGCGTCGTAGCGTCGATTTGCCGTCGGTCGCGCGTTACGTAGACCAGGCGCGGCTCGTCGCCGGCCGGCGCCACGGCGTAGGCGAATACGCGCCCGCCGTTCGTGCGCGAGAAACCCGACAGTGGCGTGCGAACGGTCTCGGCCCGCGCGGCCGCCGGGGGGAGCGGGGGCGGGTCGGGTGTGCCGCCCATAAGGATGCCCTGCGCGGTGAGGAAGCTGATCGAATCGGCGAGGGAGGAGAGGCCGCCGGCGACGGCGTCCGGGACGTCGGTCGCGGACGGTCGATCGGCGAGGAACGACGCCGCGAGGAGCGCGACGCCCTCCAGCTCGGTGAGCGCCCGCTCGCGAGCGTTTCGCACGAACACGATGCCGATCACGATTCCGAGGACTACGATCCCGGCGGTGGCGGTGAGCAGGTACGATCCGAGCACGCGCGTGGAGAGGGTGCGTTTCATCTACTCCGCCTGCAGTCGGTACCCCACGCCGCGGACCGTCTGCACGAGCTTGCCCTTCTCGCCGAGCTTCTTGCGCAAGCCGAGGATCTGGACGTCGACGGAACGCTCGGTCACGGGGTAGTCCTTTCCCTTTACGCTGTCGATGATCTTCGTTCGCGAGAAGACCCATCCGGGGTTCTGGGCGAGAAAGACGAGGATCGCGAACTCCGTCGCCGAGAGGTGTATCTGACCGTCGTCGACCCACACCTCGTGCTGGGAGATGTCGATCTGCATCCCGTGGATTTGTACGATGTCTCGGTCTTCGGCATCGGCCCTTCGGCGTCGCAGGATCGCTCGGATCCGCGCGACGAGTACCTTCGGGCTGAACGGTTTGGTAACGTAGTCCTCGGCGCCGACGTCGAGTCCGGTGACGATGTCGCTGTCCTCGCTCTTCGCGGTGAGCATCAGGACCGGAATCGCCCGGGTGGCTTCCTGCTCCTTCAGCCGCCGGCACACCTCCATTCCGTCGAGGCCCGGGAGCATGAGATCGAGCACGACGAGATCGGGTGCGATCCGGTTCGCCTGCGCGAGCGCCGCCTCGCCGGTGTCGACCGTGAATACGGTGAAACCCTCGCGTTCGAGGTTGAATCGAATCAGCTCGAGAATATCGCGCTCATCGTCGACAACCAGGATCCTCTCGTCTGCCATGCGCCGTCCGCCGCTAGTTATTGAGTTCCACGTGCTCGCCGGTCTTCGCGAAGATCACCCACTCGCAGATGTTGGTCACGTGATCGCCGAGTCGCTCCAGGTAACGGTTGAGAAACATGAGCTTCACGCCGTGCTCGATCCACTCCGGGCGGTCTCGCATCACGTCGACCAGACTCTGGTAGAGCCGTCCGTGAGCCGCGTCGATCTCGTCGTCGCGAGTCGCGACCGTTCGCGCCTGGTCCGGATCCTGGTCGACGAAGGCGGTGAGCGAATCGTGTACCATCGAAATGCCGACCCTCGCCATCTCCTCGATATTCGGCAGCGCGATCGCGAGCAGTTCCGGCGGAAGCGTCTGCACGACCCTCGCGATGTGGCGTGCGTGGTCGCCGATGCGTTCGAGGTCCGCGCCGATCTTTGTAGCCGTGATGAGCTCACGCAGGTCGGTCGCGACCGGCTGCTCGAGCGCGATGATCTGGGTGCTGCGGTCCTCGATGTCCATGTGGAGCTCGTCGATCGCGTCGTCACCGGCGACCACCGATCGGGCGAGCTCGGCGTCGCCGTTGCGGAGCGCCTCGATCGACTTGTTGAGCGCCTCCTCCACCAGCGCGCCCAGCTTCAGGATATCCTGGTAGAGTTCGCCGAGCTGCTTGTCGAGCTGCAATCGCGTTTCCATTCCGGTCCCTCCCGCTGCAGTGTATCAGCCGAACCGCCCCGAGATATAGGCCTCGGTGCGTTCGTCCTTTGGGTTAAAGAAGATGTCGCGCGTGCTTCCCCACTCGACGAGATAGCCGGATCGTTGGTCGTCCACCATGAAGAACGCCGTCTTGTCGGAAATACGTCCGGCCTGCTGCATGTTATGCGTGACGATGATAATCGTGAACCGGGTCTTGAGATCAAAGATAAGGTCTTCGATCTTGCTCGTGGAGATAGGGTCGAGCGCAGACGCCGGTTCGTCCATGAGGATGATCTCCGGCTCGATGGCGATCGCCCGCGCGATGCACAGGCGCTGTTGCTGCCCCCCGGAGAGCCGCAACGCGTTCTGCTTCAGCTTGTCCTTGACCTCGTCCCAGAGCGCGGCGCGCTGGAGCGACGTTTCGACGAGCTCGTCCATGTTGCCGTGGTACCCGTTGATGCGGGCCCCCCAGGCGATGTTCTCGTAGATCGACTTGGGAAACGGGTTGGGCTTCTGGAAGACCATCCCGATCCGTCTGCGGACTTCCACCGGGTCGACGTCCTCGTCGTAGATGTTCTTGCCGTGGAAGAGTACCGCGCCGTCGGCCTTCGTCCCCGGGATCAGATCGTTCATCCGGTTCAGCGTACGAAGCACGGTGCTCTTTCCGCAGCCCGACGGGCCGATGAGCGCGGTCACCTCGTTCTTCTCGAAGGCGAGGTCGACGCTCTTTACGGCCTGGAAGTCTCCGTAGAAGAAATCGAGGTCTCTGATTTCGATCGCCGGAGTGCCGCCGGTGTCTGTGGCGGGCGTGCTCGTCGCCGCATCCGTGCGCTCGGCTACCGCGCGCTGCGCGCCGCTGAGGCCCGCGGGGTAGGACTGTTCGTTCATATTGTCTCGGTCTCCCATTACATCAACCTCCGGCGCCTGATCCGGTCGCGCGTGACGATCGCGAAGGCGTTCATCGAAAGAAGCAGGACGAGCAGTACGATGATCGCCGCGGCGGCGACGTTTCGAAACGCCCCCTGCGGGCGCGCCGACCACTGGTAGATCTGGATCGGCAGCGCCGTGAACTGCGAGAAGAGATTCTTCGGGTCGATGAAGATGACCGTCGCCGCGCCGGTCAGGATGAGCGTCGCCGTGTCGCCGGCGGCGCGCGAGACCGCGAGGATGGTTCCGGTCAGGATCCGATCGAAGGAGGCCGGGATCACGTGGTGCCAGATGGTCTGCCACTTCGTCGCGCCGATCCCGTAGCTCGAGTCGCGCAGCGACTGCGGTACCGCCCGGATCGCCTCCTGGCTGCTGATGATGATGATCGGCAGGATGAGCAGCGCGAGCGTGAGCCCCGCCGAGAACACCGTACGACCGGTGGCGTCCGGCACCGCCGCGCCGAACGCCGCACCGCTCGTGATCGGCCCCATGATCCGGACGAACACCGCGAGTCCGAGTAGTCCGTAGATAATCGAGGGCACGCCGGCGAGGTTGTAGATGTTGACCTGGATCACGCGGTTGATCGGGTTGTCGCGCGCGTACTCTTCCATGTAGATCGCCGCGCCCACACCCAAGGGGAAGGCAACGACGAGCGTTATGCCGATCATCCAGATCGATCCGAGGATCGCGGTCCGCACGCCGGCGAACTGCGGCTGCGGGCTCTGCGGCGTGACGAGGAAACGGGCGTTCAGCCACGCCCGGAACTGGAGTCGGGTGTCGGGCTCTGCGCGCTCGTCGATGAATCGTCGGATCTCGGCCTGCGCGAAGAGCGACGGAAAGAGGTCCCACGTCTCTACGATAGTCGCTTCGACGACTCGCTCTTCGACGAGCACGACGAGCTCGGGGATCGAGCGCTCCTCGAGCGGCTCTTCGTAGTTGAACCGTCTCAACAGTCCGCTCGAAATGTTCTCTTCGAGGATCTCGATGAGCTGCCCCTGCTCGAGCTCGCCGAGCGGCGCGCCCGTGGCGGAGAGCGTCTCCGGCTCGATCTTGTTCCTGATCGCCACGTACCCGAACGCTCCGTTCACGATATTGAGGATGAGAATCACGAGCGCCATTACGGAGATGGTCGTCGCGAGGTAGAAGACGAGCCGCCACGCGAGGCCTATGTGGCGGCGTCGCTTGATATTGGCTCGCGCATCCTCGAGCGTACCGTAGCCGGCCGCGCGTGTCCGCGTGGTGCGTTCGTTCGTCTCAGTGCTCACTCGTACACCTCCCGGTATTTCTTGACGATGCGTCGGCTGATCATGTTGAGCGTGAGCGTGATCAGGAACAGGAGCAGGCCGAGCGCGAAGACGCTGTTGTAGTCGAGCGTGTCGTAGCCGATGTCGCCGCCTGAGATCCGCACGATATGGCCGGTGATGGTCTCGGCGGCGCGGAAGGGGTTGAACGTGAAGTTCGGCCCTGCCCCTGCGGCGAGCGCCACGATCATCGTCTCGCCCACCGCGCGGGAGAGCGCGACGATGAAGGCCGCGGCCAGGCCGGATACCGAACTCGGCACCACGATGCGCAGCGCCGTCTCCATCTTCGTACCGCCGAGTCCGTAAGCGGCCTCTCGCAACGACGTGGGGACGGCGCTGAGCGCGTCCTCGGCGAGCGATGAGACGAGCGGCAGGATCAGGATCCCCATGACGAGGCCCGCCGACGCGGTGTTGTAGATCTCGACGACGTTCGTGCCGAAGATCGACCTCAAGAGCGGCGTCATGAACGTCAGCGCGAAGTAGCCGTAGACGACGGTCGGGATGCCCGACAGTACCTCGAGGACCGGCTTGAGAATCGAGCGGACGCGTTGCGAGGCGTACTCGCTCAGGTAGATCGCGACGAAGAGACCGAGCGGCCCGGCGACGAGCATCGCGATCGAGCTCGTCATGAAAGTGGCGGTCACCAGCGGCCAGACGCCGAAGTGACCGATCTGCGGCTGCCACCGGACCGACCCGAAGAACTCGCGTAGCGTTACGCGCGGATCGGCGAAAAACAGCAGCGATTCGCGGCCAAGGATCACGACGATGCCGACCGTGGTCAGTACCGAGACCGCGGCGAACGCGAAAATCACGACGCGGATGACATCCTCGTGAATCCTCCGCCGACGGGCGAAGTCGGCGGTCTGCACCGGTGCCGTCTTGCCGGTTACGAGAACCTTGCTGTGACCTTTGTCGCTCATGAAAACCTCATACCAAAAGGGAGGCGGATGGACCGCCTCCCTCGTAGTGAATCACGGAACGCTGCGATCAGTACAGACCGTCCATGATCTCGACCCAGCGCTCCTTGGCCGCGTCTACGCGCGCCTTGGGGGCGGGGAAGTATCCGACGTCGCCGGCTTCCTCTTCGCCGTAGGTGAGGAAGAAGTTCACGAACGCCGCGACCTGCGGCTTGCTGCGCATGATCTCTGCGTCGCTGTAGATGAACAGCGGACGCGCGAGCGGGTAGCTGCCGTCGTCGACCGTCGCGCCGCTCGGCTCGACGCCTTCGACGTTTACCGCGGCCAGGTTGTCGCTCTCCTCGACGTAGTAGGCAAACCCGAAGAAGCCGACGCCGCCTTCGTCGCCCTCGACGCCCTGCACGAGCACGCTGTCGTCCTCGGAGAACTGCGTGCGCGACGCGTTCAGGATGGGCTCCTCGTCCTTGTCGAAGACCTCTTCGACGAAGTAGTCGAAGGTGCCGCTGTCGGTGCCGGGGATGTAGCGATTGATCGTCCGGTCGGGGAAGCCGTCGCGAACGTCGGCCCAGGATTCTGCGGTGCTGAACGCCGTGGCAAGCTCTTCGATCGAGAGCTCGGTCGCCCAGTCGTTCGCGGGGTTTACGACGACGGCGAGCGCGTCGAAGGCGACGATGAACTCCTCCGGTTCGATCCCGTTGGCCCGCGCCGCCTCGACCTCACCCTCGCGGATCGGGCGGCTCGCGCCCGAGACGTCCGAGTCACCGGCTGCGAAGCGTTCGTAGCCGGCTCCCGAGCCGATCGACGTGTAGGTCAGCGAGTACTGCTGCGAGTACCCCTCGTCGTAGAACCGAGCGATAACCTCTTCCGCGAGCGGGAAGACCGTCGAGCTGCCCGCCGCGACGATGTCGCCGGTGACCTCGATCGGGTTCACGCCGGGAAGAATCGCGTCGTCGCCGTCTTCGACGATCCACGCGAGCCCCTCGCCGCCGTCGGTCGTCTCTTCCTGGCCGCCCGCTGCGAACACGAAGCCGATGGCGATCAGGCTCATCAGAAGTACAAGTGCTACCTTTCTCATGAAGTCCTCCTTGATCAGGTAGTTGGATTGACCGCAAGATCGTCCCGGACGGTTCAATGAGTATGAGGATTGTGTTAGAAAATGATGAGCGCCGCGGGGCTGCCTCCCAACTACCCGGTCTGGTCGAGGAACCAGCGGTAGAGTGCGATAAGCCGGTTGGTGAAGCTGCGCTGGACCCGCGCCTCCATGCCGAGCAGGCTCACCGGCCGGGCGGCGCTGTTGCCGTAGAAGAGCAGCCGCTCGCCGAGCGGTACGACCACGAGGTTGAGGCCGAGCTCCCCCGGGCCTACCGCGGGGATGATCCCCTGGTAGAGCATGCGCGTGAGGTTGCGCATCCGCAGACGGACCGCGCCGTCGTCGACCGTATAGGTGAGCTCGAGGACGTTTCGCCCGAAGCTCGAGTCGCGCTGGAAGATGTGGATCCGGTCGGTCTGCGGGAGCGAGTCGAGAACCGGGTCGGGCCGCCTCGTCCGGTCGGCCGGGGCGGCGATCACGTACGACTCGTGAAAGAGCGTGCGCATGCGCTCGCGGCTCGCCGAGTAGTACTCGATGCCCTCCATCGTACTGATCGCCTGCAGCGTCGTGACGAGCTCGGCGTCGACCGCGGATACCCCCGGCGGGGCGTCGGCGAGGAAGAGCACCTCGACCCCGATCTTCGGATCGATCGCCCGCAGGTCGGCCTCTATCCGGGACGCAAACGCCGGAGCGAGACGGACCGAAACGTCGCTACCCGGCTCGAGGCCGTACGGTAGCGCGAGCTCGCCGGTCCGCGAGAGCTCGCCAACCTCGGCGAGCGTGAGCTGCGGCAGGAGCGTCTGCAGCCGGGCGGACAGATCGACATGGGCCCTATCTTGCTGCGCGAGAAGGACTTGTCCGAAAGCGAGTCCAAGAACCGTGAGAGCGAAGATTGCCGTGAGTCGCGGTCGCATGCTATCTTGAGATATCGCAGAACCACAGAGAAAGCAAGGCACAGAACGGAAGGCTCTCGTCCTGTTCAGCGGCGGCGGGACCGGCGGTCACGTCTATCCCGGGCTCGCGGTGCTCGATCGCGTGCGCGAGCTCGGAGGCGTCGACGTCGCCTGGATCGGGAGCACCGACGGCATGGAGCGCGATATCCTCATGGCCCTCGGGATCGCCTACTACCCGATTCCGGCGGGAAAGCTGCGTCGCTACCTTTCGCTGCGCAATATCACCGACGTGTTCCGCGTGCTCGCCGGTCTGCTGCGATCGATCGGGATCGTGCGGAAGCTCTGCCCGGCGGTGCTCTTCTCGAAGGGCGGGTTCGTGAGCGTTCCTCCGGTCGTGGCGGCGCGGTTGCTCGGCGTGCCGGTGATCAGCCACGAGAGCGACGCGGATCCGGGTCTCGCGACGCGAATCAACGCGCGCTTCTCGACGAAGGTCCTCGTCCCGTACGAGCAGACGCGCGAGCGCGTCGCCGCGGCGCTTCGCGAGCGCGTGATCGTGACCGGCAATCCGCTGCGCCCCGAGATCCTCGCGGGCCGACGCGACGCCGGTCTGGAGTTTCTCGGGTTCGATCCGATGGATCCGAGGCCGGTGGTCTGCTTCCTCGGAGGGAGTCTGGGTGCGGTCCAGCTCAACGACGTCGTCGCCGGGCTCGCCGATCGCATCGGGGTCTCGTGGCGGATCGTTCATCAGACCGGCAGGCACGAGATCGACCGCGCCAACGGCCCCGACTACTACGCAGCCGAGTTCTTCGGTGCCGAGCTGCCCGACGTGCTCGCCGCCGCGGACGTCGTCGTGTGCCGGGCCGGCGCTTCCACGATCTGGGAGGGTGCCGCCCTGGGCAAGCCCATGCTGCTCGTGCCGCTCTCCTCGGGCTCGCGGGGCGACCAGCTGCGCAACGCCGCTATCTTCGAGCGCGCGGGTGCCGCTCGGGTGTTCACCGACGCGGAGTCCCTCCTCGGCGAGATAGAACGGACGCTGGGCGAGCTCGCCGGCGATCCGGCGGTTCGTGAGGAGTTGGGCCGCCGAGCGAAGGAGGTCGTCCGTCTCGACGCGACCGGCGTCATCACGGACCTCATCGCGGCCTACGTCGGGACCGGACCCGGCGTCGACCGAGCAAGGAGCAGGGAGTGATATTTACCGGCATCGACATCGTCTTCGCGATCGTCGTCGTGATTCTCGCGTTTCGCGCCGCGTTCCGGGGGTTCGTGAAGGAGCTGCTGGGCACGGGGGCGCTTTTCCTGGGGATCATCGCGGCGGTCGTGTTCAGCGGCATGGTCGCTGAGCTCCTCGACGAGTACATCGGCCCGTCGATCTGGAGCCAGATCATCGCTTT
Source organism: uncultured Spirochaetaceae bacterium (assembly GCA_964458555.1). Classification (GTDB taxonomy): domain Bacteria; phylum Spirochaetota; class Spirochaetia; order DSM-27196; family SLST01; genus SLST01. The sequence goes on along the minus strand of CAYWJH010000003.1, from coordinate 57,756 downwards.
CCTCGCGCTGTTTCTGGTCGTCTACCTCGTCGTGAAGATTTTCGAGAGCACGCTTAATCGGCTCATCGAACGAATACACCTCGACCAGCTCGACCACGCGCTCGGGTTCTTCTTCGGCATCGTGGAGGGGCTGCTCGTGGTCTTCATCGTGTTGCTGCTCGTGCAGATCCAGCCGTTTTTCGAGCCCGAGACGTTGATCGCGGGGAGCGTTTTCGCCCGAATCATGTTGCCGTTCCTGCCCTTCGCTGCCGAATTTCTAAGCACTGGTCGGATCAATGTTTGAGAACATCATTGGACAGCAGCACGTCGTCGGGCGCCTCGCGACAGAGATCGCGAACGGGATCGTCCCGCCGACGCTCCTCTTCCACGGGCCCGACTATTCCGGCAAGAGCTCGACGGCGCTCGAGCTCGCGCGGGGTCTCACGTGCACGGGATCTCGTCCGCTCGCCCCGTGGCGGTGCGGCTGCACGAATTGTGTACAGCAACGACACCTCCTCCATCCGGATACGCTGCTCGTCGGCGGGCGCTACTTCAACCGCGAGATCTCGGTCGCCGCGCCCGCGCTCAACCGCGACAGCGGGGTGGCGCTGCGATCCCTCCTCGAGCGTTCGGTCCGCAAGCTCCCCCGTGGGTTCGATCCGGTCCTGTGGGAGGGTGAGGAGGCCCGCCTCAAGAAGGCGGAGCCCTTGCTCGCGCAGCTCGACGATGCGCTCGCACCCTACCTGCCCGACGCAGAGCTGCCCGAGGATCGGGATTTCGCGAAGGGGCTCGACTCAATCGTGTCGATCTGCGAAAAGATCGCCGCCGCGGCGCCCCTCGATGCGGTTCCGGTCCACGTCGTCAGGCGCCTGTCGCACTGGTCGCACATCGCTCCGGCCGGGCGCGCGAAGATCGCCGTGATCGAGAACATAGATCGGCTGCAGGAGTCGGCGCGCAACGCGCTGCTGAAGACGCTCGAAGAGCCACCGGCGGGCGTGTACTTCGTGTTGACCACCACGCGGCGCGGCGCGGTGATGGCGACGATCCTGTCGCGTGCGCGCGCCTACGGTTTTGCGACGCGCGGCGAGGGGGAGAGCGCCCGCGTCATCGAGCGGATCTTCCGCGACGTGCCGCCGGACAGCCCGAGCATTCGGGATTACTTCACCGCGCTCGATGGTCGGGGTCTGCGTCCGCTCGCCGAGCGCTTCCTCGAGAACTGCGTCGCCGGCGAAGAGATCGAGCTGGGGCTGCTCGACGAGATCGGGGAGACGATTCGCTCGCAGGGCACCGCGGATGGGTTCCGTTACTTCGTCGAGGAGCTCAGCGACCTGATGCAGGCGCTCCTGCGCGCGACGGTCGCCCCGGGAGACGGTCGTGTCGACGCGTCGTCGCCCGTCTCGCCGCGGGTGCTGACGATCTGGCGTGCAGAATTGCTCAAGGCGGCGAACAGGGTGGAGGCGTACAACGTGGCTGCGGCCCGCGCGCTCGAAGGCCTCTACTACTCGATGCGGCGAGCGGCGTGAGGGTGCGATGAGGAAGTTCGTAGAGCGAGCGTTGGCAAAGTTCGACAAGCTCGATCCCGATCAGATCCGGATGCTCGTCCACGATTTGGCCGGCGAGCACGATCGTCTCGACGCCGTGCTCGACTCGCTCGGCGACGGGATCATCGTCGCCGATACCGGACACCGGCTCGTGCTCGTTAACAAGGCGGCCGAACGCCTGGTCCCCATGAAGGTCCGCGACGCGGCCGACGTGCTCGTCTGGGACGCGATCGCAGACGAGGAGATCGCGCGATTCGTCGAGCGAACGCTCGTCGGGCAGGAGTCGGTCGTCGATCGCGAGTTCACCCTCGAGCGGGGGACCACGCCGCTCATCCTCGCGTTTTCGGTCAGCCCGCTCGTGCGCGAGGGCGGGATCTCCGGCACGATCGTCCACGTGGAGGACGTCTCCGAGAAGCGCAGCCGGGAGGCGCGGCTGCGGCGTGCGGAGAGCCTCGCGAGTCTGACGACCCTCGCCGCCGGAGTGGCGCACGAGATCAAGAACCCCCTCGGCTCGATCGGGATCCATATGCAGCTCATCCAGAAGGCCATGGGCTCGATCGACGACGAGCGGACGGACGCGATTCAGGAATACGTCGACGTCGTCAACGAGGAGGTGGAACGGCTCAATCGGATTGTCGTCGACTTCCTGTTCGCGGTTCGCCCCATGAACACCACCCTCGAGGACCGCGACCTCAACCCGATCCTCCAGGATCTGCTCGACTTCGTGCGGTACGAGCTCGAGGACGCGGGGATCGCGATCGTCGCCGAACTCGACGAAGACCTGCCGCAGCTGCGGCTCGACGAGAAGTACCTCAAGCAGGCGCTGCTCAACATCGTGAAGAACGCGATCTCTGCGATGCCCGACGGGGGAGAGCTCACCGTCTCCACGCGCCGGCAGGGTGACGAAGTCGTTTTGCGGATCAGCGACACCGGTGAGGGCATGAGCGAAGACGTGCTCAACAAGATCTTCGAGCCGTACTTCACGACGAAGGACTTCGGATCCGGCATCGGGCTGACGCTCGTCTACAAGATCATCAAGGAACACATGGGCGAGATCTCGGTCGTGAGCCAGGAGGGGAGGGGGACGGCGTTCACCATCCTCTTCCCGGTGCCGCAACGCGAGCAGCACCTCCTGGGCTGGAGAGGGAACGAGGATGAAGTTTAACGTTCTGGTTGTCGACGACGAGAAGAACATCCGCGCCGGTCTGGGAAAGGCGATCGAGCTCGATGGTCACAACGTGCTGCTCGCCGAGGACGGCCAGGAGGCGCTCGACCTGCTCGAAGAGGAGGAGGTCGACCTCATCATCGCAGACCTCAAGATGCCGCGCGTTTCCGGCGAGGAGCTCCTGCGTCGGGTCGTCGAATCGTACCCGACGCTCCCGGTTATTATTCTCACCGGTCACGGTACGATCGAGACCGCCGTGCAGGCGATGCGAGACGGCGCGTACGACTTTCTCACCAAGCCGGTGAATCTCGATCGGCTCAGTCTGTTAGTCAAGCGCGCGCTGTCCACCCGCGAGCTCGCGCTGCAGCACCGTGCGCTGCAGGAGGAGCTGGACCAGAAGCGGCAATTCGCCAACATCATCGGCACGAGCGTCGAGATGAACCGGATCTTCGACGTCGTACGGCAGGTCGCGCCGACGCGCGCGTCGGTCCTGATCACCGGCGAGAGCGGCGTGGGAAAGGAGCTGATCGCCGACGCGATCCACCAGCTGTCGAACCGGCGCGAGAAGCCATTCGTCAAGGTGCACTGCGCCGCCTTGAGCGAGAGCCTGCTCGAGAGCGAGCTCTTCGGACACGAGAAGGGCGCGTTCACCGGCGCGGTTGCACGTAAGCGGGGCCGGTTCGAGCTCGCGCACCTCGGCAGCATCTTCCTCGACGAGATCGGCGAGATCAACCAGAGCGTCCAGATCAAAATCCTGCGCGTGCTGCAGGAGAAGACCTTCGAGCGGGTCGGTGGCGAGCAGACGCTCGAGGTGGACGTGCGCATCATCTCGGCGACGAATAAGGATCTCAAGACCGAGATCGAACGGGGAACCTTCCGCGAGGACCTCTACTACCGCCTCAACGTCGTCAACATCCACATCCCACCGCTTCGCGACCGCAAGGAGGACATCCCGCTGCTCGTGTCGGCCTTCATCAAGGAGTTCGCGACCGAAAACGACAAGCCGGTCGAAGGAATCGATCCGAAGGCTCGCGCGTTGCTCTATAACTACAGCTGGCCGGGGAACGTTCGCGAGCTCCGCAACTCGATCGAGAGCGCGGTGGTCATGGCGAAGGGCAGTATCATCACCCCGGACGACCTTCCGCCGTCGGTCGCCGCCGACAGCGAGAGCAACTACGTGCGGATCCAGCTCGGAGCGAGCATGGCGGAGGCAGAACGCGAGCTCATCCGTGCGAACCTCGCGGCGAACAACGGCAACAAGAGCCGCACCGCAGAGGTGCTCGGTATCGGGCGCAAGACCCTGCATCGCAAGCTCGCCGAGTACGGGATGGAATCGTAGCGCCGATCGTCATCCGTGGGCGGCGGTACCGGCTTCGAGGCCCGACTCAGCGATGGTCGGTCTGTGCCCTGCGCTGCTCTCGCGTGAGAATCACCATCAGAACGACCGCGGCGATCCACGAGGCGAGCACGACGATCACATCGACGTTCACCGGCAGAAGATACGAGGAGACCCCGACCGCCCCGAGGACGAACGACGCCGTGTACGCGACCGCGAGAATGCTGCGCGTTCGGTAACCGAGGTCCATCAGCTTATGGTGGAGGTGCTCGCGGTCCGCGCTGAACGGGTGGTTGCCCCGGCTGAGGCGTCGAAAGACCGACGTCGTCATGTCGAGGATGGGCACCGCGAGAATGGTGATCGCGGGCATCAGGTGGAGGCTTATCCGGTCGCCCTCCGCGATCATGAGCGGGAAGACGGCGAGGAGGAATCCGATCAGGTAGCTGCCCGAATCGCCCATGAAGATTTTCGCAGGCGGGGCGTTGTAGACGAGGAAGCCCACAAGGCTGCCGAGCAGGCCTACCGCGAGGAGGGCGACGAGCGCGTTGCCGGTGAGAAGCCCGATGATCCCGAAGAACAGCGTCGCGAACGCCGCGACTCCGCCGGCGAGCCCGTCGACACCGTCGATGAAGTTGAGCGCGTTCGAGACCGCGACGACCCACAGCACGGTAACCGGATACGAGAACACGCCGAGCTCGAGGTGATACCACACGAAGGGGATCGTCAGGCGCTCTATTCGCAGCGGCCCCACGGTCACGATCGCCGCGGCGACGATCTGCAGGAGCAGCTTGAGGACCGCGCGCAGATTCCGGAAGTCGTCGACGAGCCCGAGGAGATGGATCGCCGTCATCCCCAGGACGACCGGCACCAGATAGAGCGTGACCGGCCCGGACCCACCCGCGTCGAGCCCCGATCCGGACAGCGGAACGCGCCCGGCCAGTACGACGGTCACGACGATCGCGGCGATGAAGCCGACGAAAATCCCGACCCCGCCGATGCGAGGGGTATCCTCTACGTGGATCTTGCGATGGTTACGCTCGTCGTACCAGCGGTTGCGGTGGGCGAGATGGATGATGAGCGGTGTCAGCGCAACGTTCACCACGAGAGCGGTAGCGATGGGAAGAAGGATCTGCAGGATCGTCATGCCGAGGAGTCGTGCGCCTGTGCGCTCCCTTCATAGAATGTTCGAATCCGCTGAAAGCTCTGGTTCAGCTTCTTCGTGATCTCGGTGGCGGTACGCAACCTCTCCGGATCCGACGAATGCCGGTCGGGGTGGTACGCGGCCATGAGGCGCTTGTACGCCCGTCGGACGTCGGGTAGCGGCGCGCCCACGGGGACCTCCAGGTTGCGGAAGTCGCGCCGCAGCGATTCCGGCATTCCGCCCCGGTCCGGGGCCTCGAACGAGAGAGCCTCGGTGCGCTCGCCGCGGTTCATGTACGCTTCGAGCTCATCCCAGGCCGCCGCCTCGTCGGGGTCGTCAAACCGAGCCCCGGTAGGCCGTGGACCATCCTCATCGTCGATAATAGTACGTATGAGATCCCCAAGTCGGTCAAAGATGTCCAAACGTCCCTCTGCCGTGCATTGTAGATGAAGCCGGGGAAAATAGAAAGCTCTTACCCCGGGAAAAGCCGCGCGTGCAGCGCCCGCAGCACACGCGCCGTCTCGGCCTCCGGCACGACGATGCTGAGATTCACGTCCGAGGACCCCAGCGAAATCATCCGGACCGGAACAGGTTCGACCGCGGCAAACACCTCGGCGAGCAGCCCGGCCTGTTGAAGCATCGCGCGCCCCACGAGGCAGATGATGCTCTTCTCGCGCTCGACGCTGACCTCGCCCAGCGACTCCAGTTCGGTAATGACGGGCGCCGTATTCACGCCCCCGTCGATCGTCGTCGATACCGACACCTCGCTCGTCGCCACGAGGTCGATCGAAATCTGGTGCCGGTCGAAGACGGAGAAGAGCGCGCGCAGAAACCCGTACGCGTTCAGCATCCTCGACGACTGCACGGTGATGAGCGTCACACCGCTCTTCGACGCGATCGCGCGGATCCCGCTCCCTTCGCTGTCCGCCTGAATGCGCGTGCCACGCTCCTGCGGACGCGCGGTGTTCTTCACCCATACGGGAATAGAACGCGTGACCGCCGGTACGATCGTCGACGGGTGGACGACCCGCGCTCCGAAGTACGCGAGCTCGGCGGCTTCGTCGTACGAGATCGACGCGAGTGTCCGAGCCTCCGGGATGACGCGGGGGTCGCTTGTCATGATACCGTCGACGTCGGTCCAGATCTCGACCGACTCGGCGCCGAGCGAGGCCCCGAGGATCGTCGCCGAATAATCCGACCCGCCCCGCCCGAGCGTCGTCGTGACCCCGTCCTCCGTCGCGCCGATGAAGCCCTGCGTCACGTACAGGTAGCCGGGCCGGGGCCGCAGCGCCTCGCGAGCGAGACGAGTCGTCGTCTCCATGTCCGGGCCCGCCGACCCGAACGCGTCGTCGGTCCGGATGAGCGTACGCGCGTCGACGAGCTCGGCGTCGACGCCGAGCTCGCGCGCCGCGGCGGTGATCACGAGCGTGGAAAGACGTTCACCGAAGCAAAGGATCGCGTCGCGGCTGCGCGCGCTGCACTCCCGGATGAGGTAGATCCCCTGGGTGAGGCTGCGCAGCTCGTCGAAGAGCGCGTCGAGCGCGCGCGTCAGGCCGGCTCCCCGGTCGCCGGCGACGAGTTCGGCAGCGGTCGCGCGGTGGTGCTCTTCGAGCGAATCGATGACCTCGAAGGCCGCGTCGCGGTCTCCCGCCTCGGCGCGCTCGGCGACGAGGACGAGCTTGTCGGTCGTCTTCCCCATCGCGGAGGAGACGAGCAGCGGCGCGGCCTCGAGTCGAGCGCGTGCGATATCGACGGCCTGGCGGATCATCGCGGCGTTGCGGACGCTCGACCCGCCGAACTTCATGACGATCATGAGGTGGCGAGGTACCCCAGCGCGACGTACGCTTCGGCGTTCAGGATCGCCGCCCCGGCGGCGCCGCGCACGGTATTGTGCCCGAGCACGACCATCTTGTAGTCGAGCACCGGGCACGGGCGCAGCCGTCCGACGAGCGTCGCCATCCCGCGCTCGACCCAGACGTCGCGCGCCGGCTGCGGGCGGTCGGGCTCGTCGAGTACGATCACCGGCCGCGCGGGAGCCGACGGCAGCCCGCGCTCCTGCGGCATGCCGCGGAACTCCGCGAGCACGCGAGCGACGTCGTCCGCCGAGGCCTTCTCCTCGAGCTCGAGCGAGACCGCCTCGGTGTGACCGTCGAAGACGGGAACGCGGTTGCACTGGGCGCTTACGACGAAAGGCGCCGGGTCGATGCGGTCGCCGGCAAGGGTACCGAGCATCTTCGCCGACTCCTCTTCGAGTTTCTCTTCCTCGTTGCTTATGTAGGGGATGACGTTTCCGAGGATGTCCATGCTCGCGACCCCGGGATACCCGGCGCCCGAGATCGCCTGCATGGTCGTTACGTGGACGCGCGTGAGGCCGAACGCGCGGTGGATCGGCGCGAGCGCCATCGCGAGGAACATCGACGAGCAGTTGGAGTTCGTGATGATCGCGCCCGGACCCGGCTGGCTCTTGACGAGCTCGAAATGGTCCGGGTTGATCTCGGGGATGACGAGCGGGACGCGAGGGTCCATGCGATGACTCGACGCGTTGGAGATGACCGTATGGCCGGCGCTCGCGTACGCGGTCTCCGCTTCGCCCGCGACCGAAGAGTCGAGCCCGGAGAAGAGGATAGGGCTCGAGAGAGCGTCGTCGATGCCCCGTACCGTCGTGGAGGCGACCGCCTCCGGGATCGGCGTCTCCTGCTTCCAGGCGACCACATCGGCGTACGTCCGTCCGGCCGACCGCTCGGAGGCGACGAGCTCGGCGACGCGGAACTGGGGGTGGCCCTCGAGGAGGCGCACGAACTTCTGTCCGACGGTGCCGGTCGCGCCGAGTACCGCTACGTCAATACGATTGCTCACATACCCTCCGGGTTTCGCTACAGTAATGAGAGGGTGCGCGGCTGTCAATCTTTCATTGCCTCGCTCGCCGTTTGCGGCTACTCTGTGGGCCATGCAGAGCGATTTCAGAGCACGCGTAGAGCAGGCGGCCGCGTCGATCCGCTCGAAGATCGGCGCGCCCCCGTCGATCGGGGTGATCCTCGGGTCCGGGCTGTCGGACGTCGCAGACGAGCTCGTCCCGGACGCCTCGACGTCGGTGGCGATCGGCTACGAAGAGGTCGAGGGATTCGGCGCGCCGTCGGTCGCGGGCCACCGTGGAACGCTCACGGTCTCCGGCGAAGTCGCGGTGATGGCCGGGCGCTTTCACTATTATGAGGGCAGGCCGATGGACGACGTCGTACTGCCGGTGGCGACGCTCGCCGAGCTCGGCGTGTCGGCGATCGTCGTCACCAACGCCGCCGGCGGGATCAACTCCGCCTACGAGCCCGGCGACCTCGTGCTGATCACCGACCACATCAACTTCATGGGCACGAGCCCGCTCATCGGTCCGCAGGACCCGGCTGCGCGCGCTCGCTTCCCGGACATGACCACGGCGTACGACACCGAGCTCCAGGACCGAGCACGAGGGATCGATCCCGCGCTCAAGAGCGGTGTCTACGCGGCGCTGACCGGCCCGAGCTACGAAACGCCGGCGGAGATCCGAATGCTCTCCCGGCTCGGCGCCGACCTCGTCGGCATGTCGACGGTACCGGAGGTGCTCGTCGCCCGCAGCTACGGCGTGCGCGTGCTCGGCATCTCCACGGTGACCAATTTCGCGGCCGGACTCTCGGGAGAACCGCTCGACCACGAGGAGGTCGTGCGCGTCGGTGCGTCGATCCGCGGGCGGATGGTGCACCTGCTCGCCGAGCTGGTGAAGAGCGTCGGGCGCTGAGGCTTGCATGGACGCCGCCGAACGTATTGACTCGAGCGTCGTGTGGTCCATGCGGGCGGCAATCGGCGAGTCGGAGGGATCCGAGGTGCTCTTCCTCTGCGATCTCGACGGTGACATGCGGGTCATCTCCGCGCGCGTGGTCGCCCGGGGCGTGCCGGACATGGTCGCCGCTCCCATGGAGCAGCTCCACCACGGACAGGTCGTCATCCACAATCACCCGAGCGGGTCTCTCCAGCCGAGTCGGGCCGATGTTTCGGTCGCCGCCGAGCTCGCCGACTCCGGGGTCGGATCGTACGTCGTCGACAACGACGTAACCGAGCTGCTCGTCGTCGTCGAGCCCGCCGAGCCGCATCGCCTCGAACCGCTCGACGCAGACGAGCTCGCCGCGACCATCGACGACGGCGGCGCGCTCTCCGACCTCTTTCACGATTTCGAGCCGCGGCAGAGCCAGGTGGACATGCTCCGGCTCGTGGCAAACGGGTTCAACGAGGATCGCATCGTGGCGGTCGAGGCCGGCACCGGCGTGGGCAAGAGCTTCGCCTACCTCATACCGGCGCTCGCGTGGGCCGACCGCAACGACGAGCGCGTGGTCGTATCAACCGCCACGATCAACCTGCAACAGCAGCTCGTCGAGAAGGACATCCCGACCGTCCAGCGGCTGCTCGGCGTCGACGTGCCGGTAATGCTCGTGAAGGGGCGGGGGAATTATCTCTGCCGTAAGCGGCTCGGCGAGGCGTTCGACGAAGAATCGCTCTTCGCCGAGGACGCGGTCCCCGATCCATCCGCGCACGACGTCACCGCCGCCGACCCTGACGACGACTTCGACTCTTCCGACCCCGACCTCCACGCGATTCGCGACTGGGCGCGCACGAGCGACACCGGCAGCCGCAGCGAGCTGCCCTTCACCGTGTCCGACGAGCTCTGGAGCCGCGTCAACTCCGACGCCGACTCGTGCACCGAGCTCACGTGCCGGATGCGCGACGACTGCTTCTTCCTGCGGGCGCGGCGCCGGGCGGCGGCGGCGAAGGTGCTCGTCGCGAACCACCACCTGCTGTTCATCGATCTCGCGCTGCGCGTGAGGGGAATCGGCTTCGAGACACGGGCGGTGCTGCCGCCGTTCCAGCGGCTCGTGTTCGACGAAGCGCACAGCATCGAGAACAGCGCGACGAGCCTGTTCAGCGAGAGCTTCTCGCGATACAGCGTCCGCAAGCACTCCCGGCGCCTGCGGCACAGCCGGCGCGGCCGCGAGTACGGGCTGCTCGCGGCGGTACGACGTCGAGGTGCGGACGCTGCGACCGTGGTTCGCGCGATCGACGAGCTTCGCGCGGTCGACGAGGCGGCCGAGGCGCTCGACCGAGCGGTGATCTCCGAGGTCGAGGAGCTCACGCTGCGCATCACGCGCGCGTTGCCGGAGGCGCGCCTGAAGGTCATTCTCGATCCCGTGGACGAGCTGCATACGAGGCTCGTGGTACTCGCGAACACGCTCGGCGACGTGATGGAGGACGATGACGGCGAGGAGGGCGGCCCGTTCTACGATCTTCGCGTCGTGCTGCGCAGGATCGAGTCGCTCATCACGCTCTGCGACAGTTTCACCGACTTCGACAACCACTCAGACCGCGTCTTCTGGGTCGAGCTCCGGCGGTCGTCGCGCGGGGGCCGCTTCGCCCGACTGATCTCGAGTCCGCTCGATATCCGCGGCGTGATGCGCGAAGCGGTCTTCGACGTCTTCGACACCGCCGTGTTCACGTCGGCGACGCTCACCGTCGCCGGCAGCTTCGACTACTGGGGCGGCCGCGTCGGCCTGCTCGACGTGCCGCGCGAGACCGACCTCGCCCGCTTCCCCTCGCCGTTCCCGTACCGGGAGCACGCGCTCGTGGCGGTGCCCACCGACGCGCCCGAGCCCTCCTCGCCGGCCTACCAGGGCTACCTCGAACCGTTTCTCGGCGATCTCCTCGACGTCACCGAGGGGCGCGCGCTCGTGCTGTTCACCTCGTACGAGATGCTCCGTGCCGCGCACCGTGCGCTTCGCGACCGGCTCGCCGAGCACGGCATCGTGGCGCTACGGCAGGGCGACGATGATCGGGCACGGTTGCTCGCGCGCTTCTCCGAGGATACGTCGAGCGTGCTCTTCGCCACCGAGAGTTTCTGGCAGGGAGTCGACGTGCCGGGGGAGTCGCTCCAGGCGGTCGTCCTCTGTCGGCTTCCGTTCCGAGTACCGACCGATCCGATCCTGCTCGCGCGGACCGAGGCGATCGAGGCCCGTGGCGGCAACGCGTTCGGCGAGCTGTCGCTGCCCGAGGCGGTGATGAAGTTTCGGCAGGGCTTCGGGCGACTGATGCGCCGCGGTACCGACCGCGGTATCGTCGTTGTGACCGACGTGCGCGTGCTCACCAAGCGGTACGGCTCGCTCTTCCTGCAGTCGCTGCCGGAGACGCAGTCTTCGCAGCGCGAGGCGGCTGGCGTACTCGAAGACATCGAGCGGTTTCTCTACTCGTAGCGCGGGGCTGACGGAGGTGAGGGGGGGCGGTGCGCGTCGGGCGCGGCGTGTCGGGCGCGGTGTGTTGAAAAAAGGACCGCCTCTGGGAGGCGGCCCGATTGGTTCCCGATGGAGCCGGGTTGATCAGTCGATGACGGCGACGATGTCCGACATGTTGATGATCAGGTGCTCCTTGCCGTCGATTTCTACCTGGGTCCCGGCGTACTTGTCGTACATGACCCGATCGTTCTTCTTGACCTTGATCGCGTCCTCGTCGTCTCCGACCTCAACCACGACACCGGTCTGAGTCTTCTCCTGGGCGGTCTGCGGGATGAACAGCCCGCTTGCGGTCTTCTCTTCGCCCTCTTCGATACTCAGTAGCACGCGTTCGCCGATTGGCTTCACCTTCATCTCTTCCTCCTGGATAGGGTATCGCGAATTGATGATGCTCGTAGATTCACGCGTAATATACCGGCGCGGTTTTCTGCGGTCAAGATTTGGAGCCTCAGCGAGCCTCACGTCGAAGGCTTTGCCGCACGGCGTCGGCGTGAGTACCTTCCGGCGAGAGGAAGAAGTGGAGTCCTGGCTCGTCGATTACCGGCGAGGTCTTCGGTGGTTGCGCGCTCATCGTCCCGTGCAGGCGCTCGCGCTGTTCGAGCGGGCGCTCGTGAAGATACCAACCGACCGCTGCCGATCGTTCGCCGCCACTACATCGAGACGACGCGACCTGTCCCGTCTCTTCTATTACCTCGCCGTCTGTCTGCGGAAGGTGGGTATGCGCAACCGTGCCGTCGGCAGCCTGGTCGAATCGGTACGGCTCGAGAAACGCGGGCGGGTGCGACGCAAGCTGTTGCGCGTGACGAATGCGTACGGTATGGCCCGTCAGCCGTCGCCCGAGATGGACGACCAGCAGGCGTTCTACGGCGTTCAGCTCGCTCGGTACGTCCGTTCGAAGCATTCGCATCGATTGGGCACGCGTGCGGAGATCGACATGATCGCAGAGCTCATCGACGAGTACTGGGAACGACTGCGGAGCACGGTCGATCTGAGCCGGCTTTCTTGCGAACGGAAGCTGCGGATCTTTCGCGAGACCGTCATCGTCTTTCCGTTCATCTCGGTTCCCGATCAGCTGAAGACCGAAGATGTCGGTGTCGACTTCGCTCACGGGCGTCGGATCGGTCCGCACGACAGGTGCATGTGCGGCAGCGGTCTGCCGTACCGGTTGTGCCACGGGCGCACACCGGGGGCCGACGAAGCGCTCGTTGGGAAATTCTGACACAGTTATGTTAGCCGATCCAAACGTTGGGTCATAATGTCTCGGCGTCGCCCGTGTCGGCGCCGAGTCCCCCCAGCATGCCTGTTCTAACCCGTTTGAGTACAAAGAGATAAGAGTGGAACCCGGTTTCGGGTATTTGGCATGCGTCTTGCAAATAGGGTCGCGGAGGTACGGATGCCAGCAGCAGCCACGAAGAACACGACGTACACGCGAGCGAATCGGGACGATGAGAACGTCCTATCCATCTACCTGAAGGAGATCAACAAGATCCCGCTTCTTACCCGGGAAGAGGAAAACCACTACGCCACGCTCGCTGAGCAGGGCGACGAGATGGCCAAGCAGAAGCTCGTTCAGGCGAATCTGCGGTTCGTGGTCAACGTCGCGAAGAAGTACCAGAACCAGGGCCTTCCGCTGTCGGATCTAATCAGCGAGGGAAACATCGGCCTCATGAACGCGATCGAGCGCTTCGACGTGAGCAAGGGGTATCATTTCATCTCGTACGCCGTGTGGTGGATTCGTCAGGCGATCCTCAAGGCGATCTGCGAGAAGTCGCGCATGATACGTCTTCCGCTCAACCGTGCCAACGAGCTCGTCCAGATAGAAAAGGTCCGGAAAGAAATCCAGGGACGCCACAGCGAAGAGACTGAGATCCGCACGATCGCCAAGACGTTGAACATGAATCAGGAGCACGTCGCCGACCTGATCAACATTTCGCGCGATCTCATTTCGCTCGAGACTCCGGTCTATAACGAGAAGGACTCCAGCATCCTCGGTGACTTCGTCGAGGACGAGGGCTACACGCCGCCGGAGAACATCGTGGTCGAGAAGGCGCTCAAGGACGACATCAACCAGATTCTCGCGACGCTCACCGAGAAGGAGAGCGAGATCGTTCAGTACCGCTTCGGACTCAACGGTCGAAGCCCACTCTCGCTCAAGGAGATCGGGGACCGCTACAACCTAACGAAGGAACGCATCCGCCAGATCGAGAAGAAGGCGCTCAAGCGTCTCCAGCACCCGAGTCGCGTAGGTCGACTCGAGTCGTACATCGCATAGCACAAGACGACGGGCCGGCTCACGCCGGCCCGTTCGCATTCCCGCCGCGCGCGATCCCCGCCCCGCGCGATCAGATTGACACAGTCTGCGCTTCTCTTTAAGCTCTAAACGCAAGTCTTCCGTTCATAAAAACTTTGGGGGTATTTCCAAAATGAAGTACGTGTACTTTTTCGGCGAAGGTAAGGCCGAAGGCAGCAAGGAGATGAAGGATCTCCTCGGCGGCAAGGGGGCAAACCTTGCCGAGATGTCGAGCATCGGCGTTCCCGTTCCTCCGGGCTTCACCATCTCGACCGAGGTCTGCGAGCTCTTCTACGACAACAAAAACAAGGTGCCCGAGCAGGTGGCCAGCGAGGTCGAGAAAAACGTCTCGCGGCTCGAGAAGCTGATGGGCAAAGAGCTCGGTCAGTCCGACGATCCGCTGCTCGTCTCCGTTCGTTCCGGTGCGGCCATCTCCATGCCCGGCATGATGGACACCGTCCTGAACCTCGGCCTCAACGATAAGGCTGTGAAGGGCCTCGCCGACAAGAGCGGAAAGCCGCGCTTTGCGTGGGACGCGTACCGTCGCTTCATCAACATGTTCGGGGACGTGGTTATGGGCGTCTCGCACGAGCACTTCGAGGCGGCGCTCGACAAGATCAAGAAGCGCCGGAAGGTCGAACTCGACACGGAGCTCGACACCGACGACCTGCAGGACGTCGTGGAGGCGTACAAGGAAGTCTACAAGAAGCACACGAAGCAGAACTTCCCGCAGGATCCGCGCAAGCAGCTGTGGGCGGCGGTCAACGCGGTCTTCGGTTCGTGGAACAACGAGCGTGCGATCTCGTACCGCCGCATCAACGACATCAAGGGGCTCAAGGGTACCGCCGTCACCGTTCAGTCGATGGTCTTCGGAAACCTCGGCGACGATTCGGGCACCGGCGTCGCGTTCTCGCGCGATCCGTCCACCGGTAAGAAGGTCTTCTACGGCGAGTACCTCATGAACGCGCAGGGCGAGGACGTCGTTGCCGGCATCCGGACGCCTATGGTGCTCAAGACGCTGCAGAAGAAGGACAAGAAGATCTACGACCAGCTCGTCGACGTCAAGGATCGGCTCGAGGAGCACTACAAGGACATGCAGGACATGGAGTTTACTATCCAGCAGGGTAGTCTCTATCTCCTGCAGACGCGAAACGGGAAGCGTACCGGTGCCGCCGCGATCAAGATCGCGGTCGACTTGGTGAATGAGAAGAAGCTCGACCGGGAAACCGCGATCACGCGCGTCACCCCTGACCAGCTCGACCAGGTCTTCCATCCGCAGATCGATCCCAAGGCAAAGAAGACGAAGAAGGCCGTCGCAAAGGGGCTCAACGCCAGCCCCGGCGCCGCCGCGGGCCTGGTCGTGTTCAGCGCAGAGGACGCTGCAGATTGGAAGAAGCAGGGCAAGCAGGTCCTTCTCGTCCGTAAGGAGACGAGCCCGGAGGACATCGAGGGCATGCACGCAGCCGAAGGCATCCTGACGTCCACCGGCGGTATGACGAGCCACGCGGCCGTGGTCGCCCGTGGCATGGGAAAGCCGTGCGTCGCGGGGTGTAAGGATGTCGTCATCTCCGGCAAGAAGCTCACCGTGAACGGCCAGACCGTGAAGCAGGGCGAGCCCATGACGCTCGACGGTACGACCGGCGAAGTCTTCATCGGCGAGATGCCGCTTTCTCAGCCGAAGATCTCCGGCGAGCTCAACACCTTCCTTAGCTGGACCGACGACGTCCGGCTCAAGGCGACGCGCGAGGGTCTGAAGCAGAAGGGCATCAACGTCCGCACGAACGCAGACACGCCGGCGGACGCGAAGCGCGCTCGAGAGTTTGGCGCTGAAGGAATCGGCCTGTGCCGGACCGAGCATATGTTCTTCGAGGAAGACAAGATCTTTAACTTCCGCCAGATGATCCTCGCGGAGGACCTGGAAGCGCGCAAGAAAGCGCTGAAGAAGATTCTGCCGCTGCAGAAGAAGGACTTCCGGGGCATCTTCAAGGCGATGGCGGGACTGCCCGTCACGATCCGCCTGCTCGACCCGCCGCTGCACGAGTTCGTACCGCACGAGACGAAGGACATCAAGGAGCTCGCCTCCGCCCTCGGCATCTCGAGCGCGAAGATCAAGGCCAAGATCGAGAGCCTCCAAGAGTTCAACCCCATGCTCGGCCACCGCGGATGCCGCCTCGGGATCACGTATCCGGAGGTCTACGACATGCAGGTAGAGGCGATCATGGCCGCCGCGTGCGAGGTCGCCAAGGCGGGGACCAAGGTGATTCCGGAAATCATGATTCCGCTCGTGGGTACGAAGCAGGAGCTCGCGGTACTGCGCGAGAACGCGATCGCGGTCGCCGAGAAGGTGCTCGAGAAGAAGAAGCAGAAGGTCGAATATCACGTGGGTACGATGATAGAAATCCCGCGCGCGGCGCTCACCGCGGACGAGGTCGCCGAAGAGGCCGATTTCTTCAGCTTCGGCACGAACGACCTCACGCAGATGACGTTCGGCTACAGCCGCGACGACGTCGGGACCTTCGTTCCCGAGTATCTCGAGCAGAACATCCTCGAGCAGGATCCGTTCGCCGCCCTCGACCAGGACGGCGTCGGCCAGCTCGTGTCGATTGGCATCGAGAAGGGACGGCAGACGAAGCCGGACCTCAAGGTCGGAATCTGTGGAGAACACGGGGGTGAGCCGAGCTCGGTCGAGTTCTGCTACCGTGTGGGCATGAACTACGTCTCGTGCTCCCCGTTCCGCGTTCCCATCGCGCGCCTCGCGGCTGCGCAGGCGGTGATCGAGAACCGCTGATCGGTCGCATCGTAGAAAGCAGGGGGCGTCCTATCGCAGGGCGGCCCCCTTTTTTGGTGGTGCGCCCGGTAGGGCGCAAAAAAAGGACCCGGGAGTCCGGGTCCTTCGCAAGAGTGCCGCCGAACAGAATCGAACTGTTGACACGTGGATTTTCAGTCCACTGCTCTACCAACTGAGCTACAGCGGCATTGCGTTCGGATATACTATCGATACGCCGTGCGGGCGTCAAGATTCGTCGCTCGAAAATGCCGGTGTCAGTTGACCGCCGATCGGCGAGCACCTATCATCGGCGCATGGATCGACGAAAGCGGGCGATCGACGCGTACCGAAGGGTCCGCGACGGTCGTCCGGACCGGCCCGAGAACGACGAGGAGCCCCCGAAGGGGTTTGAGAAGACGGCGGGGGACGAGCCCGGCGTCGAGGGGCCCGAAGCGAAGCTTGATCGTGAGCACCGGCCGGCGCCGGGCGTCGACGCTGCGGCGCTTCGCGACCGGCTCTCGGGTCTCCTCGACGGTTCGGGGGCCGATCGGGCCGCGAAGCTGCTCCTCGCGCTGGGGACCGAACGCGCGGCGCAGGTGATGCGTCTCCTCGACGAGGAGCAGGTCGAGGCGGTCGCCGCCGCGCTCGTCCGCGCGCCGTCGTTGTCGCGCGCGGAGCTCGACGCGGTGCTCGCGCAGGTCGCGGCTGGGCCGGTAGACGCGCCCCCGAGGGGCGGACCCGATGTCGCCCGGGAGATGCTGCGGGCGGCGTTCGGCGAGGAAGAGGGCGAGCGCCGTTTCTTCAGATCGGTCCCGAACGCCCCCGCGCACCACTTCGCCTTCCTCAACGAGCTCGAGCCAGCGCAGCTGCACGCGGCGGTGAAGGACGAATCACCCGCGGCGGCCGCGCTGATCCTCGCGCACGTCGACCGCGCCCTCGGGGCGAAGACGCTCGCGATGCTCGGCGAGGACGCGCGGGCCGACGTCGCCAGGCGGATCGCGCGGATGGGCAAACTCTCCCGCGACGTCGTGGTCCGCGTTGAGGAAGCTGTTCGTGAGAAGATCCGCCGCCAGGGACACCACGTCAGCGAGGAGGTCGACGGCACGGCCACGCTCGCGGCGATTCTGCACCACCTCGGTCCGACTCGCGGCGACTCGATCCTCGCAGAGCTCCGCGAGGCGAACATCGAGTTGAGCGAAACCGTGCGCACGAAACTCTATTCGACCGAGCTGCTCTTCGATCTCAGCGATCGTCACCTTGCCGACCTGCTCCGCGAGTTCAGCGACCGTGAGATCGCGCTGTTCCTCAAGGGCAAGGCGGAGGCGCTTCGCGCGCGCGTGCTCCGCGCGCTTTCCCAGCGGCGCGGGGAGTTGGTGAGCGACGAGTACGCGCACCTCGGTGCCCAGCGGCGCGAGGAGGTCGACCGCGTGACGCGCGAGATCCTCGATCGGCTGCGCGAGCTCGAGGAGGAAGGGTCGATACTTGTACCGAGAGAGGGCGATCGCTATATTTAGGATCGCTACCCGACAGGCAGGCGTGGAGGACGCATCGTGTATTCGACGAGGACCGCTTACATACTCTGGCTCCCTTCTTTGATCGGGGTGGCCGGACTCCACCGGCTCTACATGGGCAAGGTGGGTAGCGGGGTCCTCTACCTCCTCACGGGAGGGCTGTTCGGGTTCGGTACCATCTACGACGCCATCACGATGCCCGACCAGATCCGCGAGGTCCGGCTCAAGGCACGGATGCGCCGCGCGCTCGACGATAAGCTCGACGAGCTCGACTACGATGCGCCGCTCGGTCGTCGTCCGAGCGTGCAATCTCACAGCAACTCCGAATCGCCGGAGCACGTAATCCTGAGGGTCGCGAAGGCGAACCACGGAATCGCATCGCCCGCGCAGGTCGCGCTCGAGGGCAAGCTGTCTACCGACGATGCGCGCGAGCAGCTCGACAGGCTCGTCGACAAGGGCATCGGCGAGGTGCGCGTCCGCAAGAGCGGGTCGATCGCGTACGTATTCCCGGACTTCCTCGACGATACCGGGGCTGCCGACCTCGAGCGATTCTGATATCCAGACAAACCAGGCAAAGGACACCGCATGACCGCGAACGAACTACGAAGCAAATACATCGAATTCTTCAAGACGAGAAACCACGCCGAAATCTCCGGCGCATCGCTCATTCCCCAGAACGATCCGACCGTGCTCTTCACGACCGCGGGTATGCATCCGCTGGTGCCGTACATTCTGGGACAGAAGCACCCGGCCGGAAACCGGCTCGTCGACGTGCAGCGTTGCGTGCGCACCGCCGACATCGACGAGGTGGGTGATTTCTCGCATCTCACCTTTTTCGAGATGCTGGGCAACTGGTCGCTCGGCGACTACTTCAAGGACGAATCGATCCGAATGAGCTGGGAGTTCCTTACCAGCCCCGAGTGGCTCGGCATTCCCCCGGAGAAGCTCGCGGTCACCTGCTTTGCCGGTGACGAGGAGGTTCCGCGCGACGACGAATCGGCTGAGATCTGGCAGTCGCTCGGTGTGCCGGAGGAGCGTATCTTCTTTCTCGATCGCGAAGAGAACTGGTGGGGCCCCGCCGGCGAGACCGGCCCGTGCGGACCTGACACCGAGATCTACGTCGATACCGGTATCGAGGGCACGGCGCAGAGCCGGCCCGGCGTCTCGGACGGGAAGTGGATGGAGATCTGGAACAACGTCTTCATGCAGTACAACAAGCAGGCCGACGGCAGCTTCGCGAAGCTGGATCGGAAGTGCGTCGACACCGGGATGGGCGTCGAGCGAACCAGCACGATCCTGCAGGGGAAGGAGACCGTCTACGACACCGAGATGTTCACGCCGGTAATCGAGGCGATCGAGAAGGTGACCGGCGCGGCGTACGGTTCCGACGAGGCGAGCGACGCGTCGATCCGGATCATCGCCGACCATGCGAAGACCGCGACGCACATCGTCGGCGACGAGCAGGGGGTGCTGCCTTCGAACCTCGGGGCCGGCTACATCCTGCGGCGGCTCATTCGCCGGGCGGTGCGGCACGGCCGCAAGCTCGGGCTCACCGAGCCGTTCCTCGCGTCGATCGGCGAGGTGATCGTCGACATGTACGCATCGATCTACCCCACGCTCGCGACCAAGCGTGCGGAGGTCCTCGACGAGCTTACCCGAGAGGAGCAGAAGTTCCTCGAGACGCTGCGTAAGGGCGAGCACGAGTTCGAGAAGCTGCTTGCGAACCTCGAGAAGAATCCTGCCCGTGTGATTCCGGGCAGGGTCGCGTTCCGGCTCTACGACACGTACGGATTTCCCATCGAGATCACCGAGGAGCTCGCGCGCGAGCACGAGATGTCGGTCGACCGCGAGGGATTCGAGGAGGCGTTCCGCAAGCACCAGGAGAAGAGTAAGGCCGATTCGGCAGGCACGTTCCGGGGCGGGCTCGCCGACCACACCGAGATGACGACCCGCCTCCACACGGCGACGCACCTGCTCCACAAGGCCTTGCGCGAGGTGCTCGGCGACCACGTCGCGCAGAAGGGGAGCAATATCACCGCCGAGCGGCTGCGCTTCGACTTCTCTCACCCCGAGAAGATGAGCGCCGAAGATATCAAGCGTGTCGAGGAGATCGTGAACCGGCAGATCGAGCGCGACCTTCCGGTGGATTTCACCGAGATGACGCTCGAGGAGGCGAGGGATAGCGGAGCGGTCGCGCTCTTCGGCGACAAGTACGACGAGGTGGTGAAGGTCTACAGCATCGGGGATTTCTCGCGCGAGGTGTGCGGCGGCCCCCACGTGGAGCATACCGCGGAGCTCGGCCGGTTCCGCATCCTCAAGGAGCAGAGCTCCTCGCAGGGCGTGCGCCGTATCAAGGCCGTCCTCGAGGAGTAGCAACCCGGCCCGACCGCGCCGGGTGCGCTACGACTGCCCGCGATACCGCTCGATCAACTCGTCTACGTGGGCGTTCGTGCGGCCGCCGGCCTGGTACTCGGCGAGCACTCTGATCGCGTCTTCCGGGCTTCCCTCGCGCGCGTGCGTCGCCGCGAGCTCCACGTAGACGCGATGGTTGTCCGGCTCCCGACGCTTGAGCTCGTTCAGCATCTCGATCGCCGCTTCGCGGTCTCCCCGCATCCGGGCTGCGATCGCGAGGCCCAGGTTCGCGTAGAGGTCGTCGCCGATCGCGAGCGCGACGCGATAGCATTCTTCCGCCTCGTCGAGCTCACCCATGGTTCGATGCGCATCGCCGGCTCTCGTGAGGATGACCCGGTTCTGCGGGTCCTTTTCGAGGATCCGTTTCCAGTATACGAGGCTCTGCGCGGGGTCGTTGAGACCGCGGTAGCAGTCGGCGAGCCCGAAGAGCGCGTAGAAGTTGTCCGGCTCCCGCTCGAGCGCCTCCTCGAAGAAGGGAATCCCGGCGCGGTACCGTTTGAGTTTCCGGTAGCAGTTGCCGATCGATGTGAGCACGCGGATGTCGACCGAGGTTCCCGCGAGCTCGTGCATCCGCTGCCATGAGGAAAGGGCCTCTTCGTACTCGCGAAAATCGTAGTGGAGGTGTCCGAGGCCGACGAGCGCGTACGGATTATCCGGCTCGAGCTCGAGGACCCGCTCGTAGAGCTCGTGCGAGCGGCGCTTGCGCCTGACCTTGCGGTACGCGTCGGCCACTCGGGTGAGGACCGTGACGTTCTCGTCATCGTGGGCGAGGTAGCGCTCCCAGATCGCGAGGGCCTCGTGGTACTTGCGCAACGATCGGTAGCTGTCGGCAAGCCCGAAGAGCGCGAATGCGTTGTCCGGATCGTGTTCGAGGCAGCGCTGATAGTAGCCGACGGCGTCGTGATGCTTGCCGCGCTTCCTCGCGATGTCGCCCAGCCCGACAAGCGCGTAGCTGTTGTCCGGTTCGAGCTCGAGGACCGACTCGAACCGCTCGACGGCATCGTCGTAGGAGCCGTCGCGAAGGAGCTGGTACCCCTGGTGAGACAGCTCGGCGATGTCGCGTGTCTGCCCGGATTGCTCAGGCATCGTCGGACTCCTGCAGCCAGCCGCGGATCACGCCGGCCATGCGCTCGATCAGGTACTCGCTCTTGTGGCTCTCCGGCGCGACCCAGTACATTCGGAACGCGTCGAGGGGCCTATACTCGTTCATGTAGTAGTCGCCGACCCGTACGAGCCCGTCGGTGTAGTGCGCGGTCAGGAAGATCCGCTTCGCCTGCTCGATCTGACCTTTGTTGAAGAGCTCGTTTCCCTTGCGGACGAGCGCGGTTCGCTGGCCTGCCGCGAGCTGCGGGCCGTCGGCTCGGCTCGTCTTGACGAATCCCGGCGCCGCGAGCTCGTCCTTGAATACGTCGCTGCGATCGCTCATACCCAGACTATATCATCCCCTTGGTGGACATCTCCGCGTTCGCATGCGTGTTCTGCAGCCCGTACGCCTGGCCGAGCGCCCTGCCGAGCGCCTTGAAGAGCGCCTCCACCATGTGGTGGGCGTTCTCCCCGTAGCGGCACTCGAGGTGGAGCGCGAGGCGGGCGCTCATCGACAGCCCCGAGAAGAATTCCCGGACGAGCCAGAGCGCGAAACTGCCCGCGTACTGGTGCGGGTAGTCGGCACGGTAGGCGAGCGTGGGGCGACCGCACACGTCGATCGTCGCCTCCGCGAGCGCCTCGTCCATCGGGATTACCGCATGACCGAAACGGTTGATCGCGTCGCCCTCGCGGAAGACTCGGTCGAGGCAGGAGCCGAGTACGATGCCGGTGTCTTCGACCACGTGGTGCGGGTCGACCTCGAGGTCGCCCTCCGCGGCGACGTCGAGACCGAAGCGGCCGTGAAACGCCATCGCCGTAAGCATGTGGTCGAAGAACGGTACTCCGGTCGATACGCTCGGTTCGGCTGGTTGATCGAGATCCACCGCAATGCGGATCCGAGTCTCCTTCGTGTTCCGTTCGACCTCGGATCGTCTACTCATGCGAACCCCCGCTACTGAGAGTATCGACCAGCGAGTCGATGCTCCTGTAATGGAACTTGTAGTAGGCGGGGTTCGCGATCAGGACGACCCGGATCCGCGCGAGCTCCTCGACGACCTCCAGATCGTGCGCGCGGAGCGTGTTCCCGGTCTCGACGAGATCGACGATGTAGGGTGCGAGCCCGAGCACCGGCGCGAGCTCGACCGAACCGCCGAGTCGGATCACCTCCGCGGCGATTCCGCTGCGCTGGAAGTAGTCGCGGGCAAAGCGGGTGAACTTCGTCGCCGCGCGCAGACGGCCGGTGTGGGTCGCCGGGTCGAAGTCCTTGTGCGCGGCGAGACACATCCGCGTCGAGCCGAAGGGAAGCTCGGTGAGCTCGAAGAAGGGGAACCCGCTCTCGTAGATCACGTCGGTGCCGCAGACCCCGAGGCCGGCGATGCCGTGGTGCACGTAGGTGGGCAGATCGCTGTTCTTGACGAGCATAATCCTGATCGTTCCGCTCTCGTCGGTGGCGACCAGCTTCCGTTTCTCGAAGGTGACGCGGAAGCCGCGCTCGGCGAGGTGCGTCTCGGTCTGCTCCTGCAGGCGGCCCTTCGGCAGCGCGAGCGTCAGGGGTTCGCTCATAGCATCACCACCTTTCCGTCGTTGCGCAGGCGTCGCGCTTCCCGTACCCGATCGCGAAAACTCGCCGCATTCGCCCGCTCGACCTTCGGGGTCGGGTGAGGAGCGCTGCCGGCGCGCGACTGCAGCCGACGCAGCATCACGGAGAAGCCGACCGAGGCGGCGTCGAAACCGAAGCGCGCGAGCAGACCGTCGTAGCGGCCGCCGCTCGCGATGGGCGCGGCGGTGTCCGGCGCGTACGCCTGAAAGACGACGCCCGAGTGGTACACCTGGCTTCCTACCTCGCTGAGATCGATCCGCAACCTGTCGCCGTAGCCGAGCGCGGATACCTCGTCGGCGAGCGAGAGCACGTGATTGAGCGTGGCGCGTTCATCGGTCCCGAGCACGGGCAGCTGCTCGATCGTCGCCGACAGCTCGTCCGGCGAGCCGATGAACCCGTAGAGGCGAACAAGCGTGTCGATCTGATCGGCGGGCACCTGCTGCCGCGCGAGCAGCTCGCGGGCGGCGCCCCAGTCGCGTCTGGCCACTGCCGGCGCGAGCTCGCCCGACTCGTTGTACTCCCGGAGGAGGGCCCGGTGCCCCATGTGAACCACGACGTCGCTCTGGCTCCAGTGGTCGAGCGCGTCGAAGAGCAGCAGCATCACCTCCGCGTCGGCTGCGAGACCGGTCGGACCGATGAGCTCGGCGCCGACCTGGAAGAACTCGTTTCGCGAGATGTCGTAGGGGTCTTCGTGGCGCAGGATCGTATCGCCGTAGTAGACGCGTACGGGCAGATCCTTCTCGTCGAGCACGAGACCCATCTGCCTCGCGAGGAAGAGCGTGATGTCTGCGCGCAGGACGAGCAGGTCGCCGGCTCGATCGACGAGCCGGTAGGTCATCGCCTCGCGGCCGCGGTCGAGCAATCCACGGTAGAGCTCGTGAAAGTCGTAGACCGGTGTTTGCACCGGAAGGTACGCCCAGAGCTCGCAGCGATCCTCGAAGGTACGTACGAGTTTCCGGTGGGCGTACGCCTCGTCGAGGTAGAACGCCTCGGTGCCCTGCGGTAGATGGAGGTTCTCCTGAGCCACGATCTCTCCTTTGCCCGGCCAATATACCAAAAAACGGCCGCACCGGTGCCCTACGCCTCCGGGTCGAGCGGCGCGCGGTAGAACCGTACGGTGCTGTGGCCGTAGCTCCGCTCGTCCTCGCGTTCGACCTCTCCAAGACGGTCGGGCAGCGAGTCGCCCTTCGGGTAGTGGATGAGCAGGCGGCCGTCGGGCTCGAGGAGCCCCGCGTCGACGATGCGTGCGAGCAGATCGGCCTTGTGGCGATACGCGAACGGAGGATCGAGGTAGATCGTATCGTAGCGGTTCTTCTCCCGGGAGACGAACGCTTCCACGGGTGTGAAGATCACCCGGGGATTCGGACAGACCGACTCCGATGCCACCTCGAGGTTCCGCAGCAGCACGCGTCGCTTGCCCCGGTCGCGTTCGACCAGCGTCGCCCGCGTCGCACCGCGCGAGATCGCCTCGAGCGCCATGATCCCCGAGCCGGAGAAGAGGTCGAGGAAGGCGGTACCTTCGAGGGGACTGAGGATGTTGAATATCGACTCGCGCATCCGGTCCATCGCCGGGCGGATGACGCCCGGTGGCACTTCGACGCGGCGACCGCCCAACTCCCCGCCGGTGATTCTCACGACACCGTCTCCTGTTCGGCGCCGCCCTCCGGGTAGGAGAAGGGCGTGTGCCGGTTCTGCGCCTGCGCCCGATCGAGCGACTCGGCGAGCGGCCGATGCTCCGGCTCGGCGAGCTGAGGGTCCCGTTCGAGGATGGTGAACGCGTCGTCTCGCGCCTCGTTCATCACCGCCATGTCGCGTCCCAGATCGGCCACGCGGAACCGCAGGTAGCCGGCCTGCTGCGTGCCGGCGATATCACCGGGTCCGCGGATCCGAAGGTCCTCCTCGGCGATCTCGAAGCCGTCGGTCGTACGGTGCATCACCTTCAGTCGCTCCTTCGCGAGATCGGTGAGCTCCTCGTCGTACACGAGGAAGCAGTAGCTCTGGTGCTCCCCGCGTCCCACGCGCCCACGGAGCTGGTGCAACGCCGCGAGGCCGAACCGTTCGGCGTGCTCGACGACCATGCACGTGGCGTTCGGTACATCGACGCCCACCTCCACGACGCTCGTCGCGACGAGCACATCGAGCTCGCCCCGTCGGAAGCGCTCCATCGTGTCGCGCTTCTCCTCGTCGGGGATCCGTGAGTGCACGAGTCCGACCGAGCGGTCCGGGTAGACCTCCGTGTCGAGCCGCCGCCACATCGACTCGGCGTCGCGGAGATCGAGCGAGCCGGTAGCGTCGATACGCGGGTAGACGAAATATGCCTGCCTGCCGGCGGCGAGCTCGCGCCGGACGAAGTCGTAGACCTTGCGGTCGTTGCCGTGTCGGGCGAGGTGCGTTTCGATCGGCTTGCGCCCGGCCGGCATCGACCTGATCGAGCTCACCTGCATGTCGCCGAAGACGGTCAGCGCGAGCGTGCGCGGGATAGGCGTGGCGGTCATGAAGAGGACGTCGGGTCTCCGGGCCTTTGCCATGAGCGCGACGCGTTGCAGCACGCCGAAGCGGTGCTGTTCGTCGATGACGATGTACTGCAGGTTACGGAAGGTGACCTCGTCGGTAAACACCGCGTGCGTGCCAATCACGAGGTCGACCGCGCCGGTGGCGACCGCCTCGAGCAGCGGGCGCCGCGCCGACGGCGCAACGGTCCCCGAGAGCAGACCCACCGATACGTCGAGACCGGCGTCGGCGAAGAGCCGCGCAGCGGCGTCGGCGTGCTGGCGGGCGAGCAGCTCGGTCGGCGCCATGAGCGCGACCTGCTGTCCCGACTCGATCACCGGCAGCGCGGAGGCGAGCGCGACGACCGTCTTCCCGCTGCCGACGTCGCCCTGCAGCAGCCGCGCCATCGGGATCGTGCCCTCGAGCTCGGCGGTGATCTCCCCGAGGACGGCGCGCTGATCGTCGGTGAGATCGAACGGTAGGGACTCGAGCAATCGGCGCGCGAGCCCCCCAGGCAGCGCTCGCGCCGGTCGTTCGCTCTGCGATCGTTGCGCCGCGCGCCGCCCGATCGCGAGCTGCAGGTAGAACAGCTCGAGGTAGATGAGCGACCGGCGCCCCTCCTCGGCGAGCTCGACCGTGTCGGGGAGGTGGACCGCTTCGAGCGCCTCGGCGGTCGGCAGAAGGCCTCGCCGACGGCGCAGCTCCTCGGGAACCTCGGCCTCGACGTTGCGCCCGTAGCGCTTCACGGCCGCGCCGGTCGCCTTTCGCAGGTCACCCTGGGTCAGCCGGCCGCCGAGCGGATAGATCGGCAGGATTCTGCCGAACTTGCGCGGCGGGGCGTCGGCCGGTTCGAATTCGAACGCCGTCGCCTGGATGTCGCCGTAGCGGCGCGCGAAGCTCCCGTAGACGCGGATGCGTTTGCCCTCCGGCAGCGAGCGCGCGAGGAAGTTCCGCCCGAAGCACACGAGCGCACCCACACCGCTCTCGTCGCGGATGTGGACTTTCAGCGTGCGCTTGCCGCCACTGCCGCCCATGTAGCTGTGCGCGACGACTTCGGCGACGGTGTTTACCGGCTGGTCGGGAGCCGCCTGCGCGAGCGGGACGTGCGTCTGGCGGTTTTCGTAGCCGCGCGGAACGTGCAGCAGCAGGTCGCCGATCGCCGTGACGCCGATCCGCGCGAGGTCCTTCGCGCGCGCCGGCCCCACGCCGGGGAGGTCGGAGACCGGCTGGCTGATCTCGGCGACGTGCATCTGCGCTAGAACGGCAGGCCGCTCAGGAGTCCCACCAGGAGCGAGACGAGGAAGCGGCCGGCGACGATGACAATGAGATCGATCCCGGCGAACACGAGGAGCGCGGTCTGGTAGCTGATCACGCGCCCCCGCGCGAGGGGCGTGACGATCCGGTGGACGAGCGGCTCGATGATCTGATCGACGACGATCCAGAACCGCGAGGCGGTGTTCGCGCCGAACAACGCGCCGAGCAGGCGGATCACGGCGAGGACGAGCAACAGCGTCAGGAAAAAGAAGACGGCGCCGGCGACGGCGTTCACCACGATCGCGAGAATCATACCGAAGCTGATGGTTCCCGCGTACGCGATATTGACGGCGATGCTGCGCACGATCCACAGCGCGACGAGCGCCGCGATGACCGAGAAGTCGACCCCGGCGATACGCAGGAAGTCGAACCTGCGGAACCAGTTGATATACGGGTCGGTGATGCGCGCGAGGAAGGCGGTGATCTGGCCGAACTCGGCGCCCTGAAACCAGGTCAGGATGATGCGCACGAAGATGATGAAGGAGTAGAGGCTCAGCACGATGCTGAGCAGTTGCATGATTACTCTGATGACGTCCATTCGTCCCCCAGTTGTTTCCAGACGGCTTCCACGAAGGGGTGGCGCTCGATATCGGCCACCGCCGTCGGTTGTGACGAGACCATGAGCTGGCTCGAGGCGCGGATGACGCACTCGTCGCCGTCGTCGGTACCGTTTACGTGCAAGTATACCGAACAGCCGCCCGGTCTGTCGTGGAGGAAGGCGCGCAATTCGTAGAGCTCCTCCTCGGAGGCGTGCTCGTGCGCGATCCGCAGGTGGAGCTGTCCGGCGTCGCGGTCGGGCAGCTCTTCGGGGGGAGCGAGCTTCTCGACGACGAATTGCACGCGGTCGCGGCTCGTGTCCACCGTACCTTCGACTCCGACGACCGTCTCGTCCACGAGCAGCTCGTGGCTCTCCTCGTAGGCGTCGCTGAAGAGGACGAGCTCGATGGAATCGTTGAAGTCCTCCAGCTGCCCGAACGCCATCATGGTGCCTTTCTTGGTGTAGATCGCCCGCACGCCCTTCAGCAGCCCGACGACGCGATGAACGCGTTCGGGGCTGGCGCTCGCCGCGCGCGAGAGGTCGAGCGTCGTGCGCGTCAGCCACGCGTGGCGGTAGGTGTCGAGCGGATGACCGGAGAAGTAGAAGCCAAGATACTCGCGCTCGCGGTTGAGTCGCTCCAGGTCGGCCCACGGCTCGGTCGGCTCCAGGGTGAATGCGATTTCGTCGGTGTCTTCGAAGAGCGAGCCCTGCCCGCTCTCACGCGCCTCGCGGCGCGTAGCGGCGAAATCGAGCGCGCGGTCGAGGTTGTCCATGAGGAGCGCGCGCGTGGCGCTCGGACCCGCGGGTGCGGCGGACATCGATCCGCCCACGGGAAGCGCGTCGAAGAGGCCGCACTGGACGAACATCTCGATCACCTTCCGGTTGACGCTCTTCGTGTCGATGCGCTCGCAGAAGTCGATGAAGCTCTCGTAGCGGCCGCCCGCCTCGCGCTCGGCGACGATCGCGTCGACCGCTGCCGAGCCGACGTTCTTGATTCCCACCAGGCCGTAGACGATCCTTCCCTCGGCGACCGAGAAGTACTTCTCGCTGAGGTTGACGTCCGGCGGCAGCAGCTCGATGCCCATCCGCGTCGTCTCGGCCATGTAGTCGGCGAAGGTGTCAGGGTTGTTGATTTCGTTCGTGAGATTCGCCGCCATGAACTCGGCGGGGTAGTTGGCCTTGAGGTACGCCGTCTTGTACGCGAGGACCGAGTACGCGGCGGCGTGGGACTTGTTGAACCCGTAGCCGGCGAACGGTTCGAGGAGCGTGAAGATCCGCTCGGCGTCCTTGACGCTGATGCCCCGCTGCTGTGCGCCCTCCATGTAGGAGATGCGCATCTTCGCCATCTCCTCGACCTTCTTCTTTCCCATCGCCCGGCGAAGGATATCGGCCTGACCGAGCGAGAAGCCCGCCACGATCTGGACGATCTCCATCACCTGTTCCTGGTAGACGATGACTCCGTACGTCTCCTCGAGCGGCTTCTCGAGCCGCGGCAGCGGATACTCGATCATCATCTTCCCGTTCTTCGAGTCGACGAACTGATCGATGTTCTCCATGGGCCCCGGCCGGTAGAGCGCGTTCAACGCGATGAGGTCCTCGATGCGCCCCGGTCGCGCGCGTTTCAGGATCGCGGCCATGCCCGAGCTCTCGAACTGAAACACGGATTTGCTCTCGCCGCGGCCGAGCATCGCGAAGGTGATACGGTCGTTGTCCGGGATGGCGTCGAGGTCGAGGTCGACGCCGCGCGAAGCGATCAGCTTCTTCGTGTTCTCGATCAGCGTGAGCGTCTTCAGACCGAGGAAGTCCATCTTTACGAGCCCGCAGTCCTCGAGGAGGTCCATCGTGTACTGGGTGGATATCTGCCCCGTGCGCGGGTCTCGGTAGAGCGGAACGTAGCTCGTGAGCTCCTCGCGCCCGATCACGATTCCGGCCGCGTGGGTCGACGCGTGGCGGTGCAGCCCCTCGAGCTTGATACCCGTCTCGAGGAGCTCCTTGTGGATCCCGCCGCGCTCCATCATCTCCTGCAGCTCGGGTACCTGCTCGATCGCCTTGGAAATCGTGATCTTGAGGTCCTTCGGGATCAGCTTGGCGATCGTGTCGGCCTCGGCGAACGGCAGATCGAGCGCGCGGGCGACGTCGCGGATGACCGCGCGCGCCTTGAGCGTCCCGAAGGTGATGATCTGCCCCACCTTCTCCTCGCCGTACTTCCGCGTCACGTAGTCGATGACCTCGCCGCGACGCTCGTAGCAGAAGTCGATGTCGAAGTCGGGCATGCTCACCCGGTCGGGGTTGAGAAAACGCTCGAACAGCAGCCCGTACTTGATTGGATCGATGTCGGTGATCTTGAGCGAGTAGGCGACGATCGAGCCCGCGCCGGACCCCCGGCCCGGCCCGACCGGGATGTCGTTGTTCCGCGCGTACGCGATGAAGTCCCAGACGATCAGGAAGTAGCCGGTGAAGCCCATGGAGATGATGACGTCGAGCTCGTAGTCGAGCCGCTTCTGCATCTCCTCGCTGATCGTGCCGTAGCGTTCGCGCAGGCCCTCGTTCGAGAGGTGGCGCAGGTAGGCGTCCGGGTCGTCGAACTCCTCGGGAATCTCGTAGTGCGGGAACATGGGCCCGGGGAGCTCCATCTCGAAGGCGCATCGCTCGGCGATCTTCGCGCCGTTCTCGATCGCCTCGGGATGATCGGCGAACCGCGCGGCGACCTCATCGCCGCTCTTGAGGTAGAACTCGCTCGTGCTGAACCGGAATCGGCTCGAATCGTTCTTCTTCTTGCTCGACCCGATGCAGAGCAGCGTATCGTGAGCGTTCGCGTCCTCACCGTAGACGTAGTACGATTCGTTCGCCGCCACGAGCGGTACGTCGAGCCTCCCGCTCATCTCCACCAGCGTGCGATTGAGCACCGCCTGCTCGGGAATCCCGTGGTCGTTGAGCTCGAAGTAGAAATTCTCGGCGCCGAAGAGATCGCGGTACCAGATCGCCCGCGCCTCGGCCTCTGCCTGCTGGTTCATGAGGATGAGCCGCGGTATGTCGCCGGAGACCGATCCGGTCAGGCAGATGAGGTCTTCGTGGTAGAGCTCGAGAAGCTCGTCGTCGATCCGTGGCCGGTAGTAGAAGCCCTCGGTGTAGGCGGCGGAAGTGAGCTTGATCAGGTTCCGGTAGCCGCGGTCGCTCGTCGCGAGGAGGACGAGCCGATTGGCGCGCATGCCGCTGTCGGCCTGGGTCTTGCTGTGGCGCGACCCCGACGCGAGGTAGAAGTCGCATCCGATGATCGGCTGAATGCCCGCCTGTCGACACTCCGTGTAGAACTGCAGCGCGCCGAAGAGGTTGCCGTCGTCGGTGATCGCGAGCGCAGGCATGCCGATCTCGGCCGCGCGCGAGACGAGGTCGCCGACGCGGGAGCTCGCGCGGAGGAGGCTGTAGTCGCTATGGTTGTGCAGGCTTACGAAGGTCGCCACCATCCCTCCCAGGACTCGGCCCAACTATACCGGAGGCCAGCGGCCGCTGTCCAGCCGACAGGAGTCGGTCCGCTTCTCAACGGAGGTTGAGAAGTGTGGCGAACGCCAGTTCGTCGGTTACTCAACGCAAGTTGATGTACCAATGACCGACAGGAGTCGGTCCGCTTCTCAACGGAGGTTGAGAAGCAGCCACTGAACCAGTCGTCGGAACCGGTCGCGCTGGATGGGAGAGAGACCGTCGTCGGGGGCGCCGTACGCGTCCATCGCCTGGCGTACGTCGCGATCGGACAGCGGCAGGCGGCGCCCGACCAGCTCGGCCTCCATCGACTTGTTGCGCAGCAACCGGGGCTGCCCGACCGAGCCGATGATTCGCAGCTCCTCGACGATGCGATTGTTCGCGCGCGCGAGCCCGCAGAAGGTGAGCGGGTCCGAGTCCGGCGCGAGTTCGCTGCCGAAGCGCCGAAAGACCTCCGTCGTCCACGGGTAGAGCGGCGTTCGGATGCGCGTGATGATCTCGTTCGGCTGCAGGTCGAGGCTGCCGTCGGCGCGATGGATCCGCCCCACGGGGAGCCATCGGCTGCCTCCCTGACGCCGCAGCTCGGCACGGGCGTCGAGGAGCGTCAGTACCGGTACGGCGGTCATAATGCGTCCGGGGATCGCGAGATTCCCACCGAGCGTGGCGAGACCGGTGACCGCCGGGGGGCCGATGTTTCGTAACGCCTCGTAGAGCGCGCCCGGTATGTTGTTTTCGCCGAGATGCAGGATCTGCCGGATGGGTACCGTCGCGCCGAGCTCGACGTAGCGCTCGGTCCGCGAGACGCGCCTGAGCTCCTCGACCTCCTGCAGCGAGATCACCGCCGGTGGCAGGTCGGCGAACCGGCCGGCACGCTGGCTGAGCACGAAGGTTCCCCCCGCATAGACGAGCGCGCGCGGCTCCCGCCGGTGGATCTGCAGGAGCTCGCCCATGGTCTCGGGAAAGTAGACCGATATGCCGTCAGCCGCCACGCTGGCGCCTCCTCTGGCGGTAGTCGGCCGCGTAGCGGATACCGCGTACGAGCCGTTCGTGGGTCGTACAGCGGCACCAGACGCCCGAGAGCGTGTCGCGGATCGACTCGTCTGAGAGGTCGGAACCGCTCGACAGCAGTGCGTGGACCGACAGGAACTTCCCCGCGGCGCAGAATCGGCACGGACGCGCACCCGCACGCTCGAAGCCACGGTCGATATCCTGGTACTCGCGTCGGTTCATCAGCCCTTCGATCGTAAGGATATCGGCCCCGTAGGCGCGAAACGCGGGGATCAGGCAGCTTGCGGCGAGCATCCCGTCGAAGAGGATCGTGCACGACCCGCACTGCCCCTGCAGACATCCGGGTCGCGCGCCGCGCAGCCCCATTCGCAGCCGCAGTACGTCTACGAGCAGTTCCGACGGTTCGACGTCGATCTCCGTCTCCTCGCCGTTGAGGGTGAAGAAGATCCTCATTCGGCCTCCAGGTAGCCGTGGATTAACGCAGGATTCGTGGGAATGCGGTCCATATAGCGACCGGTCGCCTGGCTGACCGCTGCCGCGAGCGCCGCCGGAATGCAGTTCTGCGGTAGCTCACCGATACCCTCCGGGCTGCGCTCGGGCGAGCCGAGCAGAGCAATGCGGATGCGCGGCAGCACCGGGTCTGCCATATTGCGGTAGGCGAGGTAGCTGCGCGGGTCGATCGCCCCGTTGCGAAACGACACGATCTCGTGCGTGGCCCATTCGAGCGCCTGGTAGACGCTCATCTCGAGGCTGCGCTTCGCCTCGCCATCGTTGAGGATGTGTCCGGCGTCGACGGTGAGCCAGACGTTCTCGACGGTCGACTCGAAGGTCACCGGATCGACCGCCACCTCCACGACGGCGGCCCCGTGCGAGGCGTGCGGGAAGGCAGTCCCGGAGAGCGTTTCCGGATCGAATCGCGAGGCGCGTCCCGGTCGGTAGCTGCGTCGTACCTCTATGGGAAGCGGCGAGCGAAACCGTTGTTTCTGGATCGCGTTGCACGCCTGCTCGACGAGCCGACTGACCACGACGACGTTGCGCGAAAGCGTGGACGGTCCGGAATCCGGAACGAGCGAGGTGTCCGTGTTCTCGATGCGAACGTCGGCCGAGTCGAGACCGAGAATCCGGGCCATGCTCTCGCGCCAGCCCGAGAGCACCGATCGGGAACCCGGTACCGCCGACGTACGCAGCACCGCCGAACCGTCGGTCTCGAGACGCACGGTTACCGTCCCGCCGTGGCGCGGCTCGTGGTCCCCGATGAACCCGCCGCCGTGCTGTCCGACCGCGATACCGACGCCGTGGGTCGGCCTGCGCAGATCGTCGAACTCCTGCCGGCGCTTCTTCTGCAACTCGTACGCGGCGAACTTGCGGCTGAAGTCGCTGGTCTCCGCGGCCGCGCCGAGCACCCGCGCCGCGCGTGCGTGCCAGGTCGCCGCGCGCGTTCCGTTGCGTTCGCGCAGACCGTTGTTTCGGCGCCACAGAAGCGGGTCCATCTGCGTGACCTCTGCGATGCGCGCGACGTGCGTCTCCCCGGCAAAGAACGCAGACGCGCAGCCGAATCCGGAGAGCACGTTGAGTGGAGGAAGGTTGGTCCGTACGGCGGTGACCGTGACGCGCAGATGAGCGCATTCGTACGAGGCGAAGGTACTCGCCATGACGCGTTCGCAGATCTCTTCGGTGAAGACTCCGTAGGCCCCGGCGTTGTACACGATCTCCACGTCCGTCCCGCAGAGATCACCGTCGCGCGTGAGCCCGCTGACGTAGTGAATCGAAAAGGGTGCCCGCTTCGGCGTAAAACGGAAGTCCTCTATGTTCGAGTAGACGAGCTTCACCGGCCGACCGGTAGCGCGGGCGAGGAGCGCCGCGTGCGCGGCGACCATCGAGGGGTACCAGAGCTTGCCGTCGAGCGCAATCCCGGGATCGGTGGGCCGCACGATGCATTGAGTCGGTGGAATCCCGAGCGCCGCGGCCACCGTGGATCGGACGTGAAAGGGCCACTGTGTCGCCGAGCGGACGACGAAGCTGCGATTCTCGAGCGACACCACCGCGCCCTGCGGCTCGTTGTAGAGGTGTTCCTGCACGCTCGTGCGGTAGGTGCCTTCGACACGGCCGACGCTCCGGCCGAGGGCATCCTCTACGTCGCCCCGCTCGCCGCTGCGGCGCGCGATGACATGCGTCGACGCCGGCCGGGTGAACGAGAACGTCGGTCCGCGCTGCGCGTAGTCGACGACGACGCTTTCCATCGCGGCGATGACCGCGCGCTGGCTCGGCCCGGCGAGGATCGCTACCGGCTCGCCTACGTAGGAGGTCTCGTTCTCGGCGAGCAGCGGCATCGTCTCGTCGTGCACGCGCAGCTCGTTGGCGCCCGGGATGTCGTGCGCGGTGATGCAGATCACGTCGTCGGGGAGGTTCGACCGGTAGATGCGTCTGATCGAGGCACGCGCGTACGGCGAACGAATAGTCGCCCCGTAGAGCATATCGCGCGTGTAGATGTCGCTTATGAAGTCGCCGCGCCCCTTGAGCGCCTGCCGAACCGTTACTGCCATGGTTTTATGCGAGCGCGCCGTCGCCGATCGCGAGGACCGCCTCCGCCACGCGGGCGACAGCCTCCTCGCTCAAGCCCGGATAGATCGGCAGGCTGATCGCGCGCCGGTACGCCTCCCATGATACCGGAAAATCCTCGGGTTTCAAACCGTAGCGCTCGCGATAGTACGGCATGATGTGCAACGGGATGTAGTGGACGCTCGTGGCGACGCCCGCTTCGGCGAGCCGCGCGATGAACTCGTCGCGGTCGATCGTGAGCCTCTCGAGCCGGAGTCGGATCGGATAGAGGTGCCACGAGCTTTCGCCGCTCTCGAGGGGGAGGGTGAAGTAGTCTCGCCCGCCGAGCAGCTCGTGGTAGCGACGGGCGATCGTGCGACGCTCGTCGAGGAAGCGGCGCGCCTTCGTGAGCTGAACACGGCCGATCGCGGCGAGAAGGTCCGGCATGTTGTACTTGAACCCGGCCTCGACGACGGAGTACTGCCACGACGGTCTCGTCGACGTATACCGGTCCCAGACTTCCCGGTCGATACCGTGCAGTCGCATGACCGACATCCGCTCCGCCAGACCAGCGTCGTCGGTGACGACCATCCCGCCCTCGCCGGTGGTGATCGTCTTCGTCGCGTAGAAGCTGTAGACGCCGCACGCGCCCCAGGTGCCCAGCGCGCGGCCACTGCGCTCGGCGGGGAAGGCGTGTGCGGCGTCCTCCACGACCGCGACGGCGGCGGTCTCGCCGATCTCGCAGAGCTGCTCGATTGCACACGGATGACCGCCGATGTGCACCGGAAGGATCGCTCGCACCGGGCCGTCGGCGTCAGCCGGCGAGCGGCCCGCGCGGGCGCGACCGGCGGTCTCGATCACCCGTGCCACGAGCGTCGGGTCTATGTTCAGGTCGTCCTCGCGGACGTCGACGAACAGCGGGTCTGCGCCGAGGTACCGGATGACCTCGGCTGAGCTCGTGAAGGTGTAGGGCGTGGTGATCACGCGGTCGCCGGGGCCCACCCCGACGGCCTCGAGCGCGAGGTGCAGCCCTGAGGTCGCAGAGTTCACGGCGATCGCGTGCGCGGCTCCCACATCCTCGGCGAACTCGGCCTCGAACGCCCGCGCTTCGCCGGCGGTGGTGAGCCAGCCGCTGCGCAGGACGCGCAGAACCGCCTCCTCTTCTTCCGTTCCGAGGGACGGACGGTGGAAGGGGATCCGATCGTCAGTATTCGGGTTCATCGCACGGTGCTTCCAGGCCCGGTACGTGTACGCTGAGCTGAGCGCGCAGCGCCCTGCGCCGCCGGTATCGGTCGGGCTGCTCGGGGTCGAAGAAGCAGATGGGGCGTAGCGTCTCGATCAGCGCGGGCAGATCGTCGACGAGCCGCTCCGCGTTCGTCACGCGGTTCAGTCGAGGATGATCGGTCGGTTCGGGCCGCTCGTCGTCCTCGTAGAGGCGCTCGTGCATCTTCTCACCGGGCCGCATACCCACGACATCGATCCGGATGTCCTCGTGCGGCTCGAATCCGTAGAAGCGGATCATCTGCTCGGCGAGATCCCGGATACGCACCGGCTCGCCCATATCGAGGATGTAGAGCTCTCCAGGGCGCCCGACCCCGCCGGCCTGCAGGACGAGCGCGGCAGCCTCGCTTATCGTCATGAAGTAGCGTGTCACGTCGGGGTGGGTGAGCGTCACCGGTCCGCCGCGCATGATCTGTTTGCGGAAGAGCGGGATAATGCTCCCGGTCGACCCGAGCACGTTTCCGAAGCGGACGACCATGAACGCGTGGTCCGGGTCGTTCTCCTCGAGCACGATCTGTTCGGCGATGCGCTTTGACGCTCCGTAGACGCTGGTGGGTTCGACCACCTTGTCGGTGGAGATCATCACGAAGCGCCTCACGCCCGCCTCGCGGGCGGCCCGAACGAGGTGCTCGGTTCCGAAGACGTTGTTCTTCACCGCCTCGACCGGGTTCGCCTCCATCATGGGCACGTGCTTGTGCGCCGCGGCGTGGAAGACGACATCGGCTCGTAGCCGACCGAGGATGAACCGCATGTAGTCGGCGTCCTGGAGCTCTCCTACCACGGGGACGATCGTCGCGTGATCGCCTACACCCTCTTCCTGGAGCAGCCGCAGCTCGCGCTCGATCTCGTAGAGCGCGTTCTCGCCGTGGTCGAAGAGGTAGAGCCGTTCGGCTCCGCCGGAGAGGAGTTGCCGCGCGAGCTCGCTTCCGATGCTCCCGCCGGCGCCGGTGATGAGCACGCGTCGGCCGCGGAGGTAGGCGAGGCTCTCGCGCAGACTGATCCGGACGGGGTTGCGTCCGAGGAGGTCCTCGGGGTTGATTTCGCGGGTCTGGATCAGGTGTGCCTCGCCGTCGACGAGCTCCGCGACCGACGGAAGGATCCGTATTCGTGCGAAGCCCGCGCGGAGCAGAACGAGGTAGATCTGCTTGAGCCGCTCCCGGCTCGCGCCGGGCATCGCGATCAACGCCTCGTCCGCGGGGGTCCGCTGGAGGAGGTCGATCACCGCGTCGATCGGGCCGAGAACAGGCGTACCCTCGATCCTCGTGCCGATCTTCTCGCGATCGTCGTCGAGGAAGGCCACGACGTGACCGAGGATGCCCTTGCGTCTGATCTCTGCGGCAATCGAGGCTCCGGCGAAGCCGGCGCCGATGATATAGATCCTGTTCGTGCTCTTCTGCATTCGCTCGCTCAGCTCTCCGATTGCGGGGAGCCGGCGGGGTCGAGCAACTCGAATCCGAAGTCGACGAGGAAGCTGTCCTCGTAGAGGTCGAGGCGGACCTTCGCCCGCTGCTTCCGTCTGTCCACCTTGACGATTCTGCCCTCGAGGCCGGCGAGCGGTCCGTCCTTGACCTCGATGCGGGAGTTCTCGTCGAAGGTGACCGTGCTCTTCCCGATCACGTCGCCAAACTTGACGAAGTGCGCCACCAGCTCCATATCGTTCCCGGCCAGCGGTCGGATACGATCGTTTCTCTCTAAGAATCGGTAGAAGCCGGGCAGGCGCTTAACGGTCGAGAAGATTTCCTCGTCGATGCGATCGGTCTCGAGGAATACGTAACCGGGGAAGACCGGGGCGAGCGATTCTTCGCGCCTTCCCCGGCGGCGGATCGTCAGTTTGCGGCGGGGCCAGTGGAATCGCACGCGCTCATCGCCGATGCGGTCTCGTGCGACCGCGAGGAACCTGGCCTCTTCACGAGGGCGAACGCTGACGACGTAGAAGCTCATTGCCGCTTGTGGAGGCGGAACTGGTCCTTGATCAGCTCGATCTTCCGGGACTCCCACGGATCGTGCTTCGCGCGGGAGAAGTACTCCATGATGAAGGCCGTGAAGACCGCGAGGAAGAACGCGGTTATGGTCACGATCATCGAGATCGTCCCACGGCTCGGCCCCGCCTTCGCCTCCGGCACCTCCGGAGGCTCGATCACCTGGAAGAGTCGCGAGGTGTCCTGGCTTTCGACACGCGTCTGCACGAGTTCCGACTGGAAACTCGCGTAGATCTGCTCCTTGAGCGCGAGGTCGCGCTCGAGGTCGTTGTACTCCGCGGTGAGCCGGCCAACCTGGTCGAGCGGGATGCTGATGGGCGAGTAGAGGCGGTAGCCGCTCTCGAGCTCGGCGATGAGCTCCTCGATCCGCCGGATGTTCTGGTTGATTCGCCTGATCTGCGGGTCGTCGCGATCCTGGACGAGCTCGTGGATCTGCTCGCGCTCGAGCTCGAGCTCGAACTTCTGCCGGCGAAACTGGGAAATCAGGTCGAGCGTCTGCTGGCCCTGACTACTCGGATCCACGACCCCGTATTGCTCCTGAAAGTCGCGCAGCGCCGCGCGAGCCTGCTGCAGGTCGTCTTCCAGGCGCTGGATCTGATCTTCGATTGCTTCGGTGCGCGCGCGCGCGTCGTCGCGCGTGAGGTAGGTGAAGCGTTCCTCGAGCAGCGTGACGACACGCTGCAGTACATCGGTCGCGAAGACCGGATCGCTGTGCTGGAAGGTGATGGTCAGCACTCCGCTCTGTTGCTGGTACTCGGCCGTCAGCCCACCCCGTATCGCGTTTCGAGCGGCCATGCGCGGAAACTCCGCCCCGGAAAACCGTTCGAGCAGGGCGAACTCCTCGATGATCTCGTCCATCAGCGCCCTGCTGGTCAGGAGATGCTGGACAAGAGCGGAGCTGTTGCTGCCGCTGTTTCTGTCGGTGACAATAAGGCCTGCGATGCTGTCCTGCTGCGCCCCACCGAGGGCCGACCCGATGCCCGAGTTGCCGTCGGACTCCCTGATGAGAACCTGCGCCTCCGACTCGTAGAAATTCGGCAGCGGGTTGTTGGGCGCGTCGTCGGGCAGGCGGATGGTGTACAACGAGAACAGCACGATCCCGATCGCGGCGAAGAACGTCGTGAAGAAGATCAGCTTCCAGCGCTTTGCCAGGACGGCGATGAGGTCGAGCAGCGAGACCGTGTCGTCGGAGGGTGCCTCGCGGGCGGCCTCGGCGCTCTGCTGCGGCGCGCCGCGATCCGGGTGTTGTTGCCCGGTGTCGGTGCCCTGAGCCCTCGTATCTTCGCTCGGATCGTGATGGTCGTGTGAATCGCTCACGCGTGAGAATCCCCTTCGTGGGTGCCCGAAGGCGTTGATATGCCCGAAAGCTACCACCTCACCCGCAAATCATCAATACGCACCGTCGCCGGCCGACCGATGGAAATGCCGGTCATAGATGCGCGCCGGGTGCCGATAATCAGGAAGAGGTATTCTACCGAGAGGGCGCCATGAACGGAACGAGAGCAGTCATTGTGGTTTTCATCGGGCTGGTCGTGCTGTCGCCGCTCGCCGGCGAGACGATCGCGGTGTCGGTACGCCAGCGCAGCGAGCACGAGCAGAGCGCGGCGCTCGCGGCCCGCACCGAGCAGGGCGCGATGGACCGTTTCTTTTCAGCCGGGCATATCGTCTTCGACCTCGATATCGACCCGCTCGACGAGGTCTACACCTACCGCGCGATCGACCAGGCGCGTGACGGAGGCGCCAGCTTCGTCGTCGTCGTCGAGCTCTCGTTCGACGCGGTGTCCGCGCGCGAGCTCGCCCCGGACGCCGTCCACGTCGCCGTGGTAGACGCGAGGACCGAGGAGGAGCTCGCGCGGACCGCGTTTCGGTCCGAAGACCTCGAGAGTATCGCCGAACTGACGCCGCAGACGATCGCCGACCGGCTCGGAGGCCTCGCCGCCGAAAGCGCGCTCGAGACGATCGCGGGGGACACCGCCGCATGGTAAGCAGACGATTCGCCGCAGGGTTCGCCTTCATCGCCGTACTGCTCTTCTCTGCCGGTACGGTCATCGCGCAGCAGAGCTACGAGGGGCTTGCGACGGTCGGATCGTTCGGCCGATTTCCTACCGGGCTCTTCGGCGCGTCGAACCTCGTGCCGCCGAACACGCTCGTCACCGTCCGAAACCTCGAGACGGGCCGATCGGAGCGGGTGATCGTTACCGACAGCGTGCGCGAGTCCGGTGTGTTCCTCGTGCTCTCCCCGGAGGCCGCCGAATCGCTGGAGATCGATCCGGGCGGCGCGACGCGCGTGCGCCTCACCGAGATCGCGACCGGCGGCGTTGCGAGCGTCGACTCGACGACCGAGCGCGCGCTTTCGCAGGATCCGGACATCAACCCGCTCGCCGCGGCCGACTCGCTCGTCGACGCGCTTCCTCCGCCGCAACCGGTCGCCGGGACGGCAGACGAGGCGCTCGAGCCGTCGCCCGCGCTGCAGGATGCGGTCGCCGAACAGCCCGAACCGGAGCCAGAGCCCGAACCCGAATCGGCGCCGGAGCCGGCCAAGCCGGAGCGCGAGAAGCCCGCGGTTGCAGCGGCGGGGCCGCGGTCCGGGGTCGCCGCGGGCATCGCGCGCACGAGCGTCGGGCAGGCGCAGGAGAGCTTCGAGCGTCCTGAGACCGCTTTCCCGTCCGCGAGGCCTGAGCCGGTCGACGTCCCGTCTCCCGCAGAGCCGGGCGAGCCCCTCGTCGCGCCCGAAGAGCGCGCGGTGCCGGGACTCGCGCAGGCGGTGCCCGAGACTCGCCCGGAGCCCACCCTACCGGCGGACGAGCCGCAGCCGCCCGCGCCCGAACGGCCCGCCGTCCGGGCGGAGGGTGCCGAAGCGACCGAGTACCGCGACGGGGCGATCGACACGGCGCTTCGTGCGGTCGTTGACCGTCTCCCGCGCAAGGACCTCTATCCCGCGCCGGTCGGCGAGCGCGGCGACGTCGGCTTCCGTTCGGTCGGCCGTCCCGACGAGCCGCCTGCGATCGCCGAGCTGCCCCAGGTGTCTCCGCCCCCGGTCGAGCGGCCGTCACTCGCCGGACTCGCTCCGCTGCAGGCGGCGCCGGAGGACCTCGACGTACGACTCGCCGAAGCCACCGTTCCGCCCGAGGATCGCCCGAACTACGAAGGGCTCGCCGCGCCACCGACGCCCGCGGAGGGGACGCCTGCGGTCCGGCTGCCCGAGGCGGCGCCGGGCGAAGACGCGCGTCCGACCGGTCCGGGGCTCGTGCGGATCGTGCCCGGAGACGCCGCGGATCCGCGTGGACCGTTCGCGGAGGCCGCAGCGCCCGAAGAGGAACGCGCCGAGCTCGCCGACATCCCGTCGGCTGAGCCACCGGTGCGCCCGTCGACCCCGGCCGAGCTCGCGGCCGAACCCGAGCTGCCGCGCGTCGCAGAGGAAGAGGTCGGCGAAGAGACGGCCGAGACCGAGGATTCGCTCGAGCGCCCGGAGGCGGTACCGGGAGACGCGATCCTCGCGCTCGAGCCGGCGGACTTCCGTCCGCCCGAAGCGCCTGAACCCGACGAGGAGTCGATTCTCGAGCGCGAGGCTGCAGGGCCCGCGGCCGCCGGCGACGACATCGAAACGGCGGATCTCGCCGAGGCCCGGCCGCGGACGCCTGAGACGGCCGTCACCGAGGCTCCGGAGCGGGCCGCGCCCGCCGAACCGCCGCGGGCCGATGAGCGGGAACCGGAAGCGGAGCCCGAACGCGCTCCGGAGCCCCGACCCGGACGCGAGGTCGTACGCGACGATCTCCCGGTGGTCGACCGGCTCGCCGCAGAGGCGTACTACCTGCAGATCGGGGCGTACTCGAACCCCGAGACGGCACGGGTCGCGGTGAACGCGCTCTCGCCCACCTATCCGATGAGCGTGCTGCCTCTCGAGCGCGACGACCGTACGATCTACCGCGTGCTCGTCGGGCCGCTCGAGCGCGACGAGACGGGCACGCTGCTGGTCTGGCTGCGGGCGCGCGGCTACAGCGACACCTTCGTTCGCGGCGGGACCGAGCTGTGAGCGGGCGGCGCACCGGCCGACATCCACCCGGTCAATCGTACTCGTAGGCGCCCATGGACCACCCGGCGGCTCCTGGATTTGGATTTTCGGGCTCGTCGTCCGGCCCGTCGGTGAGGTTGGTTCGCGGGTCGCCGTCCTTGTCGGTCGTGAAGCCCCAACCCTCCGCCTCGCCGTCGAGCCCGCCCTGCCGTATGTCGACCGAGGTATCGCCGGTGAGGCGGTAGTCGCCGGCGCCGGCGTCCGCGAAGACGGACCCGCCGGCGTCGTCCACGTTGCCGCTCGCGAACGTTGTGGCGTTGAGTTGGTTGAGATCCAACTCGTCGGCGGGATCGCCTGCCCACACGAATACCGCCGTCAGGGGGTCGTCGCCGAGCGCGAAGATCGCGTTGTTGCGGAAGCTCGACGGCGCGGAGTTCGGAAGCGCTTCGACTCCGTAGCGGCGCACCTCTTCGGCGCCGGACTCGGTGAAGATGATGTTGTTATCGACGCTCGCCTCCACGATGTCGACGAGCGAGATCCCCACCGAGCCGTCGGTATTGGTTCCGAACAGCACCGTGCCGGAGCCGATCGTGTTGTTGCGCAGAACCGCCGACGAGCCGCGGACGATGATGCCGTCGGTCGACGAGTCCTCCTTCGAGCTACCGCCGAGCACGACGGAATTGGTGAGCGTGAGCTCGGAGTCCGCGTCGCAGAAGACTCCGGTCGCCTTCGACCACGCGTCCCCGCCGTAGACGAAGCTCGCGTCGATCGTCGCGATCGCGCCCTGAAGAACGACACCGGTGGTGTCGTCGTCCGTCCCCGCCGCGCCTCCGTCGATTCTGCTCCCGGCGACGGCGAGGGTCCCGCTTCCGACGAGCACGCCGGTCCCGTTCCCCTGGTCGGCGCCGTGCACGTCCGCGTGTTCGAGCACGATCGCGCCGCCGTTCGTCGCGACGCCGGATGCCGTCGATCCACGGCCCCCGGTCACGCGGACCGAGCGCAGCGTGACGCCGCTCGCGAGCGCAAACACGCCGTTCGTGGCCGAGGACCCGCCGAGCGTCGCGTTCTCTACGGAGAGGTGTTCGAGAAGAACCTCGATCTCGTCCCCGTTCACGTTGAACACGATTGTGTCGTCGACGCGGACCGTCGTTGGGTACTGAGCGACCGTTCCGTCGTCCACCGCCCAGCGGGCGTCCGACTCCCGAACGCCCCAGTCGGCCTCGTCGTAGCCGCCGAGGAAG
Source organism: uncultured Spirochaetaceae bacterium (assembly GCA_964458555.1). GTDB lineage: Bacteria > Spirochaetota > Spirochaetia > DSM-27196 > SLST01 > SLST01. The sequence continues at coordinate 14,754 of CAYWJH010000003.1, read as the reverse complement.
CGCAAGTCCCTCTCTACCGTGATCGTGCCTTCTTCGTTGTACGTCCCCTCGGCGATCCGCACGTCGGCCGTGTCGTAGACGAGCTCCGCGTTCTCCACGGCGCCCCCGATGGTCCGCTTGGGGAGGTCGCTCGTGCCCGGGTTGTCGTCGTTGCCGCGGGCGGCGTGGACGTACAGCCCGCCGTCCAGCACGCGGTACTCCAGCTCGAGCGGCTCGAGCTCGTAGGTCTGCGTGTCGCTCGCCCGGATGGTGAGCGTCTTCGCGCCGGCCACGCTCCAGGTCGAGGTCGGCGCGACGGTGAGCGTATCGTCGGGTTCGGCGGTCCGGCTCCAGACACCCCCGTCGCTTTCGGCGACGAGCGTCCCGGAGAGCTCGACCGTCGAGGTATCGATCGTTTCGCTGAACGCGACGACGATAGCCGTGTCCGGTGCGATGCCCCAGCCGTTCGTGATGTTCGGCTCGGCCCGGGGCCGCGAATACTGCTCGACGACCGCCTCGACGGTCTCCTTGATCGGGTTGGTGCAGGTCGCGAGCAGAAGGAGCACGACGAGGAGTCCTCCCCCGACCCGAACGGCGGCGACGGCCGTTCGTCTCATCCTCCTCGGGGGCGCCGTCGGGGGCCTCATTCGACCGGGTCCTCCCACACCACGCGCGTCCGCGAGACGTCGACCTCCGACGCTCGCGCGCCGTTGTCGTCGTTGCCGCCGTCGATCGCGAGGTAGGAGAACTCCTCGCTCAGCGCCGGATCGGCGCGCTCGAGGTTCGCAAAGTGACTGCGCAACGCCCCCATGTCGTCGAGCTCGTAGGCCACCTTCGCGAGGCCGACGAGTACGACGGGGTTCCCGGGATCGGAGCGTGCGGCCTCTTCGTAGAGCGCGCGGGCCTCCTCAAACCGACCCTGGAGGAACCTGACGCCTCCCAGATTGACGAGCGCCGGTGGGTGCCCGGTCTCTTCGGCGAGCGGCTCGAGGATGCGGACGGCCTCGTCGAGCAGTCCGTATCGCGCGTAGAGCGCGCCGAGACGATTCCGGACGCGTTCGGGAGTCCGCGTCGTACGCAGCTGTTCCTCCAGCCGCGCGACCTGCGGAGCGAGCCGGGCGTTGAGCACGTCCGCGATCGTCTCGTGGTACGCGAGGCGAAGGGCTTCGTGGTCGACCGCGACGGGCCGGCTCACGTCGCCCGGTGTTCCGGCCGGCGGATAGACCTCCCAGCTCTCGCGGGTGGGGTAGAAGCCGGAACCCTGCCCGTCTTCCGCGACGTCGAGCCCTTCTCTGCTGCGGGTGCGCCACTGGTCCGCTCCGATTCGCCACGCCTCGCGAAACGACCGGCCGATCGCGGTCATCTCGACCGGGATCCAGGCGGTACCGTCGTGGTCGATGACGAGCGAGTCGTCGCCGAAGGTCCGCATCGCCTCATCGACGCTTGTTCCCGTCGAGAAGGCGGTGAAAATGTGGCCCGGAATCGTGATGAACGCCGTGGGAACACCGACAGACTCGAGCGCCGACGCGTAGAGGATGGAGAGATCGTCGCAGTCGCCCCCGTGAAACGCGAGCGTTTCGCCGGCAAACTGCAGGTAGTCGACGATCGCGGTGTCGGTGGACGCGTCTTGGTACGCCGGGGTGTCCGGATCGACCACGTACGCCAGTCCGTGCACGGCGAGCGCCTCGTAGACCGCCATCGCGACGCGCAGGTTCAGATTCAGCGCGGTGGGGCCCTCGCCCCTGGCGATCGAGACGGCCGACGTTGCGAAGGTACGGATCTCGGCGTCGCGGGGCGTCACGAAGGCGGCGGCCTTCCGGTCGTCGTCCCATGTGAGCGCGTTCCTGTTGTACAGCCGCAATCGGACGTCGCGGACCGTCTTGTACTGTTGTCCGCTCAGCGTGTACCGTGCGACGAGGGTCGCCGAGGTCTGACGGGCTTCGAGATTCTCGAGGACCCTGTCGCTGAAAAGCGTCGACAGCTCGGCGTGCGCTTGTTCGCCCGGCGCGAGCTCCTCCACGACCGCCACCGCCATCGGTCTGGTAACGTAGCCCGGCACGGCGACCTCGAGGGTGACCTCGCGTATCGGGAACCGCTCATCGTTGCTGACGAGCGCTTTGCCAATGCTCGCGTCGCCGTAGTACTGAACGAGGACCGGGTAGATGGGCTGGATCTCGATGGGCTCGACCCGGACCTTCCGTTCGAACCCGTCTACGTGAATCGACACGGACAGCGACGCGGATGCGCTCTGGTAGAGTCCGAACTGGTTTTCGTAACCAACCCGGACCCCGGCGCTCAGGAACGGCATGAGAAAGAAAGACACGCCCACGCGGCCGGCCCCGTACCCGGACACCCCGGACGTGACCTCGTACGCGGCGCCGTCGGGGCGGCGTGGTGTCTCGTTGAACAGGCTCGCGTAGCCGCCGCCGTAGAGCTCGGCGAAGAGGCGCAAGCGGTTGGAGGCCTCGTATACGACTCGTGGCCCCAGCCCGAGGCGAATGATCGAGAGCGACGACTCGGCACGGATGGGAAGCAGGGTGTACGAGAGCGCGAGCGCAGGCGAGACGAGCGTGGTGCGCTCGAGCGGAACGGAGGCCGCGAGGTCGGCGCCGTACCCGAGCGAGAAGAGCGGGCGGACCGACGACTGAAGAGGAACGTCCACGCGAGGCGAAACGTTGAGCTCGAGAAGCGAAACGAAGCTCTCGGTGTTGCTCGACACCTCGGGCTCCTGTGCCGACGCGGGTGCGAACAACAACAATCCCACCGCCACGGGCACGGCTCGCCGCAAGGTGCGCTCCGTTTTCATAGCTCCACATCCACGATACCACGGTTCGGGCATCCCGGATAGCGGAGCACAGGCGGGCTCGCTCGATTACGAGCCCGTCTGCAATAATCTTGTGTCTCTACTCCTGCGGAACCGGCAGCCAGCTTCCCGACGAGTCTTCGGGCAGCGAAACGCCCCCGTTGGGCAGCAGGCGGATGTAGCGCGCGTTGTCCGCCCTCGCCGCGTCGACCTGTCCGAGGTTCACGATGTTGAGCGCCTTGCCCCTGACCGTGATTTCGCGGCGCTTGTAGATCTGCAGGAAGCTGTCCTCCTGGATCTCTACCCCGGTCACGAAGATGCCGTCGGCCTCTGCGCTCCGTGCTGCCTTGTACGCCGCGGTGTTGATCTGCGGGTCCTGCGCCTGCTTGCCGGTGATGCTCCCGAGCAGCATCGTGCTCGCCGACAGCAAACCGCCACCGGCGCTTGCGGGAACCTCGCCGGTCTTGAAGATCCCGAAGATCACCTGGTACGACGCCTGTCCGACGATGTCGTCGCCGAGCTCAAACGTGATCTCGACCGGTCTCGCCCACGTCGTAAGCGGCTCCGGTGAGAGCGATGCGTCCGCGGACGCGGCGAGCCGCTTGTCGATCGTCGAACACCCGCTCAAGACGAGCAGTGCGGCGACGATCAGTACGATTGCGGACGCGACCCGGACATGTTTACGATTCATGATGTCCCCCTTCGTTAGGATGACGCGAAGCATACACCGCGTCCGGCGGGGTCGCAAGAGGAGTGTTCCCCGGTCAGTAGCAGTTTCTACGAGCGCCGCCGCCCGGACGCTCCGTCCTCCGTGCGGCGCGGACGCACGTAGCTGCGCGGTCCGGCGATCGACCGCTCGCCCGCTAGCGATGTGATGACCACGTTCAGCGCGTGGATGACGTGCCTCTCTTCGACCCGGCGCCGCTCTTCGAGCGCGAGCTCCTCGAGCACCCGCGAGGCCTTCCGGGACGACACGTGGCTCACGATCGACTGCGCCTCCGCCGGCGTCATACCCATGAGCGCGAGCGCGATGTCGCGGTCGGTGCACGCCATCAGGCGGTTCTGCACCTGAACCGCCGGGAGCTTCGCCACGAGCTGCCGCAGACGGTGCTGGAGCGCTCCGCGTTCGATCACGAGAACATCGAGGAGATCTGCTCGTCGTAGATACCGTAGACCACCGACCGGCGGATCTTCTGCGTGTGCGTGAGCTCGCGGCCGACCTCGAAATGCTCGGGCAGGAGCCTGAACCGGAAGATGCGCTCGAAGCTCTTGAATCCGGTCTTCGTGCTCACGAGGCCGTTGATCTCGTCGCGGAACCGTTCCTGCACCTGCGGGTTCTCGAGCGCCTCCTCGCGGTCGACGTACTCGACCCCCTGCTCGTCGAGGAAGGCTTGCAGCGCCTCGTCGTTCGGCACGATGAGCGCGCCGAGAAATCTCCGGTCCTGGCCCACGACCATCGCCTGGTCGATGAGCCCGCTCTGCGTGAGCTTCTCCTCGATCGGCACGGGTTCGATATTCTCGCCGCCGAGCAGGACGATCGTCTCCTTCGCGCGGCCGAGGATCGTGAACTCACCGGTGTTCGTGAACACGACGATGTCGCCGGTGTTCAGCCAGCCGTCGTTGAGGACCGCCGAGGTCTCCTCCGGCTTCTTGTAGTAGCCCTCCATGATCTGGGGGCTCTTCACGTAGAGGACGCCCTTCTCGCCGGGCGGCAGCACCTGCATGTCGTCGCCCACGACGCGGTACTCGATGTCCGGCAGCAGCCGGCCCACGGTACCCGGAACCGGGTGGTGCTGGTGGCGGACTGCGAGGACCGGACCGGTCTCGGTGAGCCCGTAGCCCTCGAGCAGCTTGATACCTGCCGCCTGGAAGAACCGATCGACGTAGGGCGGCAGCGCACCGCCGCCGGAGACGCCCGCGACGAATCGACCGCCGAGACGCGCCTTGAGCGACGAGAACACGAGCACGTCACCGAGGGCCTTCAGCGGCGAGAGGACGACGAGCGGGACGACGCTTAGTACGATGTCGACGACGCGGCTGCGGCGCGAGAACTGCGGCAGCAGACCGCGAAACATGTTGAGCAGGCTCGCGTGCGCCTCGCCGATCCGCACGAAGAAGTGGAACAGAATCCGCTTCACCGGGCTCTGCTTGTTCACGTTACGGTAGACCGCCGCGCGCACGCCCTCCCAGATACGGGGGACGGAGGTCATCCACGTCGGGCGGATTTCGGCCATGTCGGCGAGCATGACCGCGCCGACCGGTTTCGAGTAGGCGAGCGAGCACCCGCGTTCGAGCGCGATGTACTCGACCGACCGCTCGAAGCTGTGCCAGATGGGCAGGACGCTGAGAAAGATGTCGCGCTCGTCGAGGAAGAGCACCTCGCGCAGGCGATCGATCTGAAAGACGAAGCTGCGATGCGTGAGCATCACGCCCTTCGGCTCGCCGGTCGTGCCCGACGTGTAGAGGAGCGTGGCGAGCTCGTCGACGGCACCCTTCGCGAGCTCCGCGTCGAAATCGGCGCCCCGTTCACCGACGATCTTCGTCCCGTGATCGCGCAGCGCGTCGAAGCGGCGCAGGATGACGCCATCGCGCGCGGACCCGTCCTCGAGCTCACCGGCGTCGAAGACGACGAGCGTTTCGAGCAACGGCAGGCGACCCTTCTGCGAGAGTATCTTCTCCAGCTGCGCGGCGTTTTCGGCGAAGGCCAGACGGCAATCGGCGTGGCCGAGGATGTAGCCCATCTCGTCGGCGGTCGAGTCCGACCCGCGCGGGACGTCGATCGCACCGATCGACAGGAGCGCCAGATCGGTCTCGATCCAGTCCGGCCCGTTGTCGCTCATGATGCCGACGTGGTTCCCGCGCCCGACGCCCAGGTCGAGGAAGGCACAACCGAGCGCGCGCACCTCGCTCCAGAGCTCGGCGAAGCGCAGGGGGACGTAGGCGTCGTGTCCGTCCTTGCTGTAGAGGGCCACCTCGTTCGGCTTCGTAACCGCGACGCGGTGGATTCGCTTGGGAACCGTGTCGTGCGTCTTCGGCGCTTCCATGCTTCCTCCTACGCGGGAGCGTCTCCTACGAGGCACATCCACTCCGCCTCCGCGGCGACCTCGTCGCCCACGTACGCCTTCCCGCTCTGCTTGAGCATGCGCTTCGAGATCTTGACGTTCTCGATTTCGAGGCGGACCTCGTCGTTCGGCCGGACCTGCTTGCGGAACTTCGCCTTGTCCACCGTCGCGAGGAAGAAGAGCTTGTCGCCGAGGATGCCGAGCTTGCTGACGCCGGCCCCGCCGCATTGGGCCATCGTCTCGACGAGGATGACGCCCGGGACGACGGGGTAGTCGGGGAAGTGGCCCGCGAAGAAGTACTCGCCCTCCGCGAACGTGCGAAAGCCGACGATCCGCTCCTCGCTCACCGTCTCGAGCCGATCGACGTAGAGGAAAGGGTCACGATGCGGGAGCAGTTGCTTGATATCACTCATGGATCCTCCAGCGGGTGTCAATGATTCCGAAAATGATAAGCTACGATCGGTGCTTGCGCAATGGGCGTCTCGCCGTCGTCCCGGTCGACCGGCCGGGAAATCATGTACTATACTCGCGACCTGAGGATTGGAATATGCCCGAAGCGAATACGAAGCCGGTCCTGCACGCGTCGAGCAGGATCGGGATTGTCAATAGAGGCGAGCCGGCGATCCGCTTCCTGCGCGCGGTCAGGGAGTATAACGAGGCGCACGGCACCGCCGTCACGACGGTGGCCTTCCATCTCGATGAGGAGGCCGATGCGCTCTTCGCGCGCGAGGCCGACGAGGCCGTTCCGTTCCGCACCGTTCCCGGCGCGACCCAGGCGGGAACGGTCTACCTCGACCACGAGGTCCTGCTCGCCGGTCTCGAGCGCACCGGGTGCGACGGCGTCTGGGCGGGGTGGGGTTTCGTCAGCGAGGACGCCGAGTTCGCCCGGCTCGTCGCGGATGCCGGTCTCGTCTTTCTCGGTCCCGATCACGAGGCGATGCGGCTGCTCGGCGACAAGATCGCCGCGAAGGACCTCGCCGAGCGCTCCGGCGTGCCTATCCTGCCGTGGAGCAAGCGTGCGATCGGGGATCTCGCCGACGCGCGTACGGTCGCCGAGGAGATCGGCTATCCGGTGATCGTCAAGGCGGCGCACGCCGGCGGCGGGCGCGGCATTCGGTTCGTGCTCACGCCGCAGGAGCTCGAGCGGCAGCTCGCCTCGGCGCGCGAGGAGACGAAGCGCATCACCGGCGACGAGATCGTTTTCATCGAGCGGCTCGTGCGCACCGGCCGCCACCTCGAGGTCCAGTGCATCCGCGACCGTCACGGCAACGTCTACACCTTCGGCGTGCGCGACTGTTCGGTCCAGCGACGCAACCAGAAGATCATCGAAGAGACCCCACCGCCGGGCATGGACGAGGCGCAGATCGGCGAGATCGAGGCCGCGGCGGCGAGGCTCGTCGAAGCGGCAGACTACGAGAGCGCCGGCACCGTGGAGTTCCTCTTCGATATCGAGCGCGACGCGTTCTACTTCATGGAGGTGAACACGCGCCTGCAGGTCGAGCACCCGATCACCGAGATCCTCTACGGAGTCGACCTCGTGAAGGGCCAGATCGACGTCGCCTTCGGTAACGAGCTGCGGTTCCCCGAGAAGCGTGCGCGGGGCGTCGTGCTCGAGGCGCGGCTGAACGCCGAGGACCCGGACCGCGACTTCACGCCGGCGCCCGGCTTCGTGCGGCACTTCCGACCGGCCGCGGGCCCCGGCGTCCGTGTCGACTCGGGCATCGCGCAGGGCTCGACGATTCCTTCGCTCTTCGACTCGATGGTCGCCAAGATCATCGTCCACGGAACCGACCGCCCGGACGCGATCGCCCGTCTGCGCCGCGCGTTGCGCGAGACGAGGATCGCGATCGCCGGCGGAACGACGAACAAGGCGTTTCTGCTCCACCTGCTCTCGCAGCCTGAGATCGTTTCGGGTTCGGTCCATACGAAGTACGTCGAGGCGCTCCTCGAGCGCGCCGAGGCGCGCGTGCGCGGAGAGGTTCCCGTCGCCCTCGTCGCCGCGGCGATCGAGGCGTACGTCGCGCAGGACGCCGACGAGCGCGCGGTCTTCGAGCGCCAGATCTCGAACTTCGGCTACCCGCGCAGCATCCCGTCGGCAGGAGCGCGCGAGGCGAGCTTTGGCTACGACGGGAACACGTACGCCTTTACCGTGCGCCGGGTCAGCCCGTCGGCCTACGAGCTCGAAACCGACGAAGGCGTGATCGCGGCCGAGTACGTCTCGTCGCAGGGCGAGTCGTGGCTCGCCTACGCCGGGCGCCGATACGCTATCCAGACGATCGAGCGCGGCGATGCGCTCCAGGTGGAGGTGGACGGCATACCCGTCGTGCTCGAGCAGGAGTCCGGGGGAGCGGTCAAGGCGCCGTCGCCGGCGGTGGTGCTCGGGCTTTCGGTGGAGGTCGGCCAGGCGGTGGAGAAGGGCGATCGGCTGCTGAGCCTCGAGGCGATGAAGATGGAGATGATCATCGAGGCGCCGTCGTCGGGGACAGTCGGTGACATCCTCGTCTCGCCCGGACAGCAGGTCGCCGCCGGCGAGGCCCTCGTCAGCCTCGAGACCGCGAAGGAAAAGGAGGCCGATGGCACCCCCGCCGCGCCGCGCGTGGGCTTCGTAACCGTCGCTACCGACGACGAGAGCGAGTGGTGGCGGCTGTGCGCCGGCGTGAGCGCGCTGTTCAGCGGCTACGACGCCCCGGCGGATCCCGCGCGCGCGTTCGAGCGTGCGCTCGCGCTCGTCGAGGAGCACGCCGACTACCGTGAGCGCCTCTTCGATCTCGTCTACGCCGCGCTCGAGACGTCGGTGGCGGTCGACACGGTGTTCAGCGGCGAGCGGATCAGCACCGAGCAGTTTGCCCGCCCGGTTTCGTGGCAGGAGCTCATCTACATCTTCTTCCGCTACGCGATGCACGGCAACGAGACTCTGCCCGCGGAGTTCGTCGACGCGCTCGAGTCGGCGCTCGCGCGCTATCCGCGGGGCCTCGAGCTCGACGGTTCGTGGGACGCCTTCTATCGGATGCAGCGCACGCAGCGCGAGCGCACCCTCCGACTCGAGCTGATGCGGACCATGATCTTCACCGTCGAAGGCATGCAGGTGCCCGCCGGGCGCAGCGACGGCCTGCTGCGCCTGCTCGACGAGATCGTGCGGCTACACCAGATCGCCGCTCCGTCGCTCGCCGACGCCGCGCTGCACGCGCGCTACCACCTCTACGAGCAGAGCGCGGTACGCACCGTGCGTCATCAGCGCACCGAATGGGTGCGGTCGCAGCTCGCGAGGCTGGCCGATCTCGCGGAGGGCTCGGACGCCCGCCGGTCGATCGAGCAGGAGATCGTCGACGCGAGCCCGTACATCGTCTACGAGCTGCTGCAGGCGTGGCGCGCAGACGGCGGCGGCGAAGCCGGGCTCGCGCGGGAGCTGATCGCCCGGCACCTCGTTCGCGACCGCGAGCTCGAGCTCGTGCGGAGCGTTCGCGCCGGGGGCCACGACGTGTCGGTCGTTCGTGCCGACGGCCTGGAAAGCGTGGTGATCGTGTGCGAGTCGCCGGTCGAGGGGCTCGAGGCGGTGATCGCCGAGGTCGGCTCGGACCCGTCGGTTCGCGCCGACGGCATGGAGGCGATCGTCGTCCACGCGACCGACGGTGCGGCCGACGATGCTGCCGACGAGGCGCTCTTCGCGCGCTACGCCTCCACCCCGCTCGAGGTCGCGATGCTCTCCGTGGGGGTCTACCGCGGACGGACGAGCAACGACTTCCGAACCTACCGCCGGATCGACGGGTGGCAGGAGGACGAGCGGCGCAGACACTTCAGCCCGCTCTTCTACCGCGAGCTGCGCGTGCACCGGCTCGAGCGCTTCGACTTCCGCGTCGTCTACCGGTCGGACGCGGTCTTCCTCGTCGCCGTGACCGCGCGCGACAATCCGGGTGACGAACGGCTCTTCGCGCTCGCGACCGCGAGCGAATCGGCACCGGAGCTCGGCAGGGCGGGCCAGATCGAGCGGGTGAGCGAGTTCGACGAGGTCTTCATGGAGGCCGCCTTCAAGATGCGAAGCGAGCAGGCGCACCGTCGCAGGCGACTGTTCTGGAACCGAATCATTGTCCACGTGCGCGCGCTCATTCCGCTCTCGGCCGCGCAGATCAAGGAGTACGGCACCCGGATCGTGCCGCGGACCCGCGAGCTCGGTTTGGAGAAGGTCGTCGTCTACACGCGGCGCAAGCGGTGGAGCGAGGACGTCATCCGCGAGCTCGAGCTGCTGTTTCTCAACATCTCCGAGGATCAGTTCACGCTGCGCAGCCGCAAGCCCTCCGACGAGCCGTACAAGCCGATGGACCGCTACGTCTCGAGCGTGGTCCGAAGCCGCCAGCGCAACAACGTTTATCCCTACGAAGTCGTGAAAATGATCACCTACACCGGGTATCCGGTCAGCCTCAACGTCCCGCGCGGCGACTTCGAGGAGTACGACATCGAGGTCGACGACGAAGGTGCGCAGCGCACGATGAGCGTCAAGGGGCGGGCGTACGGCCACAACGAAAGCAACGTCGTCTTCGGGATCGTGCGCAACCAGAACCCCGCGTCCGGCCTCTCGTATCGGCGCGTGCTCGTACTCTCGGACGCCACCCGCGACATGGGCTCGCTCGCCGAGGACGAGTGCCGGCGCGTGATCGCCGCGCTCGACCTCGCCGACTCCGAGGGGATCCCCGTCGAGTGGATTCCCATTTCCTCGGGCGCGCGGATCGACATGGAGAGCGGTACCGAGAACCTCGACTGGACCGCGGCGGTGCTGCGACGCATCGTCGAGTTCACTCAGGGAGGCGGCGAGATCAATGTCATCGTCAACGGCATCAACGTGGGCGCGCAGAGCTACTGGAACGCCGAGGCGACGATGCTCATGCACACGCGCGGGCTGCTCATCATGACCGACGACGCGAGCATGCTGCTCACCGGGAAGAAGGCGCTCGACTTCTCGGGCAGCGTCTCCGCCGACTCGAACGTCGACATAGGCGGGGTCGAGCGGATCATGGGCCCGAACGGACAGGCGCAGGTCTGGGTCCCGAACCTCGTCGAGGCGTACCGGGTGCTCTTCCAGCACTACCGCTACACCTACGTCGTGCCCGGCGAGAGCGCGCCCCGCAGGATCGACAGCGCAGATACACCCGACCGGGACGTGGGCGCGACGCGCTACGATGATCGCTACGGGCAGGGGTTTGCGACGATCGGCGACATCTTCAGCGAGCGCCTCAATCCCGAGCGGAAGAAGCCGTTCGACATGCGGCAGCTCATGTACGCGGTCGTGGACGACGACGCCGGCCACCTCGAGCGGTGGAGCGTCATGAAAGACGCCGAGACCGCGATCACGTGGGAGACGCGCGTGGGCGGGTACGGCGTCGGGCTCGTCGGCATCGAGAGCCGGCCGCTCGCGCGGCTCGGCGACATTCCGCACGACGGCCCGGAGACGTGGAGCGGGGGCACGCTCTTCCCGGAGAGCTCGAAGAAGGTCGCGCGCGCGATCAACGCGTGGAGCGATCGGGTGCCGGTGGTCGTGCTCGCGAACCTCAGCGGGTTCGACGGATCGCCGGAGAGTCTGCGCAAGCTGCAGCTCGAGTACGGCGCGGAGATAGGCCGCGCGGTCGTGAACTTCCGGGGGCCGCTCGTCTTCGTGGTGGTCGCGCGCTACCACGGCGGCGCCTACGTCGTCTTCTCGAAGACGCTCAATCGCTCGCTTACCGCGTTTGCGCTCGAGGGGTCGTTCGCCTCCGTGCTCGGCGGGGCGCCGGCGGCGGCGGTCGTCTTCCCTCGCCAGGTCACGCGCGAGGTGCAGGAGGATCCGCGCCACGCTGAGGCGGTGTCCCGGCTCGAGAACGACCCTGCGTTCACGCAGCGCGAGTTCGACGAGGTCTACCGGGCGATCCACGCGGAGAAGCAGACCGCTCTCGCGCAGCGATTCGACAACATCCACAACATCGAGCGGGCCAGGCAGGTCGGGTCGATCGACGCGATCATCTCGGTCGCCGAGTTGCGCCCGCGGATCATCGCGACGATAGAACGCGGCTCGTGAGCGTACAGCTGCGTCGGCCTACAAACCGGTGAAGCGGAACCAGCCGGAAACCCAGGAGGCGATGCTCACGACGTCGGTGAGGTTGAGCACGGCGAGCGTGAGCGCCGCGGCGGCGATCGCGCCGCCGACGACGAGTCCCGCAACGCCGCGGCGCGGCGGCGCTCGACGGGCCCGAGCGATGAGTACGATCGCGAGCGGGAGCAAACCCACCAGTGCGGTGCCGCCCGCGAACAGCGCGTTGCTGAGCGCCGGGTGCGCGGCGTCCCACGCGGAGAGCTGCGCCCCCCAGGCGATGAGGCGGGCCGATAGCTGCTGCAGCCGTCCGACGGCGATGAGGATCCCGATCACGACGAGCAGTACGCCGCTCGCGACCTTGATCGCCGGGATGTACCGCCGGATACGCCGAAGGCCCTCCGCCGCCCGGCCGAAGAAGATCCCGGCGAGCAGGAACGGTACGCCCAGACCGAGCGAGAAGGCGACGAGATAGAGCGCCCCGGCGGTTACGTTGCCGCTCGTTCCGGCGAGCAGGAGGATGCTCGCGAGGATGGGCCCGATGCACGGGGTCCACCCGGCGCCGAACGCCATGCCGATCACGAGCGCGCCGGCGTGGCCGGCCGGACGCTTTGCGAAGTGAACCCGCCGCTCGACGTTGAGGAACTTCCAGAAGTCGAAGATGATGTTGAGCCCGAGCAGGATCACTACCGCCCCGGCGATCACGTTGATGACCGTACCGGTGTTGCGAAAGAGCGCTCCCGAGCCGGAGAAAGCGACGCCGAGGACGACGAAGACGATCGTGAACCCCAGGACGAAGAGCACCGTCCGAAGGACGACCACGCCTCGCCGCACGGTCGATTCGCGCGCCTCGGTCGCGGCGACGCCGCCGACGAAGGAGAGGTACGAGGGGACGAGCGGCACGATGCACGGCGAGAGAAACGAGAGCAGCCCCGCCGCGAAGCTCAGCGCGAGCGTAGGGGGCGTCATTCGGCCTCGAGCAACGTCCGCATCGAGGCGAGCATCGCGTCCGTGCCCCAGTCGTGGAAGCCGGGGCGCACGCCGAGCACGTTGCCGTCACGGTCGATGATGTACGTCGTGGGGTAGGCGCGCACGCCGTAGCGCATCATGACCCGGCCGTTCGTATCCAGCATGACCGGGTAGGTGAACCCTTCCTCGTCTATGAAGCCGCGAGCGGTCTCGGCGTCCTCGAGCACGTTCACCGCGAGGATTTCGAGACCCTCGTCGGCGAGCTCGTCGTAGAGGGTCTGCATGGAAGGCATCTCTTCGCGGCAGGGTGGGCACCACGTGGCCCAGAAGTTCAGGAAGACCACCTTGCCGGTGTGCTCGGAGAGCGAAGTCTCGCCGCCGGAGAGCAGGTCGAGCGAGAAGTCCTCGCTCGGGATCTTCTCCTCGAACGGCATCATGCCCATCGCGGCGACGAGGTCGGCCGTTTCGCCGTCCATGGGGATCGTCGCCGACGGGTTCCCCGGGGCCGAGTCGCCGTCGTCGGTCGCCGAGGGCGCGTCGGGAGCTTCCACCGCGGGCGCCTCCTCGGGCGGGACGGCGGTGTCTTCTCCGCGGCCGCCGGCGGCCACGGGAGCGATCGTCAGCAGAGCAATGATGAACGCGACCAGCGTTATTCTGAGAGCCGGCGCGGGTACGGTGTGTTTCATCGGGGGTCCTCCCTTCGAGACTATATAGCAGAGTCTGCATAGTCCTACCCGATATATACTGCGCCGCGCGCGATCCTTCAAGCAGAACCCGAGGCGATGAGCACCATGAAGTTGTACAGGCCGTGGGCGACCGCGATGCCGTGGAGGCTGCGCGTGCGAAGGTAGATCTCCGCGAGCACGAGGCCGATGGCGAGCGCGACGACGAACCCCGCCACCCCCTGGTAGAGGTGCCCGGTCGCGAAGAGTACCGCCCCCGCCGCGAGCGCGAGCCGTCGATCCAGGCCGGCTTCCGGCGCTCGGTCGGCGATGTAGGCGCGGTAGAAGAGCTCCTCACGATAGCCGATCGCGAGGGTCGACACGAGCGCCACCGGAATCAGCTCGGTTCGCTCGAAGCTCCAGTCGACGGTCGGTTCGACTCCACCATCGACGCCGGCGACCGCCCCGATGACGAGCGACACCACGCCCACGACCGCCCATACGCCGAGAAGCGCGGTGAGCGTCGGGAGGACGTCGGCCTTCGAGGGAGCGGTCCAGCCGAATCGGCGTGCAGAGCCCTTCCGACGCAGCTCGCTGAACGCGACGACGAGCAGGATCTGCGGGACCGCCGTCGCGAGCAGCTGCACGTGGTAGAAGAGGCTGTCGAACGCCTGAGGGTCGACCGAGCCTCCCTGCGCGATCATGCCGGGCAGGAAGAGAACGGCGAACAGAAGCGCAAACTCTTTCCCCATGTTCATCGCTCAGATATACTCCATACACGCCGTGGAGAAAATGGTGCAGATCTCCATTCGAGCGGCCGAAGATCGAATCAGGACCATCGGCGCGTCCGGGCGACGGTCACGAAGAGAGGGGAGCCCCACGGGATGTGGATAGCGCTTGGAATCGTAGCGGCACTACTCACCGCCTTCATCGTCTTCATCCAGCGCAACGGCGGGTTCGGCTTCCCGTGGCTGCAGTTCTACGTGAAGGGCAAAGAATCGGGGTTCCGGTTCCGCGAGCTCAACCTGCTGCGGCACGTCGCCGTCGACAACAACCTTCGGGACCCCACGTCGCTGTTCTGGAGCGAGAAGACGCTCGACCGGTGTATCAGGGGTACGATCATCAGGTTTCGTGGCCGGAACCAGGAGAACGATCCGGATTCGGTCGTTTTCCTGAACAAGCTCTTCGACTTCCGCAAGCGCGTCGAGTTCAACCTGCCCAAGT